>NZ_JBITWL010000012.1:0-140917 GCF_044543825.1 Gordonia sp. NPDC062954 | reverse complement strand
GCGTGTGGGACCGAATGGTCGACATCGGCGTGATAGGCGCGGTTGTTGCAGCCGGGAAAGCTGCAACACAGCTCGCCGGCCCGGATGAGGTCGGCGAGTTTTTTCGACGGCGCGTAGCGGTCGGTTTGTGCGAGGTTGGTGGTGTCGGGTGTGACGTAGCAGCGTTTGGCCTCGGCCAACAATGCGCGGGCGGTGTCGGCATCGATGACACCGTGCCCGTCGAGGAAGGCCGGATCATCATCGTGACCGAGCAGGGTGCTCAGGTTGACCACGATGTGAAACGTTGGACGCGGCGCACAGTCCGACGTGACGGTCTCGGCGCCGGCACCGTTCTCGGCATCGGTAACAGCCTCGCCCTGCTTGTCGCGGACCTCGGCCGCACCATTCACGTTGGTGTCAGACGCGGTCACGTCGGAGGCGTCGGTGCCGGTGGCGTCGCTGCCGGTGTCGGGTGATGCGTCGGGTCCGTCGCGTTCCTCGCCGGCGGCGCTGTCATCGTCGGCGCCGGCGGTGGTGGTGCAGACTTCGCACCGGCAGTCCAGACGGGCGGCACCATCGGCCAAAGCGACCAACGCGTCGGCGCGGCGTTGAGCGGCGGTGCGTGGATCGTCGGGATGCACCGAGGCGGCCATCGCTTGGAGTCGGGCATCGATGGCCGCGGCCTGCTCGGCGGGCAACACACCCCCGATACGCGATTGGCCCGGGGTGTGGCGGTCGGGGCGCACACTGATGTTGCGGTCGGTGTCGACCTGCTCACGGCGACGCCGCACCGCGGCCGGATCGATCTTCGCGATGATCTTGTCGATCATCGTGGTGAACCGGGTCATCGACATCGGTTCGCGTGACTCGATGGCCGCAGCGATCTCGGTATCCAACACGGCGAACTTCGCGGGATCGGCCAACACGGTGCGCCGTACCACCACCAGAAACCGCGGTAGGTCGATCCGTCCGGCGACGAGGGTGGCGCCGGTGAACGGCAACTGATGCCGTAACACGCTGCCGGCCTCGATCAACTCCCGCGCCCGGGCCGGGGGCACCGTCAACGCCGCACCGACCTCGGCGATCGCCATCTCCAACCCGGTCGGCCCGTACTGGGCGCGGGGATCCTCCCCGGCCGCCGCACGCTTGGCCAAACGTTCCAAAGTGGCCAGCGACGTCGACTGCTCACCCAACGCCGCCGCCAACCGCACCAGATGGTCCTGTTCACGTTCATCATGAATCAGGCTGACCGCCTGCAACATCCGATAATCGGCGGCCGCGCGCACCGCGTTGCAATGATGAAGCACCTCGACCAACTCGGTAGCGCAATGCCGCTCATCATCGGCCATCTGGGCCAACGCCGGCGCGCTCGAAGTCATGACACCAAACTAACCGCACCCACCGACAACATTCGTCGACGCAGGTCAGACACCGGAAAGGACTGCGAGGAAGGCTTGGCCGGATGACGGCCGAACACGGCAGTCACATCCGGGCCAGCACCGCCTGTGCAGCGTGGAAGCCACCCATTCCGTGCACGCCCGCCCCCGGTGGTGTCGCCGACGAGCACAGGACGACTCCGCGAACGCCTAGAGCGTACGGGTTCGTCGTCATCCGCGGCCGAAAGGCGATCTGCCGGGCGGTGTTCGCACCGGCGCTGATGTCGCCGCCGACGTAGTTGGCGTTGTACTTCTCCAGCGCTGCCGGACCACGAGTCGACGTCGCGATGATCCGCTCCCGGAACCCCGGCGCGAAGCGCTCGATCTGGCCGATGATGGCCTCCGTCGCATCGCCGGCATAGCCATGCGGAACGTGCGCATACGCATAGATAGGATTGATCGAGCCGTTGGATCGGCTGCTGTCAGCGATGTACTGCTGACCCACCAGCACGAAGGGGCGCTTCGACATTCGGCCGCGGACCGTGTCGCGTTCTGCCGCCACGATCTCGCGAGCGGTCCCACCGAGATGGAGCGTGCCCGCCCGGGCGCAGTCACCGTTGGTCCACGGGATGTGACCGTCGATCGCGATGTCGACCTTGAACGCGGCCGGGCCGTATCGGTAACGGCCCACTGCCCGCCGAACCCGATCGGGCATCTCATCACCGACGATCCGCGCCGCGGCGTGCGGGGACGTGTCGAGCACGACCGCATCGGGTCGCCGGCCGGTCAGGTCACGCAACTGGTCCAGCGAGGTGACCCGGATGCCGGTGATCACCTTGCCGCCCAGCGCCGCCAGCTCCGCGAGCAGTGCATCGGTGATGCGTTCGCTCCCACCCTCGGCGACGGGCCAGCCGACGGCGTGCGCGGCGGCGGTCAGCATCAGGCCCACCGAACTGCTGAGCGGGGTGTCGAGCCGGCCGAACGCATGCGCGGCGACACCGGTGAACAGTGCCCGCGCCGGATCGTCGGTGAACCGGCAGGCTGTCCACGTCGCGGGTTGCACCGCATGTAATCCGAACCGCCCGAGCGTGACCGGATGTCGCGGAAGGTGCGCCAGAGGCCGGAACACCTCCCCGATCAGCTCGTCGAAGTGTGTCGTCGCGCCCGAGAAGAGCCGGTCCCAGGAGCGGGCATCTACCCCGAGTGAACGTGCGGTCTCCGCGCGATCCCGCGTGGCGAGGCCTGCGTGTCCGTTGTCGAGCGGATGGGCCAGATCGAACTCCGGCCAACGCCAACGCAATCCGTGCCGCTCCAGATTCAACGACCTGAAGAACGGTGACGCGACGCCGGTCGGGTGGAAGGCGGCACAGTCGTCGTGCAGTACTCCGGGGACGGTCGGTTCGCTGGTCCGCGTACCACCGCCGGGACGGTCATGCGCCTCGAACACCGTGACGTCGACGCCGGCCTGAGCCAGCCGGATGCCGGCAGCGAGCCCATTGGGTCCGCTGCCGACGACGACTGCGTTCGTCATGCCACCGCACCCTTGCCGTGGGTCAGGGTTTCCTGTCGGCAGAAGCCGTCTGCCGTCCACGTAACCTGAAGCCGCACCGGACCGTTCGGCAGCCACGGCTGTTCCTTCACGCAATCGCTCACATTCCAGGTACCGCGTTCCACGACGCCGAGTGCGGCGTCTATGACGCGATACTCCTGCGCCGGATTGCTCCACGGTGTGGCCTGCGACTCGCAGTAGGCGACCACAAGGTCGCCGGGCGCGAGGTTCAGACGCCGCTGGATCGCCGCGATGAGCCGTTCGTCGTGCAGGTGTCCGTCGCCGAAGTTCCAGCCCAGGATGGTGTTGCACATGAACTCGCCTTCCCGGGTCGTCCGCGTGTCGATGTCCTCGAGGTGCTCGTAGAGGACCGACAACAAGCCGCGTCCCTGGCTGTGCATCGAGCGCCAGGCGACGGCCTTCTGCAGAGTCATTTCCGCGTCGTGCCGCTCATACGGTGTGGGAAGCATCCGCTGCAGCTGGTCGATCTGGTTCTCTACCAGGGGGAGTTCGTTGAGCCGCTCTTCCACACCCGGCTTCATCGACCAGATCGCCGACGCCCAGTTGCCCGCGTACTGCCGCATCGACGGAAGGAACGAGACGAGGTCGGGCCGCAGGTTGCCGAGCACCGGACCGAAGCAGAGGATCGCGAAGACCGGTATCAGCAGCCAGGGCTGCGAGAAGTTCCAGATGTTGTAGACCGAGGCGTCGAACCCGACCCACAGCACCAGGGCGATATAGCCGAAGTACACATTCCATTCCAGCGGCACCGCTAGCGGGAAGGTCGAGGTGATGTAGATGTGGAATGCCACGATGATCACCGCGCCGATGACCGCGATCGTGGTGTTGGTGGTAAGCAGCAGGACCAGCGGAATCGCGATCTCGACGGTGGTACCGGCGATGTGGGCCATGAACCAGGCAACCTTGCTGGGCCGGATGTCGTCGGGGCTGTCGCGGTAGAAGAGCCGCTTGACGAAGCGGAACTGTCCCGGACTGTTTGAGACCATCGGTGGCACGACGTTGATGAAGTGCTCGCCGAGCTTGGAGACCCCTGCTCCGATCCAGACGACACAGATGATGATCTTGAAGACCACGACCAGATCCACGAAGTTGGCCGCGTCCGCCCCATCTCCGAGGACCATCGCCCCGAAGATGGCGGAGAACAACATTATCGGCAGATACTGCTCAGAGCGAGCCGCCAGGAAGACGACCTTGTCGCGCAATCCCATCAACGTCATGGTGACCAGGATCGGGATGAACGCCACCGGCGGCACCAGCTCCTGCGGACCCGTGCCGGCCGGTAGGAACTGCACCGGCTGCGCGGTGACCACCAACGGATAGACCAGGCTCGCCACGACTGCGAGGAACAGGACGACATCGATGACGGTGCGGGTGTCGCCGCCGGTGCCGGGCACGTGCCGTCCCCACGGCGCCATCCGAACGGTGCCGGGCCGAATCCAGTACCGGACATTTCCCAGCATGGGGGTGAAGTGGCCGCACAGCGGGCCGAAAGCACCTGCGAGCCCTAGCACCTCCAGGAGCATCAACCAGACGGCGAGCTTCTGGTAGACGACGATGTTGTCGAACCAGCTCGCCGGGTCGGTGAAGTGCACGTACTGCGTGGTCCACGCGGTGATCGCCAGCCCGACAGCGAAGTACAGTCCCAGCATCTTCGCGATGTACACGACGTGCAGGACGCGTGGCGTACCGAACCCGTCGTCGACCCAGTGGGTACTCAGAATCCTCATGCGGTCGCGCAGCGGAAGTCGCACGAAATCCGAGGGTTCCATCGGCTGTGGAGAAGGTTTGATGAACCCCATGTCAAACTCCTTGCTGTGCGGGCTTTTGGGCAAGGCCGGCCCGCAGCCCGGGCTTGTCGATCTTGCCGACCGGGTTCTTGGGTAAGGCGCCCGTGATGGTTATCGAGACCGGCACCTTGATCTTGGTCAGATGCTGTGTGCACATGTCGCGAAGTTCGGTCTCGGTGACCGATCGCTCCGGGTGGAGCGCGACGTAGGCGACGGGGACCTCGCCATAGATCGGGTGCGGCGCACCCACAACGGCCGCCTCCAGCACAGCTGGATGGCCGTACAGAACGGATTCGATCTCTTTGGGGTACACGTTTTCCCCGCCTCGGATGATCATGTCCTTGATCCGGTCGACCAACCGGAGGTAGCCATCGTCGTCCAGGATCCCGACGTCGCCGGTGTGCAGCCATCCGTCACCGAGTGCGTCCACGGTGGCATCGGGCCTATTGCGGTACCCCTGCATCACGTTGGGCCCCTTGATCACAACCTCACCACGCCGCCCGGAGGGCAGTAGAGAGCCGTCGTTGTCCATGATGGCCACCACCTGGCCGGGCAAGGCCGTACCGACGGTGCCGGCTTTACGTGGTCCGTCGACGGGGTTCGCCGTCGACGCGCAGGTGCCCTCGGTGAGGCCATAGCCTTCGATCAGCGGGAAGCCGAACCGCTGTTCGGTTGCGCGGAGCAGTTCTTCGGACGCCGGTGCCGCCCCGCAGATCGCGAACCGTACCGAGGAAGTGTCGGCGGCGACGTCAGACGGCAGTGCGACGAGGTGTGCGTAAATCGTCGGTACCGCGGAGAAGAAGGTCGGCCGGAGGCGTTCGATCGCACCGAGAAACTCCACCGGATGGAATCTGGCGAGAACCGACAGCTGCGCACCGGCGATCATAGTGGCCAGGTAGCTGACGCAGATCGCGTTGACGTGAAACAGCGGCAGCACCAGCAGGCAATGGTCGTCCTCGGTGAGCCGCAGAGCCTCCACCATCGAGCCGGCCATCGCGGCGATGTTGCGGTGGGTGAGTTCGACACCTTTGGGACGGCCCGTCGATCCGCTTGTGTAGACCAGCAACGCCAGGTCGCCGACAGCGGTGACCGGGGCCGGCACGGACCTCGTCGGGGCTGTCCGCAGATCGTCGACGAGCACGCTCCATCGACCACCATCGGGCGCACCCGCGCTGGCGCGTACCACGAGTGCCGCATCCGCATCGGCGATCTGATAGGTCGCCTCCGATGCGGTGAACACCGGATTGACCGGCGTCGCAGCAGCACCGAGACGCCATGCGGCGGCGAGGCACACGAGCAATTCGACGCGGTTCGGCAACATCACTGCCACCACCGAGCCTGGACCGACACCATGATCCGCGAACTGTTCGGCGGCACCGTCGACCCGCTCGGCGAACTGCGCATAGGTCAATTCGGTGTGGCCGTCGCGAACGCACGGTCGGTCGGACTGCTCGGCGGGACGGTGCCAGGGCAGATAGTGCAGTTCCATCGTCGTCACCTCAGAACAATCCGGCGTCGAGGCCGCCGTCGAGCACAAGGCCCGATCCGGAGCAGAACGACGACTCGTCACCGGCCAGGAACAGCACAGCCTTGGCGATCTCCTCGACCGTGCCGTACCTACCCTGCTTTTGTTCGATCAGTGCGTCGAAGCCGTGCGCCGGCAGTCCCAGCGCAGTCTCGAAGCCCTGCACCTGATCGGTGACGAGGTGCGTGGCCACGAACCCGGGCAGAACAGCGTTCACGCGTACCCCGAATGCGCGGAGCTCGGTCGCCGCAGTCTTGGTCAAATTGACGACGCCCGCTTTCGCAGCCGCATACGAGGACACCAGCGGGGTGCCGGCCAATGCGGTCACCGAGCCGATGGTGACGATGCTGCCGCCCCCACTGGCGATGATGGCCGGCGCCGCATAGCGGATGGCAAGGAAGACCCCGTCGAAGTTGATCGAGGTGACCTTGCGCCACGCCGCCAGATCCATCTCCACGATGGGCGCCACCGACGCGATGCCGGCGTTCGGGATCATCACCTGCAGGCCACCGTAGGTCGCGACGGTCGACTCGACCAGGCTCTTGACCTGCTCCTCGTCGCGGACATCGCAGGCGATGGCGGTCGCGTTCGTCAGTTGTCCGGCGGCCTCCTTCGCAGCGGCTTCATCGATGTCGGCGACGACGACGCTCGCGCCGGCCGACGACAGCTGACGGGCGATCTCCAGTCCGATTCCGTGCGCTGCGCCGGTGACGATCGCGGTCTGCCCGGTGAGATCGGGTGCCATTGGATTCCTTCGTTCGGGGGTGTTGGATGCGACGAGCGTATGGAGCAGCGCAAGGCGAAAGATTGTGCTCACGACACGAACTTTCCGCGGATCGTTGTGGCAGGGTTCACATCGAGACCAGGCATCAGGTGGCGGCAGCCAGGAGTGACGCAACGGTCTTGGGTTCTGCGAACAAACCAGAATGCGGAGAGAGGACGACCCGATGGGTGGCGAACTGAGCCCGGAGCAGCGACGTCTGGCGGCGTTACGGGTCGCCGAGGTGGCCAAGACCGTGGGAGCCGAACTGCCGAGTCTCGGTCGGGCGCTGCACGCCGAGATCGCCGACTCGATCCCGGAGTTGCGCGGCGACGACGTCATCCTGGAACTGTTACGCGCGAGCACGGAGAGCAATGTGGAGACATTCCTCCACGTCGCCCAGCACGACATCCACGTCGACGATGTGCGCCCACCACCGGCTGCGATCGAGTATGCCCATCGCTTGGCGCAGCGTGCGATCTCGGCGAACGCACTGCTGCGGGCATATCGCATCGGGCAGAACCGGGTGCTCGATTGGGCGGTCGCCGAGGTCGCGGCCACCGAACGCGATCGGGACGTCGCCTTCGCGGCGTCGCAGGCCTTCCGCACCACCACGTTCGCCTACGTCGACCGGATCGCCGAACAAGTCGTCGCGGAGTACGAGGCCGAACGCGAACGCTGGCTCGCCAATCGCAACACCGTCCGGACCGCAATGCTCACCACGATTCTCACCGGCCGCGATCACGACCTCGGAACTGCGGAATCGGCCATCGGCTACCGCCTTCGGCAGCACCACCTAGGCGTCGTCATCTGGACCTCCGACGAGCACGGCGTGCCGAGCGAACTGCGTCGGATGGAGTCGTTGGTTGCGGCCATCGGCGAAGCCGTCGACGCCGACGGTCCCGCGCTGTTCCTGCCTCAGGATCGCAGCCTGGCGTGGGGCTGGATTCCGCTGGGCCGCAGCCGTGACTGTCATCGAATCGACCGTGACGCCGTCACTCGCCTGATCACCGATGCCGGCCCTGGCGTTGGTGTGGCCTTCGGTCGGCCGCACTCGGCGACGGTCGGTTTCCGTAGGACTCACCAGGAAGCACAGCGCGCGCACGTCGTCGCATCGATTGCCGGTGACCTCCTGGTCACCGACTTCGATGACGCCGGGGTTCAGCTGTGTTCGCTCCTGGCCCGCGACCTCGAAGCCACCAGAGACCTCGTCGCATCGACACTCGGTGGCCTGGCCGCCGACGATGAGAACACGGCCCTGATGCGGGCAACGCTGTTGGCGTTCCTGAAGGCCGGCAGTAGCTACGTCGCCGCGGCCGAGGTGATCCACTTACACAAGAACACGGTGAAGTACCGCGTGGACAAGGCGATCGACGCACGTGGTCGTCCCCTCGACGACGATCGTCTCAACCTGGAGATCGCCCTCACCGCCTGCCAATGGCTGGGCTCAGCGGTGCTCCCCCGGGATCGTCGTCAGGCGCGTGCCTGACGACGATCGCCGAGCTTCCGCATCACCCTCAGCATCGGCAGTCCGATGCTCGGTGCGACATCGACGCCACGCACCAGAACGCCGCGCCAACGCGGCAGTACCCGGAAGAGCTGGCGACTGTCGATCAGGGCCATCCCTGCACGCGCAACGGCATCTTCGTCGAGGGGCTTCGGGCCGGAGAACAGCATCGCCGCGCCCGGGTCAGTGGCATGCGAGGTCACCATCTGGGTGCCGACGACGTCCGGACACAGTGCCCGGGCCCGGATGGGCATCCCGGCATGGGCCAGGTCCCCCTGCAGCGACGTGGTGTAAGACAGCACCGCCGCTTTGGTTGCGGCATAGAGGGCCAGGCCCGGTACGGGTGTGAGCGCCGAGATCGAAGCCACATTGAGGATCGCCCCTCCACCGGCGCCCATCTGCGCGACCGCTGCTGCGGAACCCGCCATGACGCCACGCACGTTGACCTCGAGGATGGTCGCGATCTCCTCGTCCGACTGCTTCCAGGCGTCTCCGGCGAAGAGAACTCCGGCATTGTTGACCCACACCTTCAGCGTGCCGCGCGTTGCGGCTTCCTCGGCGATCATGCGGTGCGACGCGATGTCGCGCACATCCTGGGCGAATCCGACCGCTCCGCACCCGATCTCCGCGGCGACACGTTCGGCAGCGTCGCCGTCGATATCGGTCACGACGACCTGATGTCCCACGTCGGCAAGATGTCGGGCGAGGGCACGGCCGATGCCGCGACCGGCTCCGGTGATGACTGCTGTGGTACTCATGCGACGACCGTAGAGCGCGGCGTCACCGATCTGCTCGTGTTCGCGACACAACCTTTCGTCGCGGACTTGGTCGACGCGTCCAGCCGCCGGCGTCGGTGGATGACCACGAGGTACGCGACCCTCACACAATCGATCCGGCCACGGTGACGCCAAAACCTGGCCGGAGGTCACCGCACTGTAGAAACGAGCCATGAGCACAATCGTCTTCGTCCACGCGCATCCCGACGACGAGGGAACCGGCACCGCGGGCAGCATGATCCGCGCATCACGGGAGGGGCACCGTGTGGTGGTCGTCTATTGCACCGACGGGGATCCCGGCGATGTGCCGGACGATCTCGCGCCCGGTGAGACGGTCGTGAGTCGCCGGCGAGGCGAAGCCGAGGCGTCGGCAGCGATCACGGGCACGGCCCGAGTTGCGTGGCTGGGTTACGGCGACTCCGGCATGACCGGATGGGCACAGAACGAAACCGACGGTGTGTTCTCGCGCGCCGACCTCGGCGAAGCGGCCCGTCGTCTGGCCGACATCCTGGACGAGGAGAACGCCGACGTCGTCGTCGGCTACGACTGGCACGGCGGTTATGGCCACCCCGATCACATCATGCTGCACCACACCACTCGCGCCGCAGCGGATCTCGCGGCGAGGACGCCGCGATACCTCGAGGTGACGATGAACCGCGATCTGATGCGGCAGTTGTTCACCCTCGCCAAAGAGATGGGTATGGAGGGTTTCGATCCGGATCTGCGCGGTGACGACGGGAATCCGGTCGGCACACCGGAAGCCGAATTGCATTGGGCCGTGGACCTCGGGGACGACGTGATGACCAAACGTGAGGCCCTCGCCTGTCACGCAAGTCAGAGCGACGTCAAACAACTCCTGGCGATGCCGGTCGAGATGTTCCCGGTCGGCTTCGGCACCGAGCACTACATGGAACCGGGCCGGCCGGCCGGCATGATCCGAGGTTGGTGGCTCGACGAGGCGGAGCATGGAATACTGCCGTGATGGTCGATTCACCCGAGCAGAGATCGACGATGGGTTACGACGAAGTGGTTCTGGGGCGCCGCAGCATCCGTGGGTTCACGCCCGACCCGGTACCCCGGGAGCTGATCGAAGAGATCCTCGAGCTCGCGATGCGGGCCCCGTCATCGATGAACACGCAGCCCTGGAATTTTCATGTGATCACCGGAGAACCGCTCGATCGCATCCGAGCGGGAAACACCGAGCGCAACCTGGCCGGCGTACCCCATTCGCGCGAGTTCCGGACGGGCGCGGAGAAGTTCACCGGCACCCACCGTGAACGCCAGGTCCAGGTTGCGAAGCAGCTGTTCGGCGCGATGGGTATCGCCCGCGACAACACCGAGCTACGCCACGACTGGGTGCTGCGGGGATTCCGTCAGTTCGATGCCCCGGTGTGTGTGATCGTGACCTACGACCGCATTCTCGACGGCAGCGACGACACACCGTTCGATTGCGGTGCGGTCTCCACCGCGCTGGTGAACGCAGCCTGGTCTCGCGGGCTGGGGGCGGTGATCAACAGTCAGGGCATCATGCAGTCGCCCGTCGTGCGAGAACATGCCGGTATCCCCGACGACCAGGTGATCATGAAGAGCATCGCGCTGGGCTGGCCGGATGACACCTTCCCGGCCAATGCCGTGGTGTCCGAGCGCAAGTCGGTCTCCGAAGCCGCCACCTTCGTGGGGTTCGAACCGTAGCCGGCGCCCGCCGTCACGCGCCGACGGCGGCACCCGTCTGAGGCGGGTGGGCCTCGAGCACCTCGTTCTCCTCCGGACTGAAAGCCCTCGAGCGCGAGAGGAATCGAACCCCTTCCGGCGCTTCCAGACTGAACCCGGCACCGCGGCCGTCAACCACGTCGAGGATCAATTGCGTGTGTTTCCACAGTTCGAACTGATCGCCGTTGATCCACACCCGCACTGCGGGAAGGGGTTCGGTCAGTTCAATCTCGCCGACGAGGACGTCGCGCTGGCCGACCCGGTATTCACCGACCGGATAACACATCGGGGCCGAGCCGTCACAGCATCCACCCGACTGGTGGATCATGAGACCGCCGTGCAGCTCCGATAGTTTCGTCAAGAGCTGCACGGCGGTGTCTGTGGCGACGACCCGATCAGGAACCTGCTGGTCCGACACGGGTTTTCACCTCTGCTTTCTGTTGTGGTGAGATCCAGATCAGAAGAAGCCCTTGGCATTCTGCGCGTAACCGACCAGCAGGTTCTTGGTCTGCTGGTAGTGCTCGAGCATCATCAGGTGGTTCTCGCGACCGATCCCCGACTGCTTGTAGCCACCGAAGGCGGCGTGGGCCGGGTAGTCGTGATAGGTGTTGGTCCACACACGACCAGCCTGGATCTCGCGGCCAGCACGGTAGGCGGTGGCGCCGTCACGGCTCCACACACCGGCGCCGAGGCCGTAGAGGGTGTCATTGGCGATGTGGATGGCGTCTGCGTAGTCCTTGAACGTCGTCACCGCGAGCACCGGCCCGAAGATCTCCTCCTGGAAGATGCGCATCTTGTTGTGGCCGTCGAACACGGTCGGCTTGATGTAGTAGCCGCCTGACAGGTCGCCACCGAGGTCGGCGGGCTCACCACCGATGAGTACCTTGGCGCCCTCTTCCCTGCCGATGGCGAGGTAGGAGCTGATCTTCTCGAACTGGTCATTGGAGGCCTGCGCGCCCATCATCGTCTCGGTGTCGAGCGGATTGCCCTGCTTGATCTGGCCGACCCGGTCCACAGCCTTCGCGATGAAGTCGTCGTAGATGTTCTCCTGGATGAGTGCACGGCTCGGGCAGGTGCAGACCTCGCCCTGGTTGAGCGCGAACATCGAGAAGCCTTCCAGCGCACGGTCCAGGAAACCGTCGTCGGCGCTCATAACGTCGTCGAAGAAGATATTCGGGCTCTTGCCGCCCAGTTCGAGGGTGACCGGGATCAGGTTCTCCGAGGCGTACTGCATGATCAGGCGGCCGGTGGTGGTCTCGCCGGTGAAGGCGATCTTGCGAATGCGGTTGCTCGATGCGAGCGGCTTGCCGGCCTCCACGCCGAAACCGTTGACCACGTTGAGCACACCGGCGGGCAGCAGATCCGCGATCAGGCTCATCAAGTAGAGGATCGATGCGGGGGTCTGCTCGGCCGGCTTGAGCACGATGGCGTTGCCGGCGGCGAGGGCGGGGGCCAACTTCCAGACGGCCATCAGGATGGGGAAGTTCCACGGGATGATCTGTCCGACAACGCCGAGCGGCTCGTGGAAGTGGTAGGCGACGGTGTCCTCGTCGACCTCGGAAATCGAGCCCTCCTGGGCACGTAGCGCGCCGGCGAAGTAGCGGAAGTGGTCGATGGCCAACGGAATGTCGGCGGCCAGGGTCTCCCGGACAGCCTTGCCGTTGTCCCAGGTTTCGGCGACGGCGAGCTTCTCGAGGTTCTCTTCCATCCGATCGGCGATGCGCAGCAGGACCAGCGAGCGCTCGGCGACCGACGCCTTGCCCCACTGCGGCGCAGCCTTGTGCGCGGCGTCCAGTGCCAGGTCGATGTCCTCCGCAGTCGAGCGGGCGACCTCGCAGAACGTCTTGCCGTCCACCGGCGACGGGTTCTCAAAGTACTGTCCCTTGACCGGCGGGGTCCACTGGCCGCCGATCCAGTTGTCGTAGCGGGACTCATAGCTCATCACCGATCCGTCGGTTCCGGGCTTCGCGAAGACGGTCATCTACAGCTCCTCATGTTGTTCCGGTTGAGGTGTCCTGGGGGTTGTCACCCGCCCCACGCAGCGGGGTCGATGTGATCTGGTGCACAGCGTAGGAGCGACCGCGTTGCACCTACGTTGCAGCCACGTACGGAACGTTGCAACGAGCCGAGATACCAGGTCAGGGCGTCAAACGAGGTGTTGTGGGCTCAGCGGACGGCGCGCTGGATCCCCTCCAGACCCGCACGGAGCAGCTCTGGCGAACACCCGACGTTGAGCCGGGCGAAACCGCGGCCCGCCAGACCGAACGCCGGACCGGAGTGCAGGGCCACCCGACCCTTCTCCAGGATCGCGGCGGCCGGGTCGTCGCCGAGGTCGGTGGCTCGGAAGTCGAGCCACGCGAGGTACGACGCAGCCGGCCGATGCAGCCTCACCTCGGGCAACTCGGCCTCGAGCCAATCGGAGAGCAGCCCGATGTTCGAGACGAGGACCTCGAGTGTCGCGTCGAGCCAGGCGTCGCCCTTCGCGAACCCCGCTGCGGTACCCGCACGGCCGATGATGCTGGTACGCACGCCCACCTCTTCGGGTTGGCGATCGAGCATCGAGCGCATGGTGCCGGAAGCGGCGATCATCAACGCACACTTCGCGCCTGCGATGTTGAAACCCTTGCTCGCCGAATGCGCCGCGACACCCACCTGCCGTGCGGCCTCCCCCGTCGCGAGGAATGGCGTGAAGTCGCGGCCGGGGTGGACCAGCGGCGCGTGGATCTCGTCGCTGATCACCACGGCACCGTGTTGCCTCGCGAGATCGGCCAGCGCGACCAAGTCGTCGACCGGATGGATCAGGCCGAGGGGGTTGTGTGGGTGGCACAGCAGAACCGCACGCGCCCCGGCCGCGAGTTCACTCTCGATCCCAGCGAGGTCGAGCGACCAGCTGCGGTTCTCGTCGCATCGCAACGGCACCTCGCACACCTGCCCACCGGCCTCGGGGATGAGTTCGAAGAACGGCGGATAGACCGGCGGTGTGATGATCACCCGGTCACCTGGGGAAATGGCTACCCGCAGCGCCTCCACGATCACCACGCTGACGTCGGTGGTGAGGCGGACGTCAGCGGGCGCGACGTCCCAGCCCCAACGTCGCTGCGCGAACCCGGCGAATGCATCCCCGACCGAACCCGCACCACCCGCGTAGCCCACATCGGAGGCACGAATCTGCTCCACCATCGCGTCGGCGACCACGGGCGCCAGCTCGAAATCCATCTCCGCCACGAACATCGGCAGCACATCGGCGGGGTAGGCACGCCACTTCACACTGGTGCGCCGACGCAGTTCGGAAAGGTCAGGGGCCTGCGGTCGCATCGTCACCCGTCCTGCTTTCCACCGCGGCGCAATTCGGACAGTGACGCGGCATAGATCCTTCGGCAGACTGGTTTTCATGACCTTCACAGCTCGCGATTTCCCTGTCCGCGTCGGTGTTCAGCTGCAGCCCCAGCACGCCCCCGAGTACTCGATGATCCGCGACGCCGTGCGCCGTGCCGAGGACATGGGCGTCGACATCGCCTTCAACTGGGATCACTTCTACCCGCTCTACGGCGATCCCGACGGCGAGCACTTCGAATGCTGGACCATGTTGGGTGCCTGGGCCGAGCAGACCAGCCGGGTGGAAATCGGGGCGCTGGTGACCTGCAACTCCTACCGCAATCCGGAGCTGCTGGCGGATATGGCGCGCACCGTCGACCACATGTCGGACGGGCGTCTCATTCTGGGCATCGGCTCCGGATGGTTCCAGAAGGACTACGACGAGTACGGCTACGAGTTCGGTACCGCAGGCAGCAGGTTGAACGACCTCGGCGAGTCGCTGCCGCGAATCACCGACCGATTGGGCAAGTTGAACCCGAAACCCACCCGCGACATCCCGGTCCTGATCGGTGGCGGTGGCGAGAAGAAGACGTTGCGCCACGTTGCCGAGTACGCGAACATCTGGCACTACTTCGTCGATGTGCCGACCTACGAACGCAAGTCCGGCATCCTCGACGAGCACTGTGCAACCGTGGGCCGCGATCCCGCCCAGATCGAGCACTCCGCCGGCCTACAGGCCCGGACCGTCGACGATGCGCTGCGTGAGGCCGACGAATTGGTGGCAGCGGGCATCTCGCTGATCACCGTCGGCGCCGGCGGTCCCGACTACGATCTGTCGGTGCTCGAGGCCGTATGCAAGTGGCGCGAGGGCAACAACAGCTGACCGGGGTGAGCCGGCGCTGACACGGCCGGGACATCCGCCACGCCCGCGGCGTCGGACGTGGCGGATAGATTAGGACGCATGCTTGCCTCCGCCACGCTGCTCCGTCGGCTGGGCCTGACCCTCGTCGTCCTCGGTCTCGTCGCTCTCGTCGCACCCGGCGTGCTCGCCGGCTCCTCCCACGCCGAACCGCCATCACGACTGCCCACGCAGGTCGTGGACTCGGCCAACGTGCTCACCACCACCCAGCGCACCGAGCTCCAGGCATCGATCGATCAGCTCTACACCGATCACGAAGTGCAACTGTGGGTTGTGTACGTGCGCGACTTCGACGGGGTGGGCCCCGAGCAGTGGGCGACGCAGACCGCGACCATCAGCGATCTCGGTGACCGCGACGTAGTGCTCGCCGTCGCCACCGACGACCGCGCCTACTACTTCAACGCGCCCGAATCGGTCGACGGACTCGACCAGGACGCCATCGACGACATCGCGCGCGGCGACATCGTGCCGGCCCTCAAGGACAGTGACTGGGCGGGCGCCGGGCAGGCCGCCGTCGACGGGATCAACTCCGCGATGACACCGTCGAACGCGGGGCTCTACACGGCACTGGCCGTCGGTGGGCTCGCCGTGGTCGGTGGTGGCGGGTTCCTGCTGTATCGGCGTCGCCGCAAGCAGCAACGCATCGAGGCCGGTGTGGAAGCCATGCGGGAACAGGAATTGACCGGCGACCAGCTGGTCGCCCAGCCACTCGATGTGCTCGACCCCTGGTCACGGGAGGTGCTGACCGACACCGACAACGCCATCCGCACCAGCGAGGAAGAGCTGGCCCTGGCCGTCGGCGAGTTCGGGGAGGTGGAGACCGCCCCGTTCACCGAAGCGTTGGCCGAGGCCAAACGCGGACTGGCCGAATCGTTCACGGTGCGTCAACTCCTCGATGACTCGATCCCGGAGACCCCGGACGAGCAGCGGGCGATGCTGGTGCAGATCATCACCACCTGCACCGACGTCGATGCGGCGCTCGATGCCCAGGTGGAGAGCTTCGACGCGATGCGCAATCTGCTGATCAACGCCGATTCCCGGTTGGCCGAACTCACCCAGAAGCTGGTGGCGGTGCGTGCCCGCATGGAGCAGTCGCAGAGCAAACTGGACGCCTTGATCGGCAGGCATGGCGAGACGGTGCTGGTGTCGATCGCCGACAACGTCGATCTGGCGCGCGAGGAGATCGAGTTCGCCGAGCACAGCGCCGACCAGGGACGGGAGGCGGCCTCCGCGCCGGCCGGCGAGCAAGGGCCCGCCGTGGCCGCGATCCGCTCGGCCGAAGGTGCGTTGGAACAGGCCAACCGGTTGCTGGATGCGATCGACAACGCCGAGGCCAACATCGCCGCCGCGCACACCCGGATGCCCGCTCTGATCGACGAAGTCGACGGGGAGCTGGCCGAGGCGGCGGAGCTGACCGGCGACGGCGGGCCCGCGCTGGCCACCGCGGTGCAGAAAGCAACCGCCGCGTTGTCGGCGGCACGGGCGGAATTCCACGACGACCCGCTCGGTACGTTCACCGCACTCGTCGACGCCGACGCCGACCTCGACGACGCGCTCGACGACGCCCGCGCATCCTCGGCGGAGCGCCGGCGCCGGGCCGAACTGCTGAACTCGGCGGTGACGGCCGCGCAGGCCAAGGTATCGGCCGCCAACGACTTCATCTCGACGCGGCGCGGCGCCATCCAGTCGATCGCGCGCACCCGGCTCGCCGAGGCGCAGCGGCTGCTCGCCGAGGCCACCGCCGCGGGGGTCGCCGACGCCGCGCAGGCCGCCCAGAGTGCCCGACGCGCAGGCTATCTCGCCGATCAGGCGTTGATGGCCGCGCAGGGTGACGTGGTGCAGTGGCAGCAGAACCAAACCCCGCACCCGACGGGGCCTTCCGTCGGCGGTGCCGTGCTCGGCGGCATCCTCGTCGACAGCTTCCTGCGCGGCACCATGGGCGGCGGTGGCCGCGGCTGGGGCGGTGGTTTCGGCGGTGGCTACGGCAGCGGCGGCCGCAGCCCCGGATCCTTCGGCGGCTCGGGCAGTTCCGGAAGGATCGGGGTCGGCGGCCGCTTCTGAGTTGCCTCGGGCGTTGCTACTTGCTCGAGGTCCGACGTAGGCGGGTGTTGACGAACTCGCCCATGCCCCAACGGCCGAGTTCGCGTCCGTAGCCGGAGCGCTTCACCCCGCCGAACGGCAGACCTGGCAGCGTGGTGCCGTGTTCGTTGATGTAGGCCATCCCGACCTCGAGCCGATCGGCTACCTGCTGCGCCTTGCCGAGGTCGGTGCTCCACACCGATCCACTGAGCCCGAAACCGACATCGTTGGCGAGTTCCACCGCCTCATCGATCGACGAAACCCGGTACACCATGCCGACCGGACCGAAGATCTCCTCGGCGTAGGCGTCCATCTCGCTGGTGATCCCGGTGAGCACCGTCGGCGCGTAGAAGGCACCATCGCGGTCGAGCTTCTTCCCGCCGGTGTGCAACGTGGCGCCCTGCTTCACGGCGGTGTCGACCTGCTCGGCCACGCCGTCACGTGCCGAGATCGACGACAGCGGTCCCATGTCGGTGTCCGGGTCGGCAGGGTCACCGACGGTGACCGCTTCGAATTGGCCGACCAGCCCCTCCACGAACTCCTCGTAGAGCTCGTCGAGCACGATGAAACGCTTGGGCGAGTTGCAGGCCTGACCGGCATTGGACAGCCGTGCCTGCGCGGCGATCGTCGTCGTCCGCGCCATGTCTGCGGTGTCGAGGAGGATGAACGGGTCTGAGCCGCCGAGTTCGAGCACCGACTTCTTGAGGTGTTCGGCAGCGGTCTGAGCCACCGATGCGCCCGCCTTCTCACTGCCGGTCAATGACACACCCTGCACAACGGGGTCGGCGATGAGGTCCGCGACCTGACTGCTGGAGGCGAAGACGTTGATGTACACGTCGTCGGGCGCGCCCGCCTCGTGCAGGATCTCGGCCATCAGCTGCGCCGAGGCGGCACAGATCGAGGCGTGCTTGAGGATGATCGAGTTGCCGACCATGAGATTCGGTGCGACGAAACGGACCACCTGGTAGTAGGGGTAATTCCACGGCATCACCCCGACCAGTGGACCGACCGGTCGACGCTGCACGATCGACTCGTCGGCACCCTGGGGATCGAGTGTCTCCGTCTCGAGCAGATCGGGTCCGTGTTCGGCATACCAGCGGTAGATGTCTGCGGCCAGCTGCACCTCACCGTCGGCCTGCGCCTTGGGTTTACCCATCTCCGTGGTGATCGCCGACGACAGTTCGTCGGCCCGCTTCTCGTAGATCTCCGCAGTCCTAGCCAGCACCTCGGCCCGCTTCTGCACAGGGGTGTCACGCCACTGGCGGAATCCGGCGTCGGCGCGTTGCGCCACCGCACGGACGTCGTCGTCGGACAGGCCGGGGAACTCCCGCTCGGTCACTCCGGTCGTCGGGTTCGCGGTCACATACGTGCTCATCTATTCCGTCCTTCCTGTCGGATGCAGACCGGGTACCCGCGCCACGGCGGCACCCAAACACTCCGATGCGAACATTCCGATGCGCACGTGGTGTTCGCCCTGGGTTCACGGACACCTTTCCGACGGTTCTCTTTACCTCCCTAACGTCCTCACAGTTCTCGATCCAGCCCACTTGTAGAGAGCGACCCGGAGGGGAAGTTTCCGTGCGTATCCCGTTGCAGCTGTTCACCTCGACCGACCGACCCGGCCGGTCGAAACGTGCCCACGTGACCTGCCAATACAAGTGCGGCGAGGCATGCTGGCACGATCCGGGCAATACCAGCGACAACGAATACTTCCGGGATATCCTGCGGGCGAGTGCTTCTCGACGTACCGTGCTGCGCTCGTCGGCCGGCGCGGCGGTCGCGATCGGCGCAACGTCGCTACTCGCGGCCTGTGGCGCCGACGACACCTCCGACTCCGCGGTGGCGAGCTCGTCGGCGGTCGACGACACTCCCCCGCCCGGGATGAACTTCGCCACCGTGGCACCCAACACCGAGGATGCCGTCGTCATCCCCGAGGGATACCGGCAGGAGGTGGTCATCGCATGGGGCGATCCGGTGCTCCCGGGTGCGCCGGCCTTCGACTTCAACCGCCAGACACCCGAGGCCCAGGCGATGCAGTTCGGCTACAACAACGACTTCGCGGGCCTGATCCCGGTCGACGGTGTGTCGGGCCACTACTACCTGGTGTGCAACCAGGAGTACACCACCGAGGAGTTCATGTTCACCGGCTACCAGAGCGGCGAACCCACCGAGGAGCAGGCCCGGATCTCGATGGCCGCCCACGGCATCACCGTCGTGGAGGTGTCCACCGAGACGGGCACGGGAGCGGTGACCACCATCGTCGGCCCGCGCAACCGCCGAATCACGGCGACGACGCCGATGCGGCTGACCGGCCCCGCCGCCGGCACCGATTTCGTCAAGACCTCGGCCGACCCGACCGGCGAGACGGTGCTCGGAACCTTCGCCAACTGTGCCGGCGGGATCACCCCGTGGGGCACCATGCTGTCGGGTGAGGAGAACTTCGACGGCTACTTCAGCAACGCGAGCGCGGTGACCGACGCGACCGCCGCCGAGCGGCTCGAACGCTACTCGTTTGACGACGACTCCGACTACCACCAGTGGGGTCGGTTCGACCCCCGCTTCGATCTCGCGCAGGAACCGAACGAGGCCAACCGGTTCGGCTACGTCGTGGAGGTGGATCCGCACGATCCGAACTCCACCCCGATCAAGCACTCCGCGCTCGGCCGGCTCAAACACGAGGGTGCCACGATCCACGTGATGTCGTCGGGTCCCGACGAGGGCACCGTGGTGGCCTACACCGGCGACGACGAGCGATTCGAGTACATCTACAAGTTCGTGTCGAGCCGCAAGATGAAGACCGGGGTGTCGGCGACCGCGCGCGCCCACAACATGGGCATCCTCGACGAAGGCACTCTCTACGTCGCGTCGTTCACCGGCGACAACCCCGACGCCGTCGATGGCAGCGGCGAACTACCCGAGGGCGAGTCCTTCGCGGGCACCGGCACCTGGCATCCGCTACTGACGGTCAACGCCGACGGTTCGGCCCGCTCCCATGTCGACGGGATGACCCCGGAGGAGGTGGCGGTGTTCACCCGGCTGGCCGCCGATCAGGCCGGGGCCACCAAGATGGACCGACCCGAGGACATCGAGACCAACCCCCGCACCGGAAAGGTGTACTGCGCGTTGACCAACAATGACGAACGCGGCACCGACGGCGAAGCGCCGGCCGATGAGGCGAACCCGCGCAACGAGAACAAGAACGGTCAGGTCATCGAGATCACCGACAACCACACCGGCACCGATCTCACCTGGAATCTGCTGCTGGTCTGTGGTGACCCGGCCGCCGCCGACACGTACTACGGCGGCTATGACAAGACCAAGGTCAGCGCGATCTCCTGCCCCGACAACGTGGCCTTCGACCCGCACGGCAACCTGTGGATTTCTACCGACGGCAACGCACTCGACAGCAACGACGGCTTGTTCGCCATCGCCCTCGACGGTGCGCAGCGCGGACAGACCAAGCAGTTCCTCACCGTCCCGGAAGGAGCCGAGACATGTGGTCCGATCATCGGCAGCGACCGGGTGATGGTGTGCGTGCAGCATCCGGGTGAGCTCGACGACCACTCCGCCGACAACCCGGCATCACACTGGCCCGACGGCGGCGACACCCAACCGCGGCCCGCAGTGGTCGCCGTGTGGCGTGACGGCGGCACACCCATCGGCGTCTGAACAGGAGCACTCAGCTCTGCGACTTGCGCCCCACCACGAAGTAGGCGATCGGCCCGAAGTAGTTGAGAAAGCTCAACGCCACCCAGAGTGGCTTCGGGCCCTTCACCTGCTCGGCCGGTCGCCGCTTCAGGTCGCGCAGGGCCGCACCCTGCAGCGCGAACTGGACGATGGCGCCGACGATGATCAGCGCTCGTGACCTCGGCGGGAGTTGGGAGAATCGCTTCTTCTTCGCGCTTGTCATGGATCTCACAATAGTGTGTGCTTTTATTTCGTAAACCTAAGTATTAGCCTGGTCGCGTGTCTGATGACGAGACGTTCCAATTGGCATCGGCCCTGCGGCCGACGGTGACCCGGCTCTACCTGACCCTGCGGCGACGCACACCCATCGCCGAGTACTCGGCCGCGCAGGCATCCGCTCTGGCGGTGCTGCTCGACCACGGGCCGATGCGAATGGGCGAACTCGCCGAGCGCGAATCGATCCGGATGCCCACCGCGACAGCGCTGATCGACGGGCTCACCAAGAACGGTCTGGTCGAACGAACCCCCGACCCGGCAGACCGCCGCGCCGTTCTGGTCGGGCTCACCGACCACGGACGAGATCTGCTCGACCGGGTCCGCGGCCGCCGCGACAGCATCCTGACCGCGGCCCTCGCCGAACTCAGCGACGACGACCGCGCCGCACTCACCGCCGCCGCACCCGCCCTCGAGGCGTTGCGTCATCAGCTCGAGTCGCTCCCGAATCCGGAAGCGGCCGACATCACCGCCGAATGATCCCGAGGTAACCATGACCGTCACCGAGAACCGGCCCGTCCCCCAGCCGGCCGAACACCACGAACCATCACTGCTGGAGACCTTCCGCCAACAGCCGCGCACAGTCTGGGTGACCGCATTCGCCGCGGTTATCGCCTTCATGGGTATCGGCCTTGTCGACCCCATCCTCAACAGCATTGCCGAAGCGTTGAATGCGCCACCGGAGAAGCTGACCCTGCTGTTCGGCGTCTACGTCGGTATCCAATGTGTCGCGATGTTGCTGACCGGTTGGGCTGCTTACCGATTCGGCCCCAAACGCACCCTCACCGTCGGTCTCACGTTGATCGTGATCGCCGCCGGGATCTCATCGTTTGCGAGCGGGATCGATCAACTCATCGCCTACCGGGTGCTCTGGGGACTGGGCAATGCGCTGTTCATCGCGACCGCGCTCGCGTTCATCGTGTCCGCGGCCAAGGGGAGCCAGCACGGCGCGATCATGCTGTACGAAGCCGCGCTCGGCGTCGGCCTGGCCGTCGGTCCGCTGTTGGGAGCCGTTCTCGGCGAATGGAGTTGGCGCGCACCCTTCGCCGGCACCGCGCTGCTGATGCTGGCCGGCGCGATCCTGTGCGCGGTCATGTTGCCGTCGGATGGCCCGCGCGCCACGCGCACGCCGGTCCGGATCGTCGACCCGCTGAAGGCGCTGCGCAACCGCACGCTGCTGATCACCTCGATCGGGTCCGCGTTCTACACCGGTGCACTGTTCACCGTCATCGCATGGGCGCCGATCGCGATGGGGCTGCGACCGATCTACGCCGGCCTGATCTTCTTCGGTTGGGGCCTGCTGACCGCGCTGGCCGGCGTGTTCATCGCGCCGTGGCTGGCCGAACGGATCGGCCAGAAGGGCGGTGTCATCAGCGCGATCTCGGTGTATGCCATCGTGATGGCGCTCGCCGCCATCGGCGTGCTCACCGACCAGGTGGCGCTGATCGGGATCGCGGTCATCCTGTCCGGCCTTCCCTCGGGTGTGTTGAACACCCTGTTCACTGGTGTCGCGATGTCCTCGGGTGAGGGTTCCACCCCGCGGTCGGTGTCCAGCGCCGGCTACAGCTTCCTGCGGTGGATGGGCGCGGCCGTCTCCGCTGTGCTGGTGGCCCACCTTGCCGACTCATTCGGCTCGGTGTCCGCGCCGTTCTGGTTTGCCGCACTCTACTGTGTGATCGCCGTGGCCGCCGTCGCGTTCGTCCGTACGCAGGCTGCCGCCGACCACGAGGTCGACGACACCGCGGCACTTATCGGCGCCGAAGAGTACTGACCGGCGGGGCGCCTGCGCTGCCCACCACGCGTAGCGCCTCTGCGCCGATGAGGCGCCCCAGTTGGGTGTAGGCGGCGAACTGTCCCTCGTCGAACCACTGATCCGACGTGCTGTCATGCGGGAAGATCGAATGGGTGTTGGCATACGTCATCAACCAGTCCGGGCAGTTCTGCCAGAGGACCGCCTTCGCCAGGATCAGCCGACCGGTCCGTGACACACCGTCCTTCGGCGGATAGGCGAAGGTCGCGGTCACCACGCACTGACTCGTGATGCGCGCGTTCAGTGCGGCGAAGTCGTCGTCGGGGTCGAAGGCTGTACCGGTCCCGGGAGCGAGGTGCTCCGCGGTGTGGTCGTCTCCGCCGCCCTGTTCTGGAAAGCTGAACGTGACGCCGAGTTCGGCGCGGGCCAAGCGGATCGCGTCGGCCAGGGTGCTCAGATTGGGCGGGGTGTCGCCGCTGGCGTCGATGCACACGATGGTGGTGCAGCGGCGCCGCAACGCCTCGACGAGGCCCAGGTTCTCGTAGTGTCCGCCATCGGAGATCTGGAGGAGTCGTCCGCGGGCGGAGTTGAGGCCCAGTACCTCTCGATACAGGTAGCCTGCGCCCCGGTAGCGCGGCAGCCCGTGTGGCCAGGACCAGTTGTTCTGCTGGTGCGTCGACGCGGCCAGGAAGGCCGGGTTCGGCAGCCAGGTCCCCAGGCGTGCACCGGAGATGGCGAACAGTTTCTGATATCCCGAGCCCATCCGGCCCATCGCGGAGGCGAACGCCGCCCCGCTCACCGCGACCGCGGCCTGCACGGTCAGGTCCCGACGGATGCGCGGTGGGGCCAACTGCTTCAGGATTCGGGTGGACGCCCAGCCGACGTCCGGGCCGCCCACCCAATCGGTTCCGAAGCTGAACGGCACCGCGTTGAGCCCCGCGGCCGGCTTCTCCTGACCTGAGATCGTGGCCGCGGCAGCGAACACGAAGTGCGGTGTGGCGTCGGGGCTGTCGAAGTCCGCGAGTTCGGTGGATTCGCTACTCGGATACGCCTCGGCGGTCATACCCTCGCCGTCGGCGCTGCGGACCCGGCGGACAGCGAACGCACGGGCCAGCCGACGCCGATAAAACGGCTGCAGACTCGACGAGGTCACGTCGTAGAGCGACAGTGTGATCGCCAGGATGACCGCTATCGACAGGACCCACCACACGCCGCTGTGATCTGCGCCGCCGGCAGAAACATCTTCGCCGGACAGCATGTCGCGGGTCTGCGCTCCTTGATCGACCGGATGGGCGACAAAGGTGTCGAACGTCCACGCTCCGACGCCCCCGAAAGTGGCAAACCACGTCGCGATCACCACCGCCAAAGTCGCCAGCACGAGCAGCAGTTGCACCGCGCCGCGGGGAACTCCCTTGCGCGGCGCGTCCGGCTTGCCCCGGATCCCGGCGACGAGCTTGCCAACGAGTCCCCGGTTGCGCCACAGGATCGCGGCGAGCAGCGCCACATAGTTGAGCAGCGCGACTGCCGACGCGCTCCAGGCGATTCCGGCCGGCGACGACGACAGCACCGAATCGGCCAGCCGCATCAGGCCTGGTGCACCGACCGTCATCACCGCGATGATCGCCACGGCCACCGCGAAACACACGGCGACACCCGACAGTCGCTCCCGCCACCGCTCACCGCGATCACTGACCGACCGCGCCTCGGTGTAGCCGGCGGCGACCAGAAGGGTGAAGCAGATCGCGCCGAGAACGCCCAGCACCCACAGCGTCGCAGCGGAATTGGCGAACAGACTCGCCTGATCCGGATCGGTGGGCGCATCCGCGGTGTTCTCATCCGGTACCGGCACGATCGCAGCCATGGGGATGGTGGCGTAGACGATCCCGGCGAGCACTCCGGCGATGACCGCCGGGGTGAACAGAATTGTGAGTGACAACAACATGTTCTTGGCGATGATGACCAGTGCCGCGATCATCTCGGCGGGACTGTCGGCGATGTAGCTGGCACGGCGCCGAATGTGGTCGTACTCCTCGCTGCCCTCCCCGAACAGGTCGGCGAGACCGACCTGCTGCACGTCGTCCGCGTCATATCGGGCCTGCATGTCTTTCGGCCACGACCCGGTCCGCGGCGCGTTCCGGCGCATGGCCTGCAGGAATGCGCCGGCGGTGTAACCACCACCGGACACCGACACCACGTAGTCGGGCTCGAGGCCGCCGACCTCGCGTCCGGTGAGGCTCTGCATCGCTCCCAACGCGACCGAGGCCGACCGCACCCCGCCACCCGACAAGCAGATCGCGGTCGTGTCTCCCGTGTCGCTGGTAGGGGTCAGATAGGCGCGATCCCAGCGGGGTTCGTCTGCCCAGCGGTCGGTTCTCGGTGTCGGCGCCCACGCCTGCGCACCGTGTCTGCGCACCCAGCGGCGCGCCACGATGGCCTTCACCAGTCCGACGAGCGACCACAGGGCGATCACCGACGCCGGGATCAGCAGCGCGAATTTGGCCGTCGCGAACACCGCCGATGCGGCGAGGTTCCCCAGCGTCCAATCGGTGGCCAGCGCCAGGTTTTCGGCGATGTCGAACAGACCGGCCGCGACGATGCCCACCCCGGCGACCGTGGACACCGTCCGGTAGGGCGCGGTGAAGGCCAGCAGACGTCCCAGCAACGCCAGCCCGCCCAGCGACAGGACGTAACCGAGGATGAGCCCGAGGTCGGGTGCGAGGGTGCCGCGCAGCTCGTCGAGCCGCGCCTGCTCGGACGGCGGGTAGCCGAACTCCCACGGGACGACGCCGGGCGCATACGAGGGCACGCAGGTCACCGCAACCAGCAGCAGGCCCAACACGATGATGATCACCACCGCGATGACCGTGTTGCGGTCGGTGGGCGAGCGTTCGGCGGAGAATCGGATGCGGGCACGGCTGCCGATCACGCTCGGTTCTGTCATCGATGCCTCGATTCCCCGGGTGCGCTCGCTCAACCGATGTGATCTGTCTACACCCGTGGGTATGGTTCGGGCCAGTGTCCCGCGCCGGCGTCCGCAGTTCGGATGACTGGCTTCTGCTGTTGAACGGGCGCTGACCTGTGCGAACGTTCTTGTCGGTGGGGTGTCGTAGGTTGGTGTCAGCGAGATCGACGAAGTGATGTGAGCCAGGTCGGGCCGGTGATTGAGCGGTCTGTTTCTTTCGGAGATATGTGGGTTGTGGTCTCGCGCTGCCCGATAGGTGTCTCTGGAAGGTGTTGCTGGTGTCGGGTCCGGGTTGGTCGGTTGCGTCGTGGTGGAGTGACCCGTCGCCGTGGCCGGAGTTGCCTGCGCTGTTCACCGGCGGCCTGCCGGCCGAGGCTGTCGGGTCGCGAGACACCAACGATCTGCTCGGCGCCTTGATCTCCGATGTACGCGGTGAGGCGTTTACGGCGTGGCATCGCTATCAGATCGCCGCCGAACTCCACACCCGCCTGGTCGGTGCTGAATCCGATGATCACGCCCTGTTGCTGCATGACGGGTTCGCCGACTGCGCCGCCCGGATCGCGGTGAGCCAAGCCATCAGTCAGGGCGCCGCTGAGCAGTTCCTGCATCAGGCCGTCGCGCTCCGGGATCGCCTGCCTCAGGTGGCGCAGCGGTTGCGCGATGGTCGGATCACCGCCGAGTTGATCGTCAAGATCATCTCCCGCACCGAACTGGTCGATGGGCAGCCGTATGCGGCTGCGGTCGATGCCGAGATCGCCGCCAACCTCGACGCCCACACCACCGCCTGGTCGGCGCACCGGCTGCGCGACATGTGCGATCGGATCATCTTCCGGCATCATCCCGATGCGGTACGTGAACGCCGCCGCCAGGCCCTCGACAAACGTGGTGTGCACTCCAAGAACACCGGTGACGGGATGGGCGAGATCTCGGCGACGATGGCCGCCGAAAACGTACGCATCGCCGCCGAGGCGGTCCGTAAGCTGGCCGACGCGGTGTGCGACAACGACGAACGAACCCGCCAGCAGCGGGCCTCAGATGCGATGTTCGCCCTGTTGTCGGGCACACCGTTCGAATGCCTATGTGGTGTCGACACCTGCACCGCCGTGATTCCCGAGGCGACCACGGCGCCACCGGCGGATGCGAAGATCGTCATCCACGTCGTGTGTGACGAGGCCACCCTGGATGGTGCTGAGCATGCCGGATTCATCGACGGCTACGGCGTCATCGACGACGCGCATGTGCGGGACCTCGCCGCGCGTACCGATGCGGTCATCAAACATCTGGTACCCACTGACACCACACCGGACCCGGATGGCGGGTTCACCCTGGACGCCCATCTGCCGTCGGATCCGTATCGGCCGACGGCCGCGTTGGACGCCTTCATCCGAATTCGCGACGGCTATAGCGTGGTGCTAGGTAACGACACCCCCGCGTGGCGGGCCGATATCGATCACGTCGCCGAATACAACCATGCCAATCCGGCCGAAGGTGGTCAGACCGAACCGGACAATCTGAACGTCAAAGACCGCTTCTCCCACATCCGTAAGACGTTCGGGTCGTGGCTCGACGACCAGTACCGCGACCGCCACGGCCGGTTACGCACCGAGTTCATCACCCCCGAAGGCCTCGTCATCGCCGGCGATACCGAAAGCATGGAGAAACTGTTCCCCGGACTACGACGTATCCGATTCAAACCACCACCACCGGCGGCCGACAAAAGCACCGACACAACGACGCCGCCGCCGACACCACCCACCCGCTCCACACCTCGGGTGGCAGCCAAACACGCCCGCCGACAGCAAGAACGCGAACGCAACCGCCAACGACGAAAGGAAGCCGAAGCCGCCGAGACACAGGACGAGCAGCGCGGCGACGGGCCGCGTCATGGACCGCCGCCAACTCAATGAGATTCGCTCTCTTCCAACAAGATCGGTAGACCCACGTTGATCGAGTGAATCCCCACCGAGGTCGTCATCTTGAGAACCTCCAGAATCTCACGCTGTGTCACCCCGCAGTCCAGAGCGGCGCGAATGTGTCGCCGCAATCCGGGTTCGTACAGATGCGTGCACGCGGCGTCGACCGCGATGCACAGCAGCTGCACGACCTGTGGCGGGAGCACGCCACTCTGGTAGGGCTCGAGGACCGCGGTGAGGTAGTCCTCGGTCCAGATAGGGTCGAGTTCGTCGAGCCCGGTCCACAGCTCGTTCCAGGACCCATCGGACTTCAGACGGTCCACCAATGACCTGTCGTCGTCCTCCGCGGCAATCACGCCGACCTCTGCTCAGACACCGTCGCGAGCAGTTCGTAGGTCAGCTGCAATCCCCGCGGCCACGGGCCGTAACCGGCGGCCGGATTGAGGTGTCCGACATCGCCTAGGTCGACGACGCGACTGCCCCACACCTCCGCCATACCGGTGATGCGTCGAAAACCGCCCAGTGCGTCGGTTCGACTCGCCGCAACCGTGGACGGGAACGGCAGCCGTCGGCGCGGGATCGGGTTCCAGCCGCCGTCATCGAGGTCCGCGGTGCTCGGATACCCTGCGGGAAGTGGTAGCTCCAGGTCCGCGGGCGTCACCAGCAGCGCGCCCGCGATCTCCCGCGTCGGGTGCTGCGCCCAGTGCACCGTGGTGATGACTCCGGCGCTGTGCGCCACCAGCACCACCGGACCACGCACGCGATGCAGCACCTCGTCGAGGGCGGCGACCCTCGCCTGCCGGCTGAGTTTGTCCCGCTCGAGCGGCGGTACGATGACTGAGTCGAGCGCTGCGGCCAGATGCGTCTGCCAATGATCGGCGACGTGATCGCGTAAACCTGGGACGATCACTACCGTCGGTTCGCCCCGGTTCATCGGACACCTCCGGCCGGCCGAGCCTGCAATGCTGCCAGCTTGCGCACACCGAGCGGATGCAGCCGATACCCCGCAGCCAACGCCACGATCGCAGCGACATAGACCAGCGGCGAGAGTTGCAGGGCTGTACGCAATCCCACCCAATCGGCAAGGATGCCGACGACGAACGGCCCCAGCGCCAGACCCAGCAGATTGTTGGCCACTGTCAGCGACCCCATCGCCGAGGCACGCATCGAGGCATGCGTCAGATTGGCCACCATCGCCGCCGTCGGGCCGGATGATCCCGCGGCGAAGAATCCGCCGAGACAGATCAACGCCACCTGCGACGCACCGGCAGCCAGACCGAAACCGACGGTCAAGCACACCAGTGAGATGACGCAGAACGCGATCGCGCTCAACCACTTACGCCGGATGTCGACACGCCCGACACGGTCGGTGATGAACCCACACACCACCATGCCACTACCCACGAGCAACACGATCCCGGCCGCCGCGATGCCGGCCTTGTCCGGGGCCAGACCGTAGAACCGGTTGAAGAAACTCGGTGTCCACGACAACAGCACGGCGGCAGTGAACATCTGCAGACCGCCGCCGGCATACGCACAGAGAACCGCCGGGTTGGTGAACAAGCTCGACACCGGCGCGCGCCGGGGACCCGACGGCGCGGCGCTGCTCACCACGCCACGTGGCGCAACGTCGTCCACCGAGTTCTCGGCGACTTTGCGCTCGGTGACGATCAGCCGGAACAGCGCGACCAGGATGAGCCCGAACACCGCCATCGCGGCGAACGACCAGCGCCACCCCAGATGCACCGCGATCACGCCGCCGAGCGCGACACCGAGCACCGACCCGAACGAGCCGCCGGCCATGAACGCCCCGCTGAGCGTTGCGTGTACCCGAGGCGCGAACACGCTGAGTACCAGCGCGATTCCGACGCTGCCGTATGCGGCTTCGCCGACGCCGACGAGGAAACGCGCGGCCAGCATCTGTTCGTAGTTGCTTGCGATGGCGCACAAGAGCGTCGCGATCGACCACAGCACCGCCATGACGACGAGGCTGCGCACCCGGCCCCAGCGGTCGGCGATCAACGACAGCGGCAGGGTCAGCAACCCCACCATCAGGGCGACGATGCTGGTCAGTGAGGCGAGTTCCGAGTCGGCCAGCGACCACTCGGCCTTCAGGAACGGGAAGACGGCGCTGAGGACCTGCCGGGACATGTAGTCGGAGATCAGCAGAGCGAAGGTGAGCGCGAACACGAGCCACGGGTAGAGGCGGCGTCTGGTGGTCCGCGGCGAGGCGGGGTGGGTGGTCAGCGAGGTGTCGTCGGCCGGTGGGATCGACGAGAGGGGAGTGCCCATGGGAGGCTCCTGGCGGTGCGGGTGAAAGATGTGAGGGCGCAAGATGCGGCGGCGCACGTCGATCACTCCGAGGTGAGCGACGTCTGCTCGGTGACCGGACCGCGCCGAAGCCGGCCGGTCCGGTCACCGATGAGGATGGTCTGACGGGTGAGGGTGTAACGGGCCCCGTCAGCCCTGGGTCTGGAATCCGTGGTGGGTGAAGCCGACCTGCCCGGGGCGCCGGTTGGGCGCATAGCCCAGCTTCGCCAGTGTCTCGTCGGCGTCGCGATACTGTTCGCCGATCCGGTAGATCTCACGGGCTTCCTTGCCGCCGGCCACCTCACGCCCCAGTTCACCGGCGATCCGGACCAACTGTTCAATCTGTTGTACCGACGTCATCTTCTCACCGACCCTGCCCCAGATGGTGTCTTCGTTGCCACATCGGGTGTGCAGGCCCATCGCGATCGCCATCGCGTTGACCGGCAGTACCGACCGCATCAGCGTCTCCAGCGTCAGGCAGGCGCCGTCCGGGACGCGCTGGATGAAGTTCATGATGTTGTACGGATTGGGGCCGTCGAAGCCGCCGCCGATGCCGACCCAGGTGAGGTTGAGGGGGCCGGTGTAGACGCCGCGGCGGATCAGCCGCTCCACCGTCTCCAGCTGCGGGATGCTCGACAGCTGGAAGTGCGGCTGGATTCCCGCGGTCTGCAGGCGTCGCAGATGCTCCTCTACCCAGGCCGGTCCGGCGGGGACCGTCATCTCCCGGTAGGTCGACGCCAGCTCCGGACGTGCCAGCGAGGTGCCGCCGATGTCGTCGGCGGTCATCAACTCCATGATGTTCATCTGGCTGGTGTTGATGGCGATCGTCACCTGGTCCGGTGCCGGATCCAACTCGGCCAGCATGTGCCGGGTGTCGTCGGACAGCCACTTGGCATCTGCGCCTTCACCTTCGGGGGCGAACGAGATGGAGCCACCGACCTGCAGGATCATCTCCGGCACCGCCTCGCGCAGTCCGGAAAGCAGTTCGTTGAACTTCGACAACCGCTTGCTGCCCTTACCGTCGAGTTCACGGACATGGATGTGCAGCACGCTGGCGCCGGCCTCGTAGCAGTCGACGGCCTGCTGGATGTGCTCTTCCATCGTCAGAGGCAGGTCATCACGGAAGTCGTCGGGTTCCCATTCCGGACCGTAGGGCGCTGCGGTGATGACCAGCTTGTCCTGGTTCTCCGGGAACAGTGCGTCGTCGTGGAAATGCATGGTCGTGCTCCTTCACTGATGGTGAATCAACTGTGTTGTCGGCGTGGATGGGTGGGCCGGTGGTGACGTGTGTCCGGGGTCAGAAGGGACGATCGCCGATGATCCCGGCGCGCTCCATCTTTCGGACGGCCGGCCAGTAGTCCTGGACGGCATAGTGTTGGGTGCTGCGGTTGTCCCAGATGGCGATGCTGTTCGGCGTCCAGCGCCACCGCACCTGGTACTCGGGGATGGATGCCTGGCTAATCAGGTACTGCAACAGGTTGGCGGCTCCGGGCGCATAGTCGATGCCGAATCGGATGTTGTCGGCGGTGTGGTAGTTGACCAGATGGGTGGCGAACGAGTTCACGAAGAGGATCTCGTCGCCGGTGTCCGGATGGGTTCGGACCACCGGGTGTTCGGCATCGGGGTACCTCGCGTGCAGCGCCGCGCGCTGCTCGGCCGACATCCGCGCGCCAAAGCTCGCCTCGATGCTGTGGCGCGCACGCAGATTCGCGATCTTATCCTTCACCGTCGCCGGTAGCCGGCGATAGGCCTCGACCATGTTCACCCAGATGGTGTCGCCACCGACTGGCGGCGCCTCGACGCAGCGCAGCACGCAGCCGAACGGCGGGTTCTCCCGCCAGGTCGCGTCGCAGTGGTAGGCGTTTTCGTAGTGTTCGGGCGGGCTGACGAGGTCCTTGTAGATGCGGACCAGACCGGGATGGTCGGGGTCACTGCCGACCACAGGATGATCCTCGAGCGGTCCGAATCGTTGCGCGAGGGCGACATGCTGGGCCCGCGTGATGTTTTGGTCGCGGAAGAACAACACCTTGTGATGCACCAACAGCGCGCGCAGTTCGGCGAACAGGTCGGCATCGGAGGCGACCTCGCCGAGGTCGCACCCCGTGATCTCCGCTCCGATCGAACAGGTCAGCTGTTCGACCTGAAAAGTGCTGGACGTCGGTCTCGTTCGAGTTGCGGTGGTCATCGGATTTCCTTTCGTGAGTGTCGTGTGATCAGACCGAGAACACCGACGAGCCGACACTGCGCCCGGATTCCAGGTCACGATGTGCGGCAACGGCGTCGGAGAGCTCATAGCGTTGGTTGATCTCGATGGAGATCCGCCCGGCGGCCACGTGTCCGAACAGCTCGGCAGCCAGTTCTCGGCGTTCGGCCGGGTCTGCGATGAAGTCGGCGAGCGCCGGCCTGGTGACGTACACCGACCCGGCGAGCGCCAGTTGCATGGCATCGATCGGCGGCACCGGACCGGATGCGGTGCCGAAGCACACCAGCAGACCGCGCCGCGCGACCGATGCGAGTGACGATGCGTAGGTGCGGGCACCGATACTGTCGTAGGCCACTCGTACACCCACACCGTCGGTGAGTTCGCGGACACGTTGTGCCACATTCTCTTCGGTGTAGATGATCACCTCGTCACAGCCGTGCGCATGGGCGACCTCGGCCTTGGCCTTGGTCGACACTGTGCCGATGACGCGGATACCCAGCAGACGAGCCCACTGAGTGAAGATGAGGCCGACCCCGCCGGCAGCAGCCTGCAGCAACACGGTGTCGCCGGCCGCGACAGGCCAGATGCGGCGCAGCAGGTATGCGGTGGTCAACCCGCGCATCGTCATCGCCGCCGCGGTGTCGAAACCGATCTCGTCGGGCAGGGCGATCAGATGCTCTGCGGGCATCACCCGTTCGGTGCTGTAGGCGCCGAGGGGGCTGCCCGTGTAGGTGACGCGATCGCCGGGCGCGAAGTCCTCGACACCCGGCCCGACGGTCTCGACGGTGCCGGCCGCCTCCACACCCATCCCCGCGGGTAGGGGCGACGGATAGAGTCCGGTGCGGAAGTAGGTGTCGGCGAAGTTGAGTCCCACCGCCTCGTGCCGAATGCGGACCTCCCCGGCTCCCGGTTCGGGTACGTCGACCGCTTCCCATCGCAGGACCTCCGGCCCGCCGGTCTCGTGGAATCGAACTGCCTTCGCCATGGTGGCCCCTTCTCTGTCCCCGGCGCGGCGGCGAGCATGTGATGATCTGCCGCGCCGATTCGGTTTGTGATGCAGACCACGTTATGGACTGGCGAGACGCATTTCTTTTCTGTACGGGACTCACCACTGTTCATTTGGGGACATACTCGGGGTGTGAAACCTCTGGCGCGCTACGCGGCGCTCAACAACTTCGTCGAGCTGGGGCACTCGCTGGGGCTCGACCCCGCACGCCTCATGCGTGACGTCGGCCTGGATCCGGCCAGCATCGGCCTGCAGGATCGGTGGATCCCGGCCGAGGCGGCCGTCGAGGTGCTTGAACGTGCCGCAGCCGCAGCCGACCGCGACGATCTCGGTCTCGCCTTGGCGCAGTTCCGAAGGTTGTCGCATCTGGGACCGTTGAGTCTGGTGCTGCGCGAAGAGCCCGACGTGCGCAGCGCGCTGCTGCTACTGATCCGTCATCAACACATGTACAACGAGGCGTTGCGCATCCGGCTGACCGAGCAATCGGGCATCGCGACCGTGCGCGTCGCGCTGGACCTGGGTTACCCCGGTGATTTCCGGCAGTCCAGCGATCTCGCTGTGGGCGTGCTGCATCTGTTGATCCAAGGGTTCATCTCGCCGGGGTGGCGTCCGTTGAGCGTCTCCTTCACGCACCCGCCGCCGCGTGACCCGCGGGTGTGCCACTCGTTGTTCGGCCCTCAGGTCCGCTTCGACGCCGACTTCGATGGGATATCGCTCTACACAAAGGATCTCGACACCGCAAATGCAATGGCGGACCCGACGCTGCGCCAATACACCCAGGAGCTGCTCGGCGATATCGACACTCCCGGCGCGCCGACCACCGAGCATCGGGTACGCGAACTCGTCGAACTACTGCTGCCCACCGGACGGTGCTCGGTCGAGCAGGTGGCCCGCAGCCTCGGCGTCGACCGGCGGACGGTCCACCGTCGGCTCGACGACGACGGCACCTCGTTCTCCGCGGTTCTCGATGACACCCGCGCGGAGTTGGCCCAGCACATGGTCGCCGGCCGCCGGCAATCGATGATCGACATCAGCGAATCACTCGGCTTCGCCTCGCCCGGCAACTTCAGTCGCTGGTTTCGCAAACGGTTCGGGCAGTCGCCCAGCCAATGGCGCGCCGAGCCCACCAGCCACCCTCCGCCGGACCACCAGCCCGGCGACCCTCCGCCAGACAACCAGCCACACCACCCTCCGCTGGTCGAGTAGCCACCGAGCCGCTAGGCGAGGCGGCGTATCGAGACCACTTGCGTCACATGAATGCTCGACCATCGTCGGACGTCACCTGATCTCGATACGGCTCCTCGCTGCGCTCGTCACCTACTCGATCAGCGAGCGAGGTCACCCACAATCAGCGAACGAGGTCACCCACAATCAGCGAGCGAAATTGCCCACATTCAGCGAGCGAGGTTGCCCACGACCAGCGAACGAGGTCACCCAAAATCAGCGAGCGAAATTGCCCACATTCAGCGAGCGAGGTTGCCCACGACCAGCGAACGAGGTCACCCACAATCAGCGAACGAAGTCACCCACAATCAGCGAGACGGGTCACCCAGGAGCAGCGAGACAAGTGTGAGCGTGACCGCCCAGCTCAGTCCAACCAGTCCAGCACCGCGGCCGCCGTCCAGCTCTGCTGCATGCTGCCCAGCGGCTCGCCGGTGAACGGTTCGTAGTACTCGGCGAACGCGCCGTCGGTGGCCTGCCGCAAGCCTTCCTCCCGCAGCCGGGCCGATCGTTCGGTCCAGCCGCGACGGGCGAACGCCCAACTGAACAGCCACGTCATCACCGGCCATACCGGCCCGCGCCAGTATTCGCGCGACCGGAAGTCCATCGAGATCGGCGACGTCGACGGAGGCACCGCGTACCGCAGATCAGGATGGCCACAGAACCGCGGGCCGTCGAACAGCCGCAGCAGGGCGCGCTCGCGTTCACGCGAGAGCCCGCCACAGATCAGCGGCGCGAACACCGCGAGGGTCTCGGTGTTGATCCACTGGTCGGTGCGCAGGTCGTAATCGCGGGCGGCGCCATTGCGTTCGTTGGCCGACGCCACCACACCCGCGCGGAATCGGTCGGCCCACGCGCGTAGGTCGCGAACATCGGAGCGCGGTTTGGAGTAGTCCTCGCCGATTGTGGCCAGCACATCGCAGGCGACCGAGAAGATGGCGCTGACGAAGACGTCCTCGACGGCGAAACTCATCACCTTCGGCAGCAGGTCGTCGTCGTAGTTGGAGCGCTTCATCTGCTCGACCAGCCAGAGGTAGCGGTCGTATTCGAGGTCCGACGGCCGCATCGACAAGTCACCGACGTGGTCGAGATCGGCACGCACGTAGGCGGGCAGATCCACCCCGGGCACCACGTTGGCATACGGCCGGTCCCAGCGCGGCGAGTTGTCCATCCCCGATTCCCAGCCGTGGAACAGGGTGACGCGGCCGTTGCCGTGCGGGTCGCGTGCATGGGCGAGCCAGCGATGCCACCGCACCAGCGACGCCCAGCGACGGTCGATGAACTCGTTGGCCACCGACCGTGTGGTGCGCCCGTGGCGGCGCGAGTGGTCGAGGATGCGTTGCACGGCGATCGCATGCACCGGCGGCTGGGTGATGCCGGAGGTGTCCGGCGCGTCGGGGGCCGCCGGCGCAAGGCGCGCACATTCCCAGCGCGCCGGACCGGGGAAGTACCCGTCGCGGCCGTTGGCGAACACGATGTGCGGGATCATGCCGTTGTCCCACTGCGCCGACAGCAAGGTGTCCATCTCGATCACCGCCCGCTCCACCGATAACGGCGCAAGTCCGACGGTGACGAAAGCGGCGTCCCAGCTCCACATATGTGGGTACAGCTTGGGCGCGGCGCTCGTCATCGTGCCCAGATCGTTGCCGCGTAGCAGGTACGCGGCGCGGGCTGACAACTGAGTCGGGGTGAATCCATACCGGGCCACCCGTCGATTCTGCACCGGGTCGACGGTCGTCGCGCAGCGAGGAGGTCACAGATGCGCGCCGGGGTAACGTCGATGCCGTGTCGACCGCATTGATCACCGGGGCCAGCCGTGGCCTCGGCGCCGAGATCGCCCGACAGCTCGCACCGACCCACGATCTGCTGCTCGGCGGTCGCCCCTCACCCGAACTCGACCAGCTCGCCGCCTCGCTCGACGGGGCGAGCACCTTCCCCGTCGAATTGACCGACTACGAGGAGGTGGAGGCCGCCGTCGAGGCCATCTCGTCGCTCGACGTACTCGTCCATAACGCGGGCGTCGGCAGCAGCCTGGAGACCGTCGCCGACACCCCGGTCGAGGAATGGCATCAGGTACTCGAAGTGAACCTGGTGGCCGCTGCCGAGCTGACACGGCTGCTGCTGCCCGCACTGCGCGCAGCGGGCGGGCATGTGGTGTTCATCAACTCCGGCGCCGGCCGCCGCGCCAATCCCCGCTGGGCGCCGTACGCGGCGAGCAAGTTCGGCCTGCGTGCGCTCGCCGACGCGTTGCGCGCCGAGGAACCCACGCTGCGCGTGACCTCGATCTTCCCCGGCCGGATCGACACCGACATGCAGCGCGACATCGTCGCCAATGAAGGCGATGATTACGATCCGAAGCGGTTTTTGACCACCTCCACCGTCGCGTCGGCGGTGGTGCATGCGGTCACCACGTCGGCCGACGCCCATCCAGAAGAGATCGTGCTGCGCCCGACCGGCCGGCGCTGACCGCTACAGCTGCTTGAGGTCGGACTGCTCCCACACCGCTCGCATCGACGACACCTTGCCGTCGGCGTTGAACACCATGATGTCGATCGGGGTGATCTCGAACTTCATCCCGGCGGTGCCGGTGACCAGGGTGAACTCGAAGACCCCAGTGTCCCCGGCGATCTTCTTCCATTTCAGTGTCGCGGTGCGCTCGTCCATCCCGGTGATGACGGAGTAGAACTCGATCAGCTCCTCGCGGGTGGTGCGTAGTTCAGCGCCGATCGGGTCCTCGACGGTGGCGTCGGGCGCGTAGAGATCGGCGATCTGCTCGGCCGTGCCGTTGTTCAACAGCTCCACGTACGCGTCCACCGTCGCGTTGATCTGCTCGCTCAGGGTCCCCTGTTCCACCGTCATGGCCGGCCTTTCGTCGTCGAAGTAGAACGTGTTCTAGTTCGTGACGGTAGCACTGCGGGCTGGTGGGCCACCCATCGTTCGGCCAGATCCCGGATCGGCAGGCATTCTTCGGTCACCACCGAAGTGCATCAGTCGACGTCGGGCAGACGTCCCAGCAACAGGAGCCGCAGCACATGGCGGAGATGTCGCGGATCGACTGGAGGGTGTCGATGCGTCGCGCACGGACCTCGCGGGCCACCAACTCGACAGCCACAGCTGCTGCACCACAGGCACCGGTGCTCGATCACACCTGGAATCCGCCTGGCATCGAGCGGTACTGAGAATCGCCGAGAGGCGTGAGCAGCCAGTCCATGGTGGCGAGTCGGCTCTTGCCGGGATGAGCGATGAATTCTGGCCACTCTCGACGTCTGTAGTCACGGCGGACGAACCCGTCCGCGCTGATATCGCCGATGTCCACAGGCATCGCGAGGAGACGAGGTTCACGATGACCGACGCGACCGGCGCAAAACTGACCCATACCTTCGACGCCACTCCAGATGCCGTGTTCGACGCGTGGACGACTCCGACACTCTTCTCGACGTGGTTTGGCGGCAGCGCCAACGAGGTGCCCGTCGACTCCGTCTCGATCGACGCGCGCCCCGGCGGCACTTGGATGGCCACCATGATCCTCGGCGAGGAGATGCCCGACCTCCACTGGCACGGTGCGTATCTCGAGGTACAGCGGCCCCACAGGCTTGTCCTGACCATGACCGACGAATCTGGTGACGATCGCGAAGTCCTCACCGCCGACTTCGTAGCCATCGACAGCGGTACCGAACTTCGGTTCAGCCAAACCGGCGGAAACCTCACGCCCGAGCAGTACGGGTACGCCGCGTCCGGATGGCACGCTGCGTTCGAAACGCTGGACAAACTGCTCGCCGACTCGCCCTAACCCTCGGCCCGCACCGACCTCTCGAGATAGTCCAACCCCTGCCGCATCTGCGCGATCACCCGTTCCGCTCCCGGCTCGGTGTCGCCCGCAACGGGGTCGAGCACGGAGTGGACGGCCATGTCAGCCAGCTGCCGTGCGATGGTGCGGTCGGCCTCGGCGTCGCCCGGATGATGCCACCACGCGATCCAGTTGAGCATGCCGACGATGCCGAGCGCCGACACCCGCGGATCGGCCGGCCGGAACTGCCCCGCGTCGATCCCCTCCTCCATGGCGGCGACCAACTCCTTGAGCACCCGCCGACGGCTCTGCCGATAGGTGTCGGCCACCCCGGCGGGCAGCTCGGCCTCGGACCGGATCAGCACTCGGAACCGATCGAGCGTCTGGGTCTGGTGCAACGCGATCGACATCGCCATCTCGTGCACCTTGGCGACCGGGTCGAGATCGTCGCGCTGGTTGATCTCGTGCAGCAACACCGCCGGCTCCTCGGCGATCTCACTGACCAGCCGGGAGAACAGTTCGTCCTTGTTCGCGACGTAGTGATACAGCGCCGGCCGGGTCAGCCCGGTCGCTTCGGCGATGTCCTGCAGCGTGGTGCTGGCCAGACCCTTCTCGGCGAACAGCCGCGTGGCCTGCTCCATGATCTCGCGCTCGACCAGCTCGCGCCGGGAGTTGCTTCGGCCGCCCTTGGCGGCGGTCGCCACCGAGTCGTCGGTGGTCGCCTTCGGCGTCGAGCTGGTCATAGGCGAAGAATAGTGCCGTCAGACCGCGGCGGTGTGCACAACCTCGGACACGCAGCCCCGCCTGGCGGCATCGGCGATGCACACCAGATCGGCACGCAGACTCACCAGCCCGGCCACCAAGTCGTCCTGGGCGTCGGTCGGCGCCTCGACGACCACCACCGCAGCGGTCTCGCGCCGCAACCGTTCACCGAGATCGAGGCGGGTCAGCACCGCACTGCGGTCAGCACTGCCGGTCAGCCACAGCACGGATGCACCCGCCGATCGCGCGACGATGTCGTCGGCGCCGGCCCCCCACGCGGCACCGAGGTCCACGGTGATCACCTCGGTGCCGGGTTCATCCCGCAGCGACTGCGGAGCGGTCCGCCGCGGAAAGGTCAACCCGTGCCTGGCCAGCGGCCGCGCCAACACCCAGTCGGCCAGTCGCTCGGCGGGGACGCGCGCCGGGTCCACCCCGGCGTAGTCCGCAAGACCGCGGGTGGCGACGTCGGGCGCCGACGACACGAACCGATCCAGCCCGACCTTCCCGGCGCGGGTCATGTAGGCGATCATCAACTGCTCGACGGGGATGTCGGTGCGGCTCGGGAACGACTCCCACCACAGCTCGCTGCGAGCGGCGATCGACTGCAGATACTCGACGCCCGGCCGACGGGCGGCCTCATACGCCGTCAGCGCGTCCTCGAGGTTCGATGCGTCTCCCACGGCGCGGTCGAGCGCGATGGCGTCCTCCATCGCCAGCTTGGTACCCGAGCCGATCGAATAGTGGGCGGTGTGCGCGGCGTCGCCGAGCAGTACGACGTTGCCGGTGTGCCACCGTTCGCATGTCACGGTGCGAAAGCGCATCCAGCGGGTGCGGTTGCCGATCAGTCGATGGCCGCCGAGGGTGTCGGCGAACGCGTGGCGCAGATAGGTCAGCGACGTCTCGTCGCTGTCGGCGGCCGCCGTTTCTGCCGTCGACACATCGAAACCGGCGTTGCACCAGGTGTTCTCGTCGGTCTCGATCAGGAAGGTGCTGCGGTCGGCGGCATACGGATAGGCGTGGGCGACGAAGGTGCCGTGTTCGGTGGTCACCGGGGTGAAGATCGCACTCGGGAGGGCGAAATCGGTTCCGCACCAGAGATAGAGGCCGTCACCGGTGGTGATGTGCGGTCGGAACTCGGTAGCGAGGTCGGCACGGGTGGCACTGTTCACTCCATCGGCGGCGATGATGAGGTCGGCGTCGATCTCACCCACGGAGCGGCGCTGCCCGAACTCCAGCCGCACACCGACGTCGGCAGCATGCCTCTGCAGTACCTCGAGCAGGGTCGTCCGTGCGATGGCGAGCAGTTCACCGTGGGACAGCCGTGCCACATCATCGCCGACCTGCATCGACATCTCGTGCGGATGCGACACGTCGACGATGGCGTCGAGTGACGCCGGATCGGCCTCCCGCAGATTGCGTTGGGTTCGCGACGCCAGCCCTACGCCGAACCCGAATGTGGTGTCCGGCGAGCCCTGTTCGTAGACGGTGACGTCGGCGTCGGGGTGGCTGCGCTTGAGCAGCCGTGCCGCGTACAGGCCGCCCGGCCCGCCGCCGAGCACGGCGATGCGCCTGAGATTCATCGGTCTTTCCTCACTGATCTGGAGTTTCGGCAAGCCTGGCGACAATGTCGGCGCGGAGCCGCTTCTTGTCGATCTTGCCCACATTCGTCTGGGGAAACGCACGCACGAACTCGAGACGTTCGGGCCATTTGAACTTGGCCACGCCGCGCGCCTGGAGATGCTCGCGCATCTCGGACATCGACAGGACTGCACCGTCCACCGTCACGAGATATGCGCAGGTGCGCTCGCCCAGACGTGGATCGGGCATGGCCACGACCGCCGCGTTCGCCACGTTCGGGTGTGTCACCAGCAGCTGTTCGACCTCTTCGGCGTTGATCTTCTCGCCACCGCGGTTGATCAGGTCCTTGATGCGCCCGTCGATCGAGACATACCGGACGCCGTCGATGACGACGATGGACGCCAGATCTCCGGTCCGATAGAAGCCGTCGGAGGTGAAGGCCATCCGATTGTGTTCGGGTGCATCGTAGTAGCCCGGGATGGTGTACGGCCCGCGGCAGGTCAGCTCGCCGACCTCGCCGTCTGCCACCTCGGTCTCGGTGCCGGGTTCGAGGATGCGGATCTCGTCGGTGTCCGCGATCGGTGTGCCGACCGTGGTCATCCTCGCCGACGCCGGCGACTCGTGCGGGGAGACGGTGAACAGACCTTCCGACATCCCGAACAGTTGCCCCGCCCATCGTTTCTCGCCGTCGTCGACGCGCTCGAACAGCTCGGAGCTCACCTTGGCGCCGGACAGGATGACGGTGCGCAGCACTGGTCGGACCTCGTCGAACGCCGGACTCGCGACGGCCTGATAGTGGCCGTGGCCGATGAGGACGTCGGTGGCCCGTGCTCGCGCCATCAACGAAAATGCCTGGGTGACATCGGCGGTCGCCAGAATCAGACAGGCACCGACGGAATGTGCGGCGTGCAGCCCGCAGCTGATCCCGGCGTTGTGGATGATCGGGATCAGGTGTGCGACCCGGGTGTCCTCGGTCCAGCCGAGGCGGCGTGCGTAGAGCCGCGCATTGTCCCAGTATTCGACGTGGCGCCGCGGGATCACCTTGGGCACGCCGGTGGTACCGCCGGAGAGCTGGAACGCGACGACGTCGAGCGGATCGATCTCGGCTTGCACCGCCGCGACCCGTGCGCGGGCGTCGTCGGGTGCGATGTCAGCGCCTAGCGTCTCCACCGGGGTCCCCTCACCTGCGGGTGCACCGATGGTGAGCATCGTCCGCAGAGTCGGATGTCCTTGTGCCTGCAGGCGAGCGAAGTCGACGAGGTCGAACGACAGGCCCGCCTCCACGACGTGACCCACGGCGCCGACGGCGCGGGAGATGTGACCGATCTCGTGTCCGCGGTGCGCGGCGAGGGTGGCCACCGGCACCAGTCCCGCTTTGATGCAGCCGTACCAGGTGAGCACCGTTTCCAGCCGATTGGTCGCCTGGAAGATGATTGGCTCCCCCGGAGACAATCCGAGGTCGAGCAGCCCAGCGGCGATCTGATCGGTACGCCGCCCGAGTTCGCGGTAGGTGATCGTGCCGGCATCGGTGGTCACGGCAGGCCGGTCGGCATATCTGTCGACACTGTCCTGCAGGCGATGTGCCAGTGGCCGATCCGTCCACTCCCCCGCCCTCCGGTATGCCTCGGCGCGGTCCGCGGGGTACCCGACCAGCCGATCGCCCCATCGCGCTCGACCGGCCGGCTTCGTCATCGTCATCGGCCCGCCACCGCGGGGAGCAGCTGGGCGAGTTCGGCGACCCGATCGGGATGGTCGACCGGGACGATGCCCGAGTAGATCGCGGTCCAGCAGCCGGGACAACACTGCTGCCGGAACACGACCTCGGTGTCGACGTACTCACCGGGATCGGAGGTGACCTGCGGTCCCGCGTCGCTCGACGGACCGTCGTAGCGAGCCAGGTCGAGGCGTCCGGACTTGCTGTCACCGAGAAGCCGTCCACAGTGGGCACATCCGACTGCGCGCGACTCCCCGATGGTGACCTCGACGAGATTGTCGTCGAGCCGACGCGCACGGCTCAGGTCGAGGTTCGCCTCCTGGCTCTGCGGGACATCGGACCGGTCGCGGCGGATCTCGCGCAGCTCGTTGCGCTTCTTCTCGGTGCCGGCCTCGTCGACCTGTCCGCCGGCGAGCACGACGCCGTAGTTGTCGGCCGCGCCAGTCGCGGTGACCTTGCCGTTGCGGACATCGTCGGCAACCGCGTCGGGCTCGCGACGCAGTGGATCGCCGTAGCCACCACCGCCCTGCCAGTGCATGTACAGCACCTCGCCGGGCGCCAGGTAGCTTTCGGCGTAACAGGGGCCGAGTTCCTTGTCGCCGGACAGATCGTCCAGTGTTGCCGGAATCGTGCCCTGCGCCAACAGCTCCTGCACCCCGGATGCGCGGGCGAGGATCTCCAGCCCGGTGTTGCCGGGCAGACCGCCGGCCAGCCCGGAGTTCTGCGCGACTGCCTTCCCGGCAGACGCGAACACCAGTCCCATCGGCAGACTCGTTCCATACGGGGTGACCGCCAACGACGCCGATACACCGCCACGATGCCGTCCGGGCCCGCCGGAGTCGGGTTCTTCACGGCGCCACAGGGTCAGCAGCGGGTAGAGGAACTCGGTCATCTCGGTGTCGGGGATGCGGCCCATCGGGATGCAGAACAGGCCGCCGGTGTCCATCCCGTCGGCGACCGGCCGGGCCCCGTAGCCACCGGCCATCGGTTCCATCATGATGTTGAGGAACGGCACCGGCTGCTCGCCACGTTCGTCGAGACCGGCGACGACGGCGGTGTCCCAGGTGCCGCAGCACGACGCCTGCACGTTCTTCCCGAGTTCGAGATGGCGGTCCAGCATCTGCGCCAGACATTCGGCGATCAGGTTGCCGGTCAGCAAGGCCGGGCCGATCGGTCCGCGACTCACCGCGGCCGGGAAGGTGGCGTTGTTGATCGTCCCCTCCTCCGCGATCAGGTCGAAACAGCGCATCAATCCGCCTGCCGACCAGGGGATGTCCCCGGCGAGGATCGGCAGCAGCGCCAGCATCACCCCGCCCCGCATACCGGCGTAGGTGCAGTTGATGACGCCGGTCTGCGGGTCGGTACCGGTGAAGTCGAACGACAGGTGATCGGCTTCTTTGGTCATCGCGACGGTGATCTTGTGGACCTCGCGGTCACCGGTCTGCGCCTGATCCTGGTATCCGGTGGCGTGCCAGGTACCGTCGGGCAGGTCGGTCAGCTTGGCGCGCAGCCGACTCTCGGCGTCGGCCATCATCCGTTTCATCACGGCCTTCACCGTGTCCGCACCGTACTGTTCGATGACGGCGAGCAGACGGTCGCGACCCACACTGTTGGCACCGATCTTGGCGCGCAGGTCGAGACCGACGAGCATCGGCACCCGCGACCGCCGGACCCAGACGTCGGCGACGTCGCGCTGTAACTCGAAGTCACGCACCACCTTGATCGGTGGCGTCGGAAGCGATTCGGAGAAGACATCTTTGGCGGCCGGGTCGAAGGAGCCGAGTCCGGACCCGCCGAGGTCGGGTTCGTGGCAGATGGCGCTGGTCCAGCCGAACAGCTGGCCGTCGTAGAACACCGGCTGGTAGACGATGACGTCGCTCTGGTGCAGTCCGCCGCCGACCCACGGGTCGTTGCAGAGGAACATGTCGCCCTCGGTGATGCCGGGGTTGGTCGACCGGTTCTGCAGCGTCCAGTAGATGGCGAGGTCGACGGCGCCGACGAGCATCGTGTTGTAGAGGCCCACCTGGACTTCCTGGCCGATCTCGTCGCTGACGGCGAAGTCGAAGTCGTTGGCGTCGGTAACAATCGGCGATCCGGACATCCGCTTGAGGGCCTCGCCCATCTCGTCGGTCACCGACCACAGGCGGTGCCGGATCACCTCGTAGGTGAGGGGATCGACGGCGTCGATCTGTTCCTGGGTGACGGTGTGGACGGGCAGCGATGGCGGCAGTGAGCGGGCCAGCGCGTCGAGGTCTGTCGGGCGGCTGGAGAAGATCTCCGAGCCGGGAATGGGTGCGGTCATGAATACAGAACTCCTGTGGCTGGTGGCTTATGCCTGGTCGACGGTGATGGTGAGGTTGCCGAGGCGGTCGATCTCGCCGGTGGTGTCGTGCGGGATCACCACCGTCGTGGTCGGCACCTCGATGACGGCGGGCCCGGCGATGACGTGACCGGCGCGCAGGCGCGCGTAGTCGTAGATGTCGGTGTCGACGAATCCGCGGCGGCCGTCGAGGCACACCTTGCGCATCCCGACGTGCGCGTCGCTCGGGTCGGCGGAGTCGGCGACGGCGAGTTCTGGCAGTTCAGGAGAAAACGGCAGGACGCCGGTGCCGCGGACGCGGTAGGTGATGGCCTGGATACCGGCTTCGCGGAACCCGCTGTCCTTGCCGTACAGGTCCGCATACTTCTTCTCGAATGCCTCAGCTGCATCGGCGATCTCGGTGGAGGTGAGCGACCCGTCGGGCAGCGGCGTGGCGACCTCGGCCAGCTGCATGGTGTAGCGCATGTCGATCTCGCGCTCCATCACGATAGACGCGAAGTGCAGGCCCTGCCGGTCGAGCTGGTCACGAACCTGCTCCTCGAGTACCTTGAAGTTCTGCTCCACCCGGGCGGGGTCCAGCGGCATCGCGGCTGGGTCCGAGAGTTCCTTGGCAAGAACGATATCCGACGATGCCAGGCCGTAGGCGGAGAACGCCGAGGCGACCTGACCGAGCGGGACGACGACCCGCGATGCCCCGATCTCCTGCGCGTACAGCCCGCAGTGCGCAGGCCCTGAACCGCCGAAGGCGTAGACGATGAAATTGCGGGGGTCGTGGCCGGCTTCGACGACGGTCTTGCGCAGCAGGTCGCCGGTCTGGGCGTTCTGCACCGCGTAGATGGCGGCGGCAGCGTCCTCGACAGACAGGCCGAGTGGTTCCGCGATGCGGGTCCGGATGGCCTCGCGTGCCTTGGTGATGTCGAGCGCCTTACGCCCGCCGAGCAAGCCGCGTTCGGGCAGGATACCCAGCACCAGGTTGGCGTCGGTGTTGGTCGGCTCGGTGCCGCCCTGGCCGTAGCAGGCGGGGCCGGGAACGGCCTGCGCACTGTGCGGACCGATTTGCAGGTTGCCACCGGCATCCAGCCAGGCGATCGCTCCGCCACCCGCGCCGATCGCGTGGACTTCGAGCGTGGGCACGTTGATCGGATGGTGGTTGATGATCGTCGTCGACGACCGCACCGGCTCGCCATCGACGACCAGGCCGACGAGGAACGTGGTGCCCCCGGCGTCGGTCGCGATGATGTTGTCGTGGCCGAGTTGGCGGCCGAGCGACACCGAGCCGACGACACCACCGGTGAGCACCGAACCCACAGTCGAGATCGCGTTGCCCGGCGCCTCCGACGCGGCCACCGCACCACCGTTGCTCTGCATCACCAGCAGCGGACCGGCCAGCTGGTGTTCGCGGAGTCGACCCTCGAGTTCGCCGAGGTAGTCGCGCAGGCCCGGCCCGATCTGGGTGCTCATGATGGTGGTCGCGTTGCGCGCGAACTCCCGGATGCGTGGACTGACCTCGCTGGACAGTGAGACGAACACCGTCGGGTCGATCTCGTGCACGATGTCCCGGATGCGCTGCTCATGGGTGGGATTGCGGAACGACCACAGCAGCGACACCGCGATGGCGCTGATGCCCTGGTCGAGCAACGTGCGCACCGCCGCACGGACCTCGTCCTCGTCGAGGTTCACGATGACCCGACCGTCGCGGTCCACCCGCTCGGTCACCTCCAGCGCATGGCGTTTGTCCACCAGTCCGTGGGACTTGCTCTGCGCCATCACGTTCTGCAACTGCTCGGGCGACCGACCGAGGTAGCGGCCCTCCACGTTCATGATGTAGATCGAGTCGCGGTGACCTTTGGTGGTGAGGAACCCGACGTCGGGGACCTTGTTCATCACCAACGCGTTCAGCGACGACGTGGTGCCGTGCGCGATGTGATGGGTATCGGCGAGCATGTCGTCGAGCGGTCGGCCGAGTTGCTCGGCGAGCACCGCGAGGACATCCATCACGCCTTCGGAATAGTCGGGTGGTGTCGAGGGCGCCTTACCGGCGACCACCAGGCCGTTCCCGTCGTCGAGAACGGCATCGGTGAACGTCCCACCGACGTCCACTCCGATCACGTATGCCATGGCCAGGTACTCCTTTGTCAGCTGGATTGACGTTGGCGTTGAGTATTCGACGCCGACGACTCACTGTCAAGGCTTGGATGTGAGTACGGTCACCCGATTGTGCCCGTGTCGCGGCTGTTTGCCCAGTTCAGGACCGGTTGTGGCGCACCCTTGACGAATTTTCGTTTGCGTCGAATAATTGTCGTTGGCGTCAACGTGGCGTCGAGCGGCCCGTTCGTCGGCCGAAATCGAAAGGACCACAGACACATGGGTGTCCATCGCATCGGCCTCGTGGTGCCGAGTTCGAACGTCACCGTGGAGACCGAGATGCCGGCGCTGCTGAACCGCCATCCGGTATCCGCGTTCTCCTTCCACTCGACCCGGATGCGGATGCATCAGGTGTCGGCCGAAGAACTCGCGGCGATGAATGCGCAGCGCGAACGCTGCGTCATGGAGATCGCCGACGCGTCGCCCGACGCGATCCTCTACGCGTGCCTCGTGGCACTCATGGTCGGCGGACCCGGCGAGCATCAACGCGTCGAAGGTGCCGTCGCCGAACAACTCGCCACCGGCGGCTCCGACGCGATCATCCGCTCCAGCGCCGGCGCCCTGGTGGAGGCGCTGCGGGCAATGGATGCGAAGCGGATCGCGATCGTCACGCCGTACATGCGGCCACTCGCCGAGAAGGTTGTCGCCTATCTGGAGGCCGAGGACTTCACCGTCGTCGACTGGCGGGCCCTGGAGGTCGCCGACAACGCCGAGGTCGGCTGCATTCCCGGCGACCGGGTGATGGACGCGGCCCGCTCGCTCGACCTCACCGACGTCGACGCACTGGTGCTGTCGTGCTGTGTGCAGATGCCGTCGCTCCCCCTGATCGACGATGCGGAACGCGAGTTCGGCATCCCGGTGCTGTCGGCGGCCACCGCCGGTGCCTACAGCATTCTGCGCGGCCTGGGCCTGTCCGCCTCGATCGACGGAGCCGGCAGTCTGCTGCGCGCCGACCTGGCGTCCGTACCCGCCTGAACCATTCCCGCTCAACCCAAGGAGTAATGATGAGCGAACTCGTCCATAAGGTGCGTGGCGTCGACCACGTCGCCTACCCGACCTTCGATCCGGCCGCGACGGTGCGGTTCTACCGTGACGTCCTGGGCTTCCCGGTGGTCCACTCGATCTGTGCCGCCGGTTGGGGACCGGACAAACACCCCGACTTCATCCACTTCTTCTTCGACATCGGCAACGACGACCGACTCGCGTTCTTCTACTACTTCGGTCTCGAACCGTTCGACGGTGGACCGCAGGGTGATTCGTACTCTCGGTTCGCCGAGGACGTGCCGATCTGGTTCATCCGGTCGCGGCATCTGGCGATTCACGTCGACAGCGAGGAGGACCTGCTGGAATATCGCCGCCGCCTCGACGGCAGCGAGTGGCCGGTGGAGATGCAGATCCAACACGAGACCATCGAATCGATCTACACCCACGACCCGAACGGCTACATGATCGAGGTCACCCGGGCGATGCGGCCGGTGACCCCGCAGGAGGACCTCGACGCCAATCTCACCATCGACGCCCTGATCGACGTGGTATCGCAACCGAATCCGAGCATGGCCGCGCTGCTGGCGCGCAAGGCGGAGAAGATCGTCGAACGCGCAGCGACCTGGCAAGAGGAGCAAACCGAGCGCGAGGCGGTGTCGGTTCGATGACCACCCTGTTCATTCTGGACGTACCTGAGAACAAGCCCGTTGCCGCGGTGGCCGGCGAAGACCCGGCCGTGACCGTCGAGCACCTCGGACCGTATTTCCGCATCACCGCCGATGACGCCATCGTCGTGGACCGTCGTGCGACCGGATGTCGGCATGCGGTCTGGTACAGCAGCGTCGCCGGTCTCCTCGATTCGCGGATCACCCAGTGGGACAAGGACGCCCTGCGGGTCGAACCGAGCGTGGTGTCCGGCCGATGATCGTCTCGACACCGCCGGCCACGAGTGGGATCGGCGCGGGCCGCTACATCGAGTCCGCCGAGCAGCCCACGAACACGACGACGTCGGTGCACGAGCTGTCGACGGCCGACGGCGCGAAGGTCACGGGGGTGCTGCGCACGGTTCCCGGCGCGTCGACGGTGATCGCGCTGATGCATCCCCGCCAGGACCTCACCCATCACGTGCTGGTGCCCGAACTGCTCGCGCGCGGCTTCGCGGTGTGGACGCAGGGCACGCGGTCGGTGAACAACGACCTCAACCTCGTCCATGAGCAGGCCCTGCTCGATGTTGCGGCAGGTCAGGTCTTTCTGCGCGACAATGACTTCGGCTCGGTTCTCACGCTGGGACATTCGGGCGGTGGCGCGTTGTTCGCGTTCTATCACGAACAGGCGGGACTCGCCACGGATGATCGTCTGGCGGCCACGCCGGCCGGACGTCCGATCGACCTCGCCGGCGCCGACATGCCCGTTCCCGACGGCGCGATCTTCCTGGCCCCGCATCCTGGCCAGGGACAGCTGCTGCTGAGGCTCATCGACCCGTCGGTGAGCGATGAGAGCGATCCGCTGAGTGTGGACCCGTCACTCAACCCGTTCGACCCGGCCAACGGGTTCACCGAACCACCCGAATCGTCCTCCTACTCCGCGGAGTTCATCGAACGCTACCGCACCGCGCAGCGAGACCGGGTGGCGCGCATCGACGCCGTCGCTCGCGATTTCGTCGCCGAATCCGGCCGCGCACGTGCGCACTTCACGGTCTCCGGCGACCCGGCCGATCGTCGAGCGGCGTTGGCGCCGCGGGTGATGACCGTCTACCGCACCGACGCAGACCTCCGTTTCGTCGACCTCTCGCTGAATCCGAACGACCGCCCGTACGGGTCGCTGTTCGGCCGTCGCCCCGACCTCACCGACTACGGACTCGTCGGCTTCGGCCGACTCGCCACACCCGAGGCGTGGCTCTCGACGTGGTCGGGCCTGTCCAGCAACGCAGGTTTTCTCCGCTGCGCACCCGAGGTGCGGGTACCGACCCTGTTCGTCGAACTGACCGGCGATCAGGCCTGCTTCCCCGAGGATGCGGTGGAGATGGTGAACGCCTTCGGCGCGGATGATGTCACCCACGTCCGCGTCGAGGGAACCCACTTCGGTGGACCCATACGGAAGGGCGCGCCGACCGGGGCGAGCCTGGCGGCGGCGGAGATCGGGGGGTGGTTGGCGCAGCGGTTCGGCTGAAGCCCCGATGAGTTCTGCGATCCGGTGCAGTCTTACTTTCATGGGCACACTCATCTATGGCTTCACCGTTTCGGCGGACGGCTACATCGCCGACGCACAAGGCAGCATCGACTGGTCCGAACCCAGCGATGAACTGCATCAGTACTGGAATGACTTCGAGCGGGAGACCGCCCTGTCGCTGTACGGGCGGCGGCTCTACGAACTGATGTCCGCGTACTGGCCGACCGCCGACCAGGACCCGGACGCCGGCCCGATCACCACCGACTTCGCCCAGGTGTGGCGTGACATGCCCAAGGTCGTCTTCTCGAACACCCTGGAGTCGGTCGATTGGAATTCCCGCCTCGAACGCGGCGACCCGGTCGAGGTGGTGACGAAGTTGAAGGCCGAGACCGACGGCCAAATGGAGGTGGCCGGCGCGACTCTGGCCGCGCCGATCATCCGGGCCGGGCTGGTCGACGAGTTCCGCCTGGTGGTTGCTCCCACCGCTGTCGGCGGCGGACTCCCGTTCTTCCCGTCGCTGCCGTCCTGGATTTCGCTGCGGCTGGTGGAGAACCGCACTTTTCCGGGCGGAATCGTGCTGTTGCGGTATGAGGTCCAGGGCGACTGATCTACTTCAGATCCGCGCTCGATTTCCCCAACACCCGCCGCGCAATGATCAACTGCTGGATCTGCTGGGTGCCTTCGAAGATGTCGAGGATCTTCGAGTCACGTGCCCACTTCTCCAGCAGCATGGTCTCCGAGAAGCCGGCGGTGGCACCGACTTCCACCGCCTTGTTGGTAATGTCGGTGACGGTGCGACCGGCCTTGGCCTTCGACATCGACGCCTCAGCCGAGTTCGGTTCTTTGTTGTCGGCCATCCACGCTGCCCGCAGCGTGTGCAACCACGACGCCTCCCAGTCGGATTCGAGGCGGATGAACTCGCACACCGATGCATGCTGGGAGGCTGCCGGTGCGTCGTAGTCGATCTCGCGGCCCGCTTCCTCCAGCATGCGTCGCAGTTCTTCGAGCGCGGCACGTCCCAGACCGATCGCCATCGCGGCGACGACGGGACGCGTGTTGTCGAAGGTCTGCATCACCCCGCCGAACGCCTTCTTGGTGTCCACCTCAGGCGATCCGAGCAGGTTCTCGGCGGGCACGCGGGCATTCTCGAAGCGGATCACGGCGGTGTCCGACGACTTGATGCCGAGCTTGTGCTCGAGGCGGGCGACGGTCACCCCATCGGTGGTCACCGGGACGACGAAGCTTTTGATGGCGGCACGGCCGGCGCTTTTGTCGATCGTCGCCCACACCACCACGTGGTCGGCGCGGGAACCGGCGGTCACGAAGATCTTCTCGCCGTTGATCAGGTAGTCGTCGCCGTCGCGGGTGGCCGTCGTCGACACCGCGGCCGAATCCGAACCGAAGCTGGGTTCGGTGATGGCCATCGCGGCCCACACCCCGGAGAACTTCTCGAGCTGTTCCTCGGTGGCGACCGCGGCGATCGCGGCGTTGCCGAGTCCCTGGCCCGGGATCGACAGCAGCAGGCCGACGTCGCCCCAGCTCATCTCGCGAGCGGAGATCAGGGCGCGCATGTTGGGGCCGTTCGCCGACGGGCCATCGGCCTCTGCTGACGTCGCCTCCCCGTCGGATTCCCGCTCCTGCGCCCGCGACTGTTTGGCGAGTTTGCCCAGATCATCGAGCTCGGCCGGGTACTCGTGTTCGGCCTTGTCGTACCTGCGGGAGATCGGACGGAAGATGTGCTCCGCCGCCAGATGGGTGCGCTCGACCGTCGAATCGAACTTCTTCGGGAGCTCCAGGTTGATCGCCATGCGCACATCTTACTGGGGAGTAAGTTCATTTCCAACCCCGCGCGGTTCTTTTGCAACCCTCATTGAGGACTTAGGCTCTTACGCGTGGCATACGACCTCGATCTTGCTTATCGCATCCGCGGGATGCTCTCGACCGAATGCGGGGTCGACGAGCGGTCGATGTTCGGTGGCCTCGCTTTCCTGATCAACGGCAACATGGCCCTGGCCGCCAGCGGCCAGGGCGGCATCATGGTGCGCGTCCCGCCCGAGCAGACCCAGGGTCTGCTGGAGTTCGACCACACCGAGCCCATGGTCATGTCCGGCCGCGAGGCACGCGGATGGCTGCGCGTCTCCGACGAGGGCATCCGCACCGAACGTCAGCTGCAGCGCTGGGTCACCCTCGGCTCCGACTACGCGCGCAAGCTGCCCCCGAAGTAGCACGCACCGCCCCGCAGCGCCATCAGATGCCCGATCTGCGCGGCCAGACACCCAATAAGACGACCGAGGTGTCCCCGGGCAACCACCGCTGGCGACAATCCCTCGCCAGTCCCAATACGGCGGCCGACAGACCGCGGCCACCGTCCACGATCTGCCCATGCTGAAGCCGAACCTGCGCCGCGTCCACGTCACGACCGGTTCGAAGTCGGGCGGTCACCGCAGCGTGACACGGCACGCACATGTCGGCGAACTCAAACCAACAGAGGTCGTACTCGTCGACGGCATCCGGGTCACCTCACTCGAACGCACCGCCGTCGACATTGCGTGCACCACGTCCATGGGTTTCGCCGGTGCGCTCGCCGTATTCGATGCCGCGCTTCGCCTGGGCGCCGACCGCACGATGATGTCGACGATGCTGCGGCGGCGACGTCCCGGTATCGCCCTGGCACGACGGGCACTGCATCACGCCGACGGGGCATCGGGGAACCCGGCGAGTCATGGGGACGCGCGCAGGTGATCGAAGCCGGACTGCCGATCCCGCGCCTGCAGCATGAGTTCCGTGACGCGAATGGAAAGCTGGTCGCGCGAACCGACTACGACTGGGGCGGACTCCTCGTCGGGGAGTTCGACGGAGACGTGAAGTACCGGAAACACCTCAAGCCCGGCGAGACCCCCTTCGACGCGATGAAGCGAGAGAAGGAGCGGGAGGACAAGCTGCGGAAGATGGGGATCATGGTGATCCGCTGGACCTGGAAAGACCTCGAGCAGGGGCGAGTCGTCGGACTGATCCGGGACTGGCTCACCCGCCTCAGCCTCTCGCCGCCTGAGCATCGAATTTATCCGCGCACCCGTCATGCTCGCGCGCATGTCGCGACGTGCGCGCGAGCGCGATGGGTGCGCGGTTGGACAGGCGCGCGCCACACGGCCCCGCGCTACGGGACGACGTTGACCATCCGGCCGGGCACCACGATCACCTTGCGGGGCTCGCCGTCGAGCAGCGGGGCGATCTTCTCATCGGCCAGGGCGGCGGCCCGCACGGTCGCCTCGTCGGCGTCGGCGGCAACGGTGATGCGGCTGCGCACCTTGCCCTTCACCTGAATGGGGATCTCGATGGTGTCCTCGACCAACCACTGAGGATCTGGATCGGGGAACGGACCCCGCGCCAGCAACCCGTCGTGGCCGAGCCGATGCCAGAGTTCCTCGGCGAGGTGCGGAGCCAGCGGCGCCAACATGATCACCAGCGGCTCCACCACCGCACGTGGCGCGCCGGTCTTCTCGAAGTTCTTGGTCAGATGGTTGGTCAGCACCGTCAGCTTCGCGACCGCGGTGTTGTTGCGCAGTTCGGCGTAATCCTCGCGCACACCGGCGATCGTCTTGTGCAGCAACCGGATCGTGTCGTCGTCGGGTTCGGCGTCATTGCAGCGCAGTCCACCTGTTTCCTCGTCGACCACCAGGCGCCAGATGCGTTGCAGGAAGCGCTGCGATCCGACGACGTCCTTGGTCGCCCACGGACGTGACTGATCCAGCGGACCCATGAACATCTCGTACACGCGCAGTGTGTCGGCACCGTAGTCGCGGCAGATGTCGTCGGGTGCAACGGAATTCTTGAGCGACTTGCCCATCTTTCCGTATTCCTGGTTGACCTTCTCGCCGTTGTAGAAGAAGGCGCCGTCGCGTTCCTCCACCTCCTCGGCGGGAACGTAGAGTCCACGCGAGTCGGTATAAGCGAAGGCCTGGATCATGCCCTGGTTGAACAGCTTCCGGTACGGCTCCCGACTGGTGACGAAGCCGAGGTCGAACAACACCTTGTGCCAGAACCGCGAATACAGCAGGTGCAGCACGGCATGTTCGACGCCGCCGATGTAGAGGTCGAGCCCGCCCGGATCGTCGGGCCCGTGCAGCTGTGGGCGCGGGCCCATCCAGTAGGCCTCATTCTCCTTGGCGCACAGCGTCTCTTCATTGGTCGGGTCGATGTAGCGCAGCTGATACCAGGAGCTGCCGGCCCACTGCGGCATCACGTTGGCGTCACGGGTGTAGGTCTGCAAACCGTCGCCGAGATCGAGTTCGACGGTCATCCAGTCGGTGGCCTTGGCCAACGGCGGCGACGGCTCGCTGTCGGCGTCCTCGGGATCGAAGGAGACCGGCGCGTAGTCGTCGACCTCCGGGAGCTCCACCGGCAGCATCGATTCCGGCAACGGATGGGCCACGCCGTCGGCGTCGTAGACGATGGGGAACGGTTCGCCCCAGTAGCGCTGGCGGGCAAACAGCCAATCGCGCAACTTGTACTGGATCTTCCCGGTACCGGCGCCCTCGGCCTCCAAACGCTCGACGATGGCCGCCTTGGCATCCTCCACCGACAGCCCGTTCAGGTAGTCGGAGTTCACCAGCGGCCCGTCGCCGGTGTAGGCCTCTGACTCCACGCCCTGCTCGGAACCGATGACCTCACGGATCGGCAGCCCGAAAGCAGACGCGAACTCGTGGTCACGCGCGTCGTGGCCCGGCACGGCCATGATGGCGCCGGTCCCGTAGCCCATGAGCACGTAGTCGGCGATGAACACCGGGATCTGCTGCCCGTTCACCGGATTCGTGGCAAAGGAACCGGTGAACACACCGGTCTTCTCCTTGTTCTCCTGACGCTCCAGATCCGACTTGGCCGCGATCGCGGCGCGGTAGCCCTTGATCGCCGCAGCCGGATCGGCAGCGTCGCCGGTCCAGCGCTCGTCGGTATCGGCGGGCCACCCCTCGGCGGTCAGCGCGTCGACGAGCGGATGCTCCGGCGCGAGCACCATGTAGGTGGCGCCGAACAGGGTGTCGGGACGGGTGGTAAACACCTCGATGGCGTGCGGTCCGCTCGCGAACCGGACCTGGGCACCGCGCGAGCGTCCGATCCAGTTGCGCTGCATGGTCTTGACCTTGTCCGGCCAGTCCAGCAGTTCCAGGTCGTCGAGCAGTCGGTCGGAATACGCGGTGATCCGCATCATCCACTGCCGCAGGTGCTTACGGAAGACCGGATAGTTGCCGCGGTCGCTACGCCCGTCGGCAGTGACCTCTTCGTTGGCCAGCACCGTACCCAGCCCCGGGCACCAGTTGACCAGCGAGTCACTCTGGTAGACGAGCCGATAGGAGTCGATGACCTCGGTCCGCTCGGCGGCCGACAATGTCGCCCACTCGCGGCCGTCACCCACCGCGCGGGCACCGGAATCGAACTCGGCGATCAGTTCGTCGATGCGCCGCGCCTTGCTCTGGTCGACGTCGTACCAGGCGTTGTAGATCTGCAGGAAGATCCACTGCGTCCAGCGGTAGAAGTCGACATCGGTGGTGGCCACCCGGCGCCGTTCGTCGTGGCCGAGTCCCAGGCGACGAATCTGACCCAGGTACCGCTCGATGTTGGCCTCGGTCGTGGTGCGCGGGTGGGTACCGGTCTGCACCGCGTACTGCTCGGCGGGCAACCCGAACGAGTCGAAGCCCATCGTGTGCAGCACGTTCTTGCCCGTCATCCGCTGATAGCGAGCGAAGACGTCGCTGGCGATGAAACCCAGCGGGTGCCCGACGTGCAGGCCGGCGCCCGACGGGTACGGGAACATGTCCTGGATGAACATCTTGTCCGGGGCGTCGGGTGCGGCGCCGCCGACGGTGCTGAGGTCACCGGCCAGCGGCCCCACCGGGTTGGGTGCCTCGTAGGCGTGCTGGTCCGCCCAAGTGCGCTGCCACCGGGCTTCGATCTCACCGGCGAGCTCCGCGGTGTACCGGTGGCCGGGCACATTCGCCTCCGGGGCCGTCGATGCGGTGCGGGCAGAATCAGCTGAAGTCACCCGACCAGCGTAAATCGTCCCCGGCGGTGGGCTGTCGTGGGGAGTGGATCGTCGCGCATACTGCGTCCCGCCTTCTCGACGACGCCGCCCGGGCGAACCGATGGTCGGCGGGTGCACAGACGACGATTCGTGCTGCTACGACCGTCAGTCGTATGGTTGTCGCTGTGAACGTCCTGCTTGTTGTCGCTGCCGTCATCGTCTTTGCGCTGGCCGCGATGTGGCTCGTGGTGGGCGCGCTGGCCATCACCGGCCGGCTGCGACGCAATCGGTGGGTGGGTGTCCGTGCCGATGCCACCATGCGCTCCGACGAGGCGTTTGCCGTCGCGAACCGGGTGGCTGCGCCGGGTGAGTTGGCCGCCGCGGGCATCCTCGTGCTCGCCGGGACCCTCACCCTCGGAGTGAGTGGCTACTGGGCGTTGGTGTTCGCGGTCATCGGAGTGGTCGCCGCCCTGTTCGTCGTCGGCATCGTCAGTGCCTACGGCGTGCGCGCTGCGGCCGCCGTGCCCGAGGACAACCCGGCCGACGACTGCGGCACGTCGAGTTGTGGCGCCTGCAGCCTGCGGGGAGTCTGCTCGAACGAGTCCGCGCAGGCCTGACTCGCGTGGCAGCACCCCTGCGCGTCGCACGCGACTGGTTCAACCGCTCCCCCGTCGACGGCTTCATCCTCGCGATCCTCGGCGCCGTCATCGTCGCCGCACTGCTTCCGGCGAAGGGCGACGCCGCCGAGGTCCTCGACTGGGTGGTCGTGGTGGCGATCGCGGCGCTGTTCTTTCTCTACGGCACCCGACTGCATCCGCGGGAGGCCCTCGACGGCCTCAAGCACTGGCGCCTGCACCTCACCATCCTCGCGTTCACCTTTGTGGTGTTCCCGCTCGTGGGCCTGGCCATAGGTCCGCTCGTCGAGCCGATCGTCGGCGACGACCTGTACGCGGGCCTGCTGTTCCTGTGCCTGGTGCCGTCCACGGTGCAGTCGTCGATCGCATTCACCTCCATCGCCCGCGGCAATGTGCCGGGGGCCATCGTCAGCGCGTCGGCGTCGAACATCCTGGGTGTGGTGCTGACCCCGTTGCTGGTGGTGTTGCTGATGACCACCGACGGCGACGTCACGATCGACGGCACCTCGGTGCTGAAGATCCTGGGTCAGATCCTGCTGCCGTTCATCGTCGGACAGATCGCCCGTCCGTGGGTGGGCCCGTTCTTCGCCCGGCACGCCAAGATCACCAAACTCGCCGATCGCGGCACCATCGTGCTGGTGGTCTACGTGGCGTTCAGCGAGGGCGTCCGGGAGGGCATCTGGTCGATCGTCGACGCCGGGCAGCTGGTGGCCGTCGCGGTGATCTCACTGATCCTGGTGCTGGTGATGCTGGTGGTGACCCGATGGGTGCCGCAACGCCTCGGATTCTCCCGCGAAGACGTGATCGCCATCCAGTTCTGTGGCACCAAGAAGAGTCTCGCCACCGGTCTGCCGATGGCGACGGTGCTGTTCGCCGGTTCGACGGTCGGCCTCATCGTGCTCCCGCTGATGATCTTCCACCAGATCCAGCTGATCCTCTGCTCATGGCTGGCCACCCGCTACGGTCGCGAGGCAGACGCGGCGACCGTTTCGTAGTAGAGGACGCTCGGCGTTTCGTCTACTGCGAGGAAACAGAAACTAGCTACACTGGCCAGATGGCTGCCGACTCCACGAAGACGATCCGGGACACCGGCGACCCCGCGCCCGTGCATCGAGAGGTCGACGGGGACGCTCCGACCGGCGGCGACCTGGAGGCCGCGATCGCGCATCAGGTCCGGATGCTGCGCCGCAATGCCGGGATGTCGGTCGCGGACATGGCTGCCAAGGTCGGCATCTCCAAGGCCATGCTCTCCAAGATCGAGAACGCCCAGACCTCGTGCAGTCTCTCGACTCTTGCGCGTCTCGCCGCCGGACTCGACGTCCCGGTGACCTCGCTGTTCCGGGGCGCCGACGTCGAGCGCGAGGCGATCTACACCGAAGCGGGCAAGGGCGCGGTGATCGTGGGCCGCGGCACCCGCGTCGGCCATCACTACGAACTGCTCGGCGGTCTGCGCGGGCAGCACAAGCGACTCGAACCCGTGTTGGTCACCCTGACCGACGACAGCGAGGTGTTTCCCCGTTTTCAACACCCCGGCACCGAGATGCTGTACATGCTCGAGGGCGTCATGGTCTACGGGCACGGCAACGCCGAGTACACGCTGCGGCCGGGTGACTGTCTGCTCCTCGACGGGGAGGGCATCCACGGGCCGCATGATCTGGTCCGGCTGCCGATCCGCTTCCTGGCCGTCACGGCGTATCCGGACAATCACCGCGACGAGTAGCGCAGCGGCTACCCGATCGCTTGCGAGACCGGCAGATTCACGAAACTCGGCCGCCGCGGATCGAGCTGAATGTGTTGCGGCTTCAGCTGTGACTCGTTCAGCAACGGCCGTAGCGGCAATCCACGCGGCAGGTTCATCGCGAACACGTCGACCCGCAGCCGGTGACCGGCCTTGATCGATGCCTCCGTGGGCAGCAACCCGATGTCGATGGTGACCGGACGGCCGGGTCGGACTCGCTCCCGCGAATCCAGGGTCAAGGTGTAGAACGGGTCGGTCACATCGCCGTTGGACGCGAACTGCGACTGCCCCTGGTCGTAGCCCCGCAACGACGCCACCACCTGACCGGAACTGATCACTTTCGACGTACCGTCGGGCGCCACATCGTTGAGGGTGGCCGTCCAGTACCCGTCGGTCGCATCCATCACCGCGTTCACCCGCACGTTTGCGTAGCCGGACACGCTGCGGGTGGTCCGCACCGGGGCGCTGGTGAAGGTGAGCGCGTTGCGTTCGGAGATCCGTGCGTCTTCGGCGCACCACGGGAAGAGGGCTGTGGCGCCGGCCGTCTGCTGTGCGGAGTCACGAGAGCACAACGTCAGCACACCGGGTGAGATCGTCAGCCGGCCTCGCGAGCCGGTCGGCGCGGTGGTGAGGCTGCCGTCGCGGACCGCATGCGGTGCGGTGCCGCTGCGGCGATCTCCGAGGTAGAGCCGTTGTCGGGTCATGCCGGCGCGCGGGAACTGCTGGGCGGTCATCCACGCGTCGCCGACCTGTTTGAGGTTGACCGGTCCGTAGCGGTCGATGCCGTTGTCGATGCCCTTGAGCCACTTGTCGAACCACGCCTTCTGCAGGACGTCCAGGCGCGGTGGGGTGCCTGCGCGACCCTGCTGGCCGCCGCCGATGGTCAGGTGATAGCCGTCGCCCATGATGAGCTGTTTGCGGCCCGGTGCGAGCGGGATCTTGTTATACATCCGCACCTCGCTGTTGGTGAACAGGTCGAACCAGCCGCCGTAGATGAAGGTCGGGGTGGTGATGCGCTCGGCATGGTCGAGCCACGACGTGCGTGGCTCCGAGTTGGTGGTGAGGAGCTCGTCGAGCTGCGGTGGAACCGACGGGATGTCGGGGGTGAGCAGCGCTGCGAACAGCTCCGGGTAGAAAGTGAACGGATCGGAGATGCGGTCGGCCAACCACGTCCAGTCGAAGGTGCCGTCGAGCATCGACGCGACGTTGGGCACCATCTTGGTGCTGTTCACCAGGGTCAGCCACATCGGCAGGAAGCCGACGCCGAGCGCACCACCCGGGGCGACGATGTCGCGGATGAGGTCGCCGCCCGGCTCCACGGGGAAAATCGCCTTGAGCGCAGCCGGGTTCTTGTTGGCCGCCTGAATCTGGTTGATCGCCGAATAGGAGACCCCGGACATGCCGACCTTGCCGTTGGAGAACCGCTGCTTGGCAGCCCAGTCGATGACCTCGACGGTGTCGGCCTGTTCGCGGCTCTGGAACACATCCCATCGGCCCTGGGAGAACCCGGTTCCACGGACATCGACGACGACCTGGGTGTAACCGCTGCGTACCAGATCCTCGTCGACCAGGAACGTGCGCGCACCACCATCGCGCAGGGTATTGGTCAGCTGCGAGACGTCGGCGATGTCGCGGATCGGCGCCGCGATCTGACTGACGCCGTCCACCAACTGCGTCAGGAACGGACCGAGCACCGGGTGCTGCGTGACTGCCGTACCAACGGCGGTGATGAGCTTGGTGTACGGGGTCATGTTGACGACGACCGGGTGGCGTTGCGACGTCGCCCGACCCGACTTGTCGGCTGGGCGGTAGACGTTTGCGCGCAGCACCGTCCCGTCACTCATCCGGATCGGCACATCCCAGCTCACCGACACCCCGGCATACGGCTGCGGACCGTCGTGCGACGTGGCCCATCGTGCGGCCGACGCCCCACCGGTTGCAGACGGCTGTGCCCCCGCGGTTGCGGGCAGGACCAGCATCGTCACCGCGACGATGAGCACCCCGACCCCACGAGCCACCCGCACACTTCTGACTGCAACCCCCACGCCGCTGACCCCCGGTCGAGTTGAACAAGCGACCAAAAGGTAGCAGGAAGTGTGCCCTGCGTCACTGGAATCGCGGTGGCTGCCCTGATCAGTTGCGCGCGATGTCGATCGGGTGCGTCGCGAGCAGCGGCGTCGGCCAAGGCTGGCGGCGCAGCACCGAACCCCAGAGGTCGGTGGTCGTCGGCACCAGCAGATCACCGGCCAGCGCGGACGCCAGCAGCCAGCTGTCCTGCTGCAATTCGGCGTCGAGCTGGCCCTCACCCCAGCCGGAGTATCCGGCGAACACACGGACTCCTTCCAGGACGTCGGCGAGTTCGGTGGGGTCGGCGTCGAGGTCGACGAGCACCACCCGACCGTCCACCGGCCGCAACGCTTCGTACCCGGAGATGTCGGCGCCCAACTTCACCACCCCCAGACAGAGGGCGGCGTCCTGTTTCACCGGCCCGCCGACGAACAGCGCGCGCGGCGACGCGGACAGGTCGGTCCACTGCGGCAGCAGGTTGTGCACCGCCGTCTGGCTCATCCGGTTGAGCACCACACCGAGGCTGCCGGCGTCGTTGTGCTCCATGATGTAGATGACCGTGCGCGCGAAGGTCGGTTCGATCAGATCGGTCGACGCGATCAACAGCGTCCCGGGCCGAACTCGGCCGGCCGCGGGCATGTCGGGTGCAGCACCCTCCGAGTAGAACTCGGGGGTCGGATCCTCTGAGTCGTCGCCGCCGGCCACCCACCCATCATGGCATGGCTCACCGGTCGAGGTCGGTACTCTGAATCAGTGACGTCAGGCTCGCCGCACACCTCCCCCGGTCTGCGGGGGTTCATCCGCTCGCTGGGGCATTCGCCCGGGCTCGGGCGGCTGCTCGCGGTGCGGTTGACCAGCCAGATCACCGACGGTGTCTTCCAAGCGGCGCTGTTCGCCTCGATCCTGTTCAACCCGGAGCGACACGCCGATCCGTTGGCCGTGGCGGGCGGACTCGCGGTGCTGCTGCTGCCGTACTCGCTGATCGGTCCGTTCGCCGGGGCACTGCTCGACCATTGGGATCGACGCAATGTGCTGATGTTCGCGAATGTGCTTCGCGCCGGGCTCATCTCTCTCGTAGCGCTGGCCATCGCCACCGGCGCGAGCGACACCGTGGTGCTCTTCGGTGCGCTCGCGGTCACCGGCGCCAGTCGGTTCGTCGCATCGGGCCTGTCGGCGTCGCTCCCACACGTCGCGCACCGCGACGTCATCGTCGCGACCAACGCGCTGTTCACCACCCTCGGAGCCGGCATGCTCGCGGTCGGCGCGGGCATCGCTGCAGTCCTGCGGATCATCTTCGGGCCCGACAATTCCGGCAGTGCATTCACCACCCTCGGCGGTGTGGTGATCGCGCTGATCGCGGCGACCCTCGCGCACGGGTTCGGTCGACTGCAACTCGGACCCGACGAGCCCGATGACCCCGGGCGCTCGGCGGTGCATGCCATCACCGTCGGCCTGCTACACGGGGTCCGGGCGGTCGCTCATTCGCGCACCGTGGCGGCCGCGTTGTCGGCGATCGGCGCCCACCGGCTGGTCTTCGGGATAAACACACTGATGCTGCTGGTGCTGAGCAAACAAGCGGGCGTCGGCGACGGGCTGGCCGGCGTGTCGGTGGTCGCCGGATTCACCGCAGGCGGCGCCTTCCTCGCCGCGGTGGTGACGCCGTATTCGGTGGAACGATACGGCCGACGGCCCACGCTGATTGCCGCCATGCTGGTGGGCGCGGTGGCGGAGGCCTCGCTGCTCACCTTCCATCCGGTGGTGTTCTGCATCGGCGCGTTCGTACTCGGATTGATCGGGCAGGTCGCCAAACTGTGCGGCGATGTCGCCATGCAGGTGGACATCGGCGACATGGTGCGTGGCCAGGTGTTCTCGGTGCAAGACGCGGTGTTCAACATCGCCTACGTGGGTGCGGTGACGATCGCCGCGGTCGCGATCCCCGATGACGGGCGCTCGGCCGGGATGTTGGTCCTCGGTGTCGTGCTCTACCTGATCGGGGCGGTGGTGGTGCGGTTGGTGCACACGCCACCGCACCACGGGCCGTTGGCCATCGCCGATCATCCGATCCAGCCGACCGGTCATCACAGCTGACGATCGCGCTCCGTCACCTACCGACCGTCACCGAGCCTCGAATCGAGGCGACCGGTCATCGAAGCTGACGTCGGCGCGGCCATCACCATCGGAGTCCACCAGCACACGATCGAAACGGCCGTCGCCGTCGGCGTCGACGTAGAGCCGATCGGCCACCGGAATGCCTGCGCGGCGAGTGCCGACGAGTTCGATGTCGGCGGTTCCGTCACCGTCGAGGTCTGCTGAGCGGACGACCACGGCGTCGTCGGTGTCGGTCGGCTCACGGTCGCGGTGCGGCGCCGGATCGGCCACCCGGCCTGGCGCCGGCGTCACCTCCGGTTCCGGTGGTGGTGAGGCAAGGTCGGTCGGTCGTTGAGCAGTCTCGCCCCACACTCCTGATCCGTCGTCCCGATAGAACTCGTGGCCGCGGCCGTCGTCGTCCCGGTCGAGCGCGACGACGTCTGCGATCCCATCGGCATCGCTGTCCCACATGGCATCGTCGCGCCGCCCGTCACCGTCGAAGTCGAGAGCCACCGCATCGAGCGTGCCGTCGCCGGAGAGGTCGATGTCGGGCGGCGACACCCACGCTGTGGTGACACCGTCACCGGTCCCGAAGACGTACTCGATGGGGTCCATGGTGTTTGGACGCTCGGGGGGCACTCGTGGTTCCGTGCGGCACCAGACTTCTGGCCCAGCGGTGGCTCGCCTGCAGGCCGTCCGGCTGTCAGTGACCGTCGGAGCGTCGCTGGTGCGGCCCGGAGTACTTCGGAGGCGGAGAGTACGGACGCGCAGAACCCGGAGGGGGGTAGTGCGGGGGGTATCCATGGACGAAGTGGCCGTGGTTCGCAACGGACACAACGCCGTGGCCGGCCTCGACCGCGCGTGCTTGGCGCAACAGGCGTCTGCGGCGACGATGCAGCGCGATGGCGCCAAGCGCTGCCGCGATCGGAAACCCGATCATGCCGACGAGGCGGCCGAGGGCCTCAGCACCCGAACTCGGGGCAGGTGTGATCGGTCCCGAGGTCGCTCGGCCGAGCGCACCGAGAATCATCACACCCACCAGCACCCACAGCAGGGTCGCGCCGAGGAGTGCGCTCGAGGCCCGGCGGCGCAGTATCGCCGGATCACGCGGTGGCGCCGGTGTAGGCGGGAAGTAGGTCATCATCTGTCCTCTCGGCCTCATACGGCGTGAATGATCGCGGCGGGAAGGGCGGTGGCATCGCCCCGTCCCCGGTATGCCGTCCCGGTCAACTGGGGCCAGCACGTTGTTGTGGTGTTCGCGAATGAGACGCCCCCGGCGGGTGGTTATGTTCCCGCCCGGTGTCACGCCATCGGGTAGCGGATCAGCCGGAAGTGCTGCGGACGACGCTGGGCCCACGGGTCAACGAACTCGGCATGAGCTCACACGTGGTGACCAGGCACCTGATCGGTGTGGACGGTCATGCGCTGCCACGGCGGCTGACGAAGAACCGCGGCCGAACCCAATGTCGCCGCGATCAGTCCGGTGACCACACCGATCAGGGCCACCCGGCCTCCGTCCACGACGGGAGTCCACGTGGTGGCGGCACCCGCCGAAGTCATCGCACCCGGGTTCGCCGGCGACCAGGGGTGCCCGGTTCGAGTATCCCCCAACACCGGTAGGTTCAGAAGTCATGTACGTGAGCGAACTGGGTGAGCAGTGGCGACGTGCACGCCTGCGCCCGGAAGTCGTCCACCTCGACTCCGCGGCTGCCGGTCGATCCTCGAACGCCGTGATCGGCTCCATCTCGGCTCATCTGTGGCGCGAGAGCGAACGCGGCTCCTATGTGGCCGCCGCCGATCGCGCCGACGAGATCGCCCGTGACAAGCGCGATCTCGCGTCGCTGATCGGACACACCGCCGACGAACTCGCGTTCCGGGAGAGCGCACGCGCCGCCCTGCGCGCGCTGCTCACCTACTGGAACCTGCCGATCTCGAGCACCGTGTGGGTGGCCAAGAACGAGTTCGGACCGAACCTCGTGGAGTTCGAACGCCGCGGCTACGCGGTGCGGCCGCTGCCGGATGCCGACATCGCCGGCCACGTCGACACCGACGCGCTGGAGAACATGCTGCAGTTCGAGCAGCCCGACTTCATCCACATCTGTCATATCGGGGCGATGTCGGGCATCGTGCAACCCGTCACTCGGATCGTCGAGATCGCCCATGCCGCAGGCGTTCCCGTGGTGGTCGACATGGCACAGACCGCCGGCCACGTGCCGACGGTCACCGGCGCCGACGTCGTCTATGGCACCAGCCGCAAATGGCTGACCGGGCCGCGCGGTGTGGGATTCGTCGCAGTACGCAAGGATGCGTTGCGTCCGGTGGAGATCGAGAGTTCCGAAGCATTCGTGGCCGGACGGCTCGGCCTGGGCATGGCGGTGTCGGAGGTTCTGGCCATCGGGCAGCAGCGCGTGTTCCGCGAGCTCGCCGCGATCGGCCGGGCCACCCGCGAACGCCTCGACGGCATCGGGAGCTGGGAGGTGCTCGAGCCGGTCGACGAACCGTGCTCGACCACCACCCTCGCGCCGCCGCCGGGCTGGCAGGCATCCGACGTGGCCGCCGCCCAGGCCAAACTGTTGTCGCTGGGCATCCTGGTCACCTGCGCCGACTCCTGGCGCGCCCCGCTGACCACCGAGCAGTCGGTGTTGCGGGTCAGCCCGCACCTCGACGTCGAGCGCGAGGACTTGGACAAACTGGCCGACGCGCTGCGGACGATGGGTTACTGAGCTCGAACCTGCTCGACGAGCTCGGTGATCGCGGGACGGGCACGGTCGGCGTCGGCGTCCACCAGGCCGATGCGGGTGCGCCGGTGCAGGACATCGTCGACGGTGAGTGCGCCCTCGTGAGTGAGCGCGAACCCCACCTCCGCGCGGGTGACGTCGATGTCGTCGACGATCGGATCCAACGGATGCTCGACCTGCGCTGACGACACCACCTTGGCCGCCTCGGAACCGAACCGACTGATCAGCGATGCCGGCAGCTCCGGCGGTGCTGTGACGGCGGCGGCACCGATGAGCGGGGTCGTCGCCGTGATGCAGCGGCCCGCGGTCAGTCCCCCGGCGTCGACTGCGGCATCAACCGCATCCTGGGCCATGCGACGGTAGGTGGTGAGTTTCCCGCCGAGCACACCCACCAGCGTGTCGTCACTGACCTGGATGCGGTGACGCCGCGACAGGTCGGCGAGGCTTCCTGTACTCGAATTCTTCTCCGCGCCGACAACATCGACGAGTGGTCGGAGCCCGGAGTAGGTGCCGATGATGTCGGAGCGGGTCACCGGCCGGTCGAGCGCCGGGTTGATGGACTCGAGCAGGTAGTCGATCTCGGCCTGCGACGCCTGCGGGACGTCGGGGATCGGGCCCGGGGCGGCGACGTCGGTCAAGCCGACGAAGACCCGTCCGAGCGGCTCGGGCAGGGCGAACACGAACCGTGAGATGGAGCCGGCCACCGGCACGGTCAGCGCACCTTCCGGGTGCCCGAAGGTGGCGGCGTCGAAGATCAGATGCGTGCCCCGGCTCGGCCGCATCCGGACTGCCGGATCCACCTCGCCGGCCCAGACACCGGTGGCGTTGACGACGGTGCGCGCAGCCACGTCGAAGGACTCCCCCGTGCAGGCGTCGGTCAGGCGGGCACCGTTGCCGGTGACGTGGTCGGCGCGGGTATACGTGCAGATCATCGCACCGAAAGCGGCAGCCGTACGCGCGACCGCGACCACCAGTCGGGCGTCGTCGACGAGCTGTCCGTCGGAGTGCGCCACGGCACCCCGCAGTCCGGCCCGCGTCGTCTGTGGGCACAACGCCAGCGTCTCGGCCACCGACAACCGGCGCGGACGGGGCAACACGGGTGCAGGGGTGCGCGCGACCCGGCGCAGCACATCGCCGGCCTGCACCCCGGTACGGATCATCGCCGACGTGGCGCGCGAACCGAGATCGGGCACCACCTGCGCCAACGGCCGGATCAGATGCGGCGCGATCGTCGTCATCAGATGGTGTCGCTCGACCGCGCTCTCGTAGGCGATCGGCAGATGGCCGCCGGCAAGATAACGCAATCCCCCGTGCACCAGCTTGCTGCTCCAACGCGATGTGCCGTGGGCCAGATCGTGCGCCTCGACCAGCGCGACGCGCAGTCCACGACTCGCGGCGTCGAGGGCCACCCCGGCGCCGGTGATCCCCCCGCCGACGACGAGCACGTCGAGGGGGCGGTCCTGGTCGGCCAGCGCGGACTGCCATCGGTGCCGCTGGGCGGCGTTGAGCCCGGTCATCCGCTGATCGTCGGCGGCTCGCCGCCGGACGGGCCCAGCGGAGAGGAACCCAGATGGGTCGGGCGCAGGTAAGACGACAGCGCGTGATGCAGTTCCCGACTCCAGTCGTCACCGAGAATCGACTCCACGAGCGCGCGTGACTGGATCGCCGATTGGGTGATCAGCAGCACCATCGACGCCAGCTTCTGGGGGTCGCCGTCGCGGACCTGGCCGCGCTGCTGCCCGTGGGCGATCGCGTCGGTGAGGATCGCGAGTACGCCCTGCTGGCTGGTGCCGAGGCGCTCGAAGACATACGGCGTCATGAATTCGCGCTGGGCCCGCCACAACGCCGCGACCAGCTCGTCGTCGCGCAGTGCGGCCGCGATGCGCACCACCAGGTCCACGGTCGCGTCGAACTCCGCCGTGCGCAGCGGCGTGACGTCGGTGACGGCCGTGACGATGCCCATCACCTCACGGGTGAGCAATGCGCGCGTGATCTCGGACATATCCGGCCAGCGTCGGTACACGGTGGGACGGCTGACGCCGGCTTCGCGCGCCACCTCGGCAAGTGTCACCTTGCGTCCGCCGCTGCGGACCAGGCAGGCCCGGGCGGCGTCGAGGACCTGCTCACCGATATCCGCTTTACAGATTGACATGATGTGTAACATCGTAACCTATGGCGGGCGAGCCGAACCACCACAGCGCCGACCGGAGGTCGGTCGGTCAGGTGACCCTCCTGGTCAATCCGCACGCGCGTCACGGTGCGGCCGGCGACGTCGCCGAGGCGGCGATCGCACGGTTCGCGGCGTGCGGCATCGCCACCGAGATCATCGTCGGAGCCGACGCCCAGGATGCCGCCGAGCAGGCCGGCAAGGCGGCCGGTGGCGACACCGACGGGATCATCGTGGTCGGCGGCGACGGGACCATCCGACTCGCCGTGGAGGCGGCCTTCGGCACCGACAAGCCGTTGGGCATCGTACCGGCCGGCTCCGGCAACGACGTGGCCCGCAATCTGGGCATTCCGTGCGACGACGTCATCGCCGCGGTCGACATCATCGTGGCCGGCCACACGCGGTGCATCGATCTCGGCCGGGTCACCTTCCCGGACGGTCGTACCGCACTGTTCGTCACCGTCGCGGCGACCGGGTTCGACGCGTCGGTGACCGCCCGGGCCATCGACATGCGCCGGCCCAAGGGCCAGGCCCGCTACACCCTGGCCGCGCTGCGCGAGCTCGTCGGCTTGCCGTCCTACCACTACGACCTGCGCGCCGACGACGTCGAGATCGACGACGACCTGGTGTTCGCCGCCATCGGCAACACCACGTCCTACGGCGGCGGTATGCACATCACCCCGCGCGCGTCCATGACCGACGGACTGCTCGACCTCACGCTCGCCCATCATCCGGATCGGTTCGCCCGCGCCACCGTTGCGCGGGTGTTCCCGAAGGTGTTCGGCGGAACCCACGTCGACCATCCGATGGTCCGCACAATGCGGGGCGCGGAGATAGAGCTGTACAGCGATCCGCCGGCGCTGGTGTCGATCGACGGCGACATCGTCGGCGAGCTACCGGCGGTGTTCGAGGTTGTGCCCGGTTCGACGAACGTGTTCGCCCCGTCGTGAGCAGGGCCGCGGCGTTAGGCCCGCCATCGGACACCTTCGATCCACACAGCGACCGTCAGCCCTGCGATGCCCACCATTCCCGCAGGGCCTCCTCGGCCTCCTCGCGGGTCAGCGGACCGCGGTCGAGACGCAGTTCCTTCAGGTAGCGCCACGCCTGGCCGACCTTGGGGCCGGGCGGCAGTCCGAGCAGTTGCATGATGGCGTTGCCGTCGAGGTCGGGTCGCACCCGCTCGAGATCCTCGGCTGCCTGCAGGTCGGCGATCCGGTGCTCAAGATGGTCGTAGTTCTCCTGCAGCCGCCGCGCCCGGCGTTTGTTGCGCGTCGTGCAGTCGGCGCGCACCAACTTGTGCAGCCGATCCAGCAGCGGTCCCGCGTCGGTGACGTAGCGGCGCACCGCCGAGTCGGTCCAGGCGCCATCTCCGTAGCCGTGAAACCGCAGATGCAGGAACACCAGCTGCGACACGTCGTCGACGACCGCCTTCGGATACTTCAGCGCCCGCATCCGCCGGCGCACCATCTTGGCGCCGACCACCTCATGATGATGGAAGCTGACGCCGCCACCCGGTTCGTGCCGACGGGTGGCCGGTTTGCCGATGTCGTGCAGCAGCGCCGCCCAGCGCAGGATCAGGTCGGGATCGCCTTCTTCGAGGTCCACCGCCTGTTTCAGCACCGTCAGCGAATGCTGGTAGACGTCCTTGTGCTGGTGATGCTCGTCGATCGTCAGCTTCATCCCCGGTACCTCGGGCAACACCCGAGCGGCCAAGCCGGCGTCGACCATCACGTCGATCGCCTCGAGCGGATGCTCGCCGAGGATCAACTTGTCCAGCTCGGCCCGCACCCGCTCGGCGGTGATGCGCTCGATCTGCTCCGACATGTCGCTGATCGCCTCGAACACCCGGGGTGCCACCCGGAAACCCAGTTGGGAGACGAAACGCACGGCACGCAGCATCCGCAGCGGGTCGTCGTTGAAGGATTCCTGTGGCGTGGCCGGTGTGTCGATCACGCCTGCCAGCAGGGCGGTCATGCCGTCGAGGGGGTCGACGAACTCGGCTGGACCGTCGGCGCCGATCCGCACCGCCATCGCATTGATGGTGAAGTCGCGGCGCACCAGGTCCCCGCGCAGGGAATCACCGAAGACGACCTGCGGGTTTCGGCTCACCCGATCATAGGAATCGGCACGATAGGTGGTGATCTCGATGGTCGCGTCGCCTTTGCGCGCGCTGACCGTTCCGAATTCGATCCCGGTGTCCCACTGTGCGTCCGCCCAGCCGGCCAGGAGCGCGGTGACCTGCTCGGGCCGCGCGTCGGTGGTGAAATCCAGGTCGCCGGCCAACCGGCCCAGCACGGCGTCGCGCACCGACCCGCCGACCAGATACAGCTCGTGGCCGGCATCGGCGAACAGCGTGCCGAGCGGAACCAATACATCCGAGAACGTCTGAAGCGACACGGCCGCGCCGGCCAGCAGACGAGTTCGGCGATCGGGGTCGGTCACGGCACATCAGCCTACCGTCGACGCAGCCGGGGTCCGCATCCCATACCTGGTCGGTATTGCCACCCGATTCCGGGTGAACCGGGCGGATTCGCGGTGAACCGTGGCACAAACCGCCGCCCATCCGTGTCGACACCACCCTCGGCGCCACGGCCCATCCAGGCAAACGCCAGGTTGCCAGCGGCTAGCATCGGAGACGTGTCCGCCGACCCGTCCACCGACCCCTCTGACGTCTCCGACGACGTCATGGCGGGTTCGCGTGGTCCCAACGGGACCGGACGGCGTGATTCCGGACATCAGGATTCGGCACGCTCGGCCGACACCTCAGCGGGACACCGGGTGACCCCTGCCGACCTCGCACGCGCGAACTCCCGCGGCGGCGGTGTTCAGACCGGCACCGGATCGACCGCAACCGACGACCCGGGCGGAACCACTCGGCGCGGGCGGCGCGGACGACGGCGCCGCGGACGACGACCTTCTCCTCCCAGCACCGCCGACGCCGGACACGACGAGACACCGACCGCCGAACGACGCGACACGCCCAATCCCGGGCAGATGCCGAAGCGGTCCGGAAAGGCCGACCACGTCGAGGAGGAGTTGCGCCCGACTCACACGCGGGTGTCTCCCCCGAAACCCTCCGACCTTGTCGCGGTGACCGCCAAGATCACCAAGACCGGACTGACCCACACCTCCGCCGGCGCCGAGGCGACCTCGACGACCGCGAAGTCGAAGACCCGGCGCCGCACCGGCGGCAAGGGACCCGAACGCGGCCAGGAGCGCCTGCGCACGGTCCGCGAGACGTCGGCGGGCGGGCTGGTCATCTCCGATCTGGACCTGCCGACCGAGGAATTGTGTGCGGCGCTGATCGGCCGCATGGACCGTCGCGGACGGATGATGTGGTCGTTGCCCAAGGGGCACATCGAGACCGGCGAGACGGCCGAGCAGACGGCGATCCGCGAGGTCGCGGAGGAAACCGGCATCAGCGGCACCGTGGTGGCACCGCTGGGCAAGATCGACTACTGGTTCGTCAGCGAGGGTCGTCGAATTCACAAGACGGTGCACCATTATCTGCTGCGCAGCATCGGGGGAGAGCTCTCGGACGCCGACTATGAAGTCAGCGAGGTGGCCTGGGTGCCGCTCGAGGAGTTGCCCCGCAAGCTCACGTACTCTGACGAGCGGCGACTGGCCCGGATGGCCCGCGGCGTGATCGCCGATCTCGCCGCCGACCCCAACCGGTTGGCCCAGTCCGAGGCCGAGAGCATCCGCACCGAACCCAACGCCTATGAGAGAGCCGCAGCTGCCCGCAACCAGCGCCGCAACGAGCCGTTGCCCCCGGCGCGGTCGCGTCGACGGCGCAGGCGGCCGCGGCGTCCACCGGCCGGCGATGCCTGACCCGGTACCGCCCACGCTGCCGCTTGTTCTCCATCGATTCACGCACGGTCGATCCACGCGCGCATCCGCGGTGGTGTTCGCTGTCGTGGCGCTCGTGGTGCTGTGCGCCGGACCGGCCACGTTCGCCACCGCCGCTCCCGCCGCCGCCGTGCCCGTGTCCGACGACACGACCGGCACCACCGACACCGACGGGACCGGTGGCTTCCTGCGCCTCACGATCGACGAGATCACCCCGTCGATCGTCACCAGCGGAGGCGGCGCCGACGTCACGGTGTCCGGCAGTGTGCGCAACGTCGGCGACCGTGATCTGGAAGACCTGTCGATACGCCTCGAGCGCGGCGATGCCATCAGCGACGCCAACGAGCTGCGCAGCAGCCTCGCGGTGACCCCGGTGCCGGTGAGCGCGGCCACCGCCTTCCGCCCGGTGACCGACGCACTCGCGCCGGGCGAGTCGGCTGACTTCAGCATCACCACCCAGCTGTCTGCGGCCGACGGGCTCAACATCCAGCGAACCGGAGTGTTTCCGCTCAACGTCAACGTCAACGGCGTCCCCGACTACGGCAACGCAGCCAAGCTCGCCCAGTCACGCACGCTGCTGCCGGTACTGTCGCTGCCGCCCAACGCCACGCGAGCCGATCAGTACGTCGATCCCAGCACCGACGTCGACGACGCGAACATCGACAGCGATCTCGGCTCCGACGGATCGGTGTCGGCGAATCTGTCGAGCCCCGCACAACTCACGATGCTGTGGCCGCTGGCGGCGCCGCCCCAACTCACCCCGGGTGTGTTGGGCGGCAGCACCGAACCGGTCCGGCTGGTCGGCGAGGAGATGGCCCGCTCCCTGTCGGACGGCGGGCGCCTGCACACCTTGCTCGACGCCGCGCGGTCGGTGGCCGGATCCTCGGCCGGCGCGACGTCGGCGCCTGCTTCCGACACCACGTCGCCGACACCGTCGGTCGCTGAACCGGCGGAGCCCGAACCGTCGGCTCCGGGTGCCGCGCCGCCCTCGGCATCGGGAGAAGCCGCACCACCCGTAGGCGCTGCATCACCGGACGCGCCGTCGCGGCTGGCGCAGAGTATGTGCCTGGCGGTGGACCCGGACCTGCTGGTGACCGTGCGCGCGATGTCGCTGGGTTATGCGGTGTCGTCGGATCCGATGGACCCCACGTCGCCGACCACCCCGGGCACCGGTCAGCCGGCCGCACTGCAGTGGCTGACCGAACTGCGTGACGTGGCCTCCCGGATGTGCGTCGTCGCATTGCCGTTCGCGCAGGCCGACCTCACTTCGCTGTCGCGGATCAACGATCCGGGGCTGACCGACGCCGCCCTGGCCGGGCCCGCAGACGTCGTCGACGCCGTTCTCGGGGTGCGCAGCGTCCGGGGCATCACCGTGCCGGCGCTCGGCGCGATCGACAACACCGGCGCCGACGTCCTCTCCTCCGCATCGGTGGGCGCCGCGGTGACCTCCGCCAGCAGCGTCGACGCCGAGCGCGCGGACCCCACCGGCCGCTACCGAGTGGGTGACCTGGCAGTACAGACCAGTGAGGCACCGCTGACCGCGGCCCTCGCCGGTCTCGGCGACACCCCCACGACACCACCGCTCACGCCGGCCGACCAGGAGGTGTCCTTCGACGGTGAATCGGGCACCGCGCGCCGGCAGGCGGCGGTCGCCGCCGTGGCATATCCGGCCATCGACGCACCCACCCAGCCCGACCCAGCCGACCTGCCCACCGCCGGACGCAGCGAGTTCGTGATGCCGCCGACGTACTGGTCGCCGACCGCCGACGACACCGACGCCCTGTTCACCACCGCGACGCTGCTGCTCGAGTCGGGCGCCGCCACCCCGAGTCCACTGGCCGATGTGCGTGGCGCCCTCGACGCGACCACCACCACGGCCCGATTGACCCAACCGCCGGGCAGTCGACCGCTCGCCGAACTGGGCATGGCCGTCTCCGACGACGTCGCCGCCCAGATCGACGACGAGGCCGAACTCTCCTTCCAGCTGCAGGCATCGTTGATGAGCTCGGCCGATGTCGCCGCGACCCCCGAACGATATGTGGCCCCACTGCGTGAGGATCTGCTGCGCGCGGTCCGCACCCCGGACACCGCATCGGCGGCACTGCGTGCCGAGGCGCGCGGGCAGCGCGCCGCACGCATCACCGCCGTGGACGCCACCCTGCAGCGCATGCGCAACTCAATCACCCTGCTCGATCCCGGTGGCCGCTACACGCTGGCGTCCGAACGCAGCCCGCTGCTGCTGGTGGTGCGCAACGATCTGTCCCTGCCGATCCGGGTGCGGATCAACGTCGATGCACCGCCCGAACTCGACGTCGGCGATCTCGGCGTGATCGAGATCCCGGCACGCGGCACCCGACAGATCCAGTTGCCGACGCGCGCGGAGACCTCCGAAGAGGCGATCACCGTGACCATCGGTCTGACCACGTCCAGCGGCATCTCCGTCGGGTCGCCGATCTTCCTGTCGGTGCACGCCAACGCCTACGGCAAACCGTTGTTCTGGGTGACCATCGCCGCCGGCGTGGCCCTGGTGCTGTTGGTGGCCCGCCGCCTGTGGCACCGCTTCCGCGGCCAACCCGACCCCGCCGACGAGGACCGGCCCGATCCCAACGAACACGATCGGCTGCTGGCCGGCGCCACCTATCAGGAACGCCGCCGTAACCTGCAGACAGAACACCCGGGGCATGAGCACCACGATGTCTCGGCGGACGAGACCGACGACCACCAGGAGCCGACCACGACGAGCTCGAGTGACGGGGACAGGCCATGAGCGAACAGCGACCACCGGAGTCCCACCGGGCGGCCCCGCGTCGGATACCGCCGGGAGCGCCGTCGGGTCCGCCGCCACGCCGCGCCACCCCACCCGGTCGTGGCCGACCCGCACCGACTCGTACGGACACGCTCACCGCCGCCCGGACCGGCGGCCGACCGACCCCGGAGACCCGCGCCGAGGCCGAGATCGACGAGTCGTCGACCGGCCTGTCGCGTGACTCCGACGCCAGCATCCTCAAGACCAGTGGATCCATCGCGCTGGCGACCCTGACCAGCCGGATCACCGGATTCGTGCGCACCGTCTTGGTGCTCGCCATGCTCGGTCCGGCGATCGCCTCGGCGTTCCAGGCCGCCTACGTGCTGCCGAACATGATCGCCGAGGTCGTCCTCGGCGCGGTGCTGACCGCCATCGTCATCCCGGTGCTGGTGCGGGCTGAGGCGGAGGACGCCGACGGCGGACGCGCCTTCATCAACCGCATCTTCACGTTGACCGTGGTCACCCTTGGCGCCGCGACCGTGATCTCGCTGATCGCCGCTCCCCTGTTGACCTTCCTCAACGTCGGCGACGGCGACGTCAACCGCGACCTGACCACCGCGCTCGCCTACCTGCTGCTGCCCGAGATCCTCTTCTACGGCCTCTCGGCCCTGTTCATGGCGATCCTGAACATGAAGGGGTTCTTCAAGCCGGGCGCCTGGGCTCCGGTGCTCAACAACATCGTCCAGATCGCGACGCTCGTGCTCTACGCGGCGATGCCCGGCGAGATCTCGCTCAACCCGGTGCGAATGACCGACCCGCAGCTGCTGGTGCTCGGCATCGGTACCACGCTCGGCGTCGTGGTGCAGGCAATGATCCTGGTGCCGTGGCTCAAGCGGGCCGGCATCCGCCTGCAGCTGCAGTGGGGACTCGACGCCCGGCTCCGCCGGTTCGGCAACATGGCGCTCGCGATCGTCATGTACGTGGCGATCCTGCAGGTCGGGTTGGTCATCACCTACCGCATCGCCGCGCACACCGACGCCGCCGGCATCAGCGTCTACGCCACCCACTGGCAGCTGCTGCAGCTGCCCTACGGCGTCCTGGGCGTCACCATCCTCACCGCGATCATGCCGCGACTGTCGCGCAACGCGGCCGCCGACGACAACCGGGCCGTCGTCGATGATCTGTCGTTGGCCACCCGGCTGACGATGGTCGCGCTGGTACCCGTCGTCGCCTACATGACATTCTTCGGCCCGGCCATCGGTGTGGCCGTGTTCAACTTCGGCCGGTTCGATGCCGAGATCGCATCCCAGCTCGGTTCGGTGCTCGCCTGGGGCGCATTCACGCTCATCCCCTACTCGATGACGCTGGTCCAGCTGCGGGTGTTCTATGCCCGCGAGGACGCCTGGACGCCGACGGTGATGGTGCTGGGCATCACGGTGGTCAAGGTGGCCGCGTCGCTGCTGGGTCCGGTGCTGTTCTCCGACCCGGAACTGGTGGTGCGCTGGCTGGCGCTGTCCAACGGGCTCGGCTATCTGGTCGGCGCCGTGGTCGGTCACTTCCTGCTGCGCCGACGGCTCGACGACGCGCGGCTGACCGACGTCGCCCGCACCACCGCGGTGACGCTGGTCGTCTCGGTGGGCATCAGCGCCATCGTGTGGGCCGTCGCCCAGCTGTCCGGACTACATCTGATGATGACCGAGGCCGGAAAGTTCGGTTCGCTGATCTACTTGGCGCTGACGGCAGTGGTGGTACTCGGCGTCACCTACGCCGGCCTGGCCGTCGCCCGCCTGCCCGATGTGGTCTCGATCGGCCTGACGGTGCGCCGCGTGCTGGGCAGATTCGTCCCCGCCTTGGCGCCGCCTGAGAGCCCGGTAAGAGAATCGACTGCAACCATCACGGTTCAGTTTCCGCAGACCGTCACCGACGAATCGCTCCCGTATTCTGGTCAGGTACAGGTGCTCCGGCGATTCGACCGGGGCACTGCCACATGGCAGTCGTACTCGGTTCACAGCGGTGGAGCCGCGCGCCTCCGCGATGGTGGCGAGATGCGGATCCACGCGCCACGCGACATGCGGTATCGCAGGAGAGGAGCTCGGCGCGTGAGTGACAATGAGATCGGTGCCACGCAGGACACCGAGATCATCCCGGACTCTCCGGCCGACCAGGGCTCGGTACGAGTCGAGGATCGGTCCGAGACATCCGCGACGGACACCCCGACCGCGGACCGTCGCGACGATCCCGGCCGCGCCGAGAAGCCCACGGACACACCGAAATCGGACAATCCAGCCAACCCCGCCCAGGCGACCACGCGGATGCCGTCGGCCACCCAGCCGCGGCCGCGGGGTCCCCGGCTGGTCCCCGGGGCGGCCGTCGCCGGCGGCCGATACCGCCTGCTCGATCACCACGGCGGCACCCGCGGTCTGCAGTTCTGGCGGGCTCTGGACATCAATCTCGACCGTGAGGTGGCGCTGACCTTCGTCGACGCCGAGCAGCTCGCGCCGCCACCGCGCCGCGGCGAAACCGCCAAGGTCACCGACGACGGACCCCAGGGTGTGCTGTCGCGCACCTTGCGACTCGGTCAGATCTCGTCGGCCGGGGTCGCGCGTGTACTCGATGTGGTGCGCGGATCGTCGGGCGGCATCGTGGTGAGCGAGTGGGTGCCCGGCTCGTCGTTGGCCGAGGTCGCCCGTTCCGAGCCGTCCCCCATCGGGGCGGCACGCGCGGTGCGCGCACTGGCCGCGGCCGCCGAGGCCACCCACCGCTCGGGTGGGGCGCTGTCGATCGACCACCCCGACCGCATCCGGATCAGCACCGACGGCAACGCCGTGCTCGCCTTCCCCGGCACCCTCGCCGGTGACGACAAATCCTCCGACGTCCGCGGACTGGGTGCGGTGCTCTATGCATTGCTGCTGGCACGGTGGCCGCTCGACGGCCGCACCGGTACCCGTCTGGTGACCACCTCCGACACGACCGACGAGGTCGGCGGCCTGCCGATCGCGCGCCCGGACAAGAACGGCGCGCCGATCGAACCCCGGGAGGCGCGGCCGGACACGCCGTTCGAGATCTCGGCCGTCGCCGCGCGAGCCCTCGACGGCAATCGAGGCATCCGCACAGCCGGCACGATTCAGCACGTTCTCGACCAGGCGACGGTGATCGATCTCAACACCGACATGTTGCCGGCGATCGAGACCGACCAGGCCCCGGTCGCAATGACCCCGACGCCGTCCCGTACCACTGCCGGTACCGAGCCGGAGGGCACCGGACGACGCAATGTGGCGTTGCTCGCCGGCGCCGGACTGCTGGCGCTGTTCGTCATCATCGCGCTGGTGGTGTGGGCGACCAACATCTTCGGCTCCGACGGCGACGCGTCGGACATCGACTCCATCCTCACCACCACGTCGGCACCTCCGGCGACCGAGACCCAGCAACAGGCCGCGGCCCCGCCGCCAGCACCGGCCCCCATCCCGCTGCAACGGGTGAACCTGGTCGACTTCTCGAACCAACCGCCGGACAGTTCCACCAATCTCGGCAATGTGATCAGTGGTGTCGCACCTCCGTGGAGCACCGACATCTACCGCGGCTCAGCCGATTTCGGCGGCCTCAAGGATGGTCTCGGGCTGATGTTCGACCTCGGCAGCGACCAGTCCGTCGCCACGGTCACCATCCGGACACCCACGCCGGGGTTCGATGTGTCGATCCGGACCGCGACGTCGGCGCAACCCACCTTCGCCGAGACCACCGAAGTCGCCTCCGGCACCGTGTCGCAGCCGTCGACCACCATCACCATCCCGAACCCCACCGAGAGTCCGTTCGTGATGGTGTGGTTGACGTCGCTGCCGGCGGGTGGCGGTGGCTTCCAGGCAGAGATCGCTCAGGTCTCGATGGCGGGCTGATCCCGCCTGTGCGGTGAGCCCAGCATCCGCTGACGACCTGCGCGTACCGGCGGATTCGTCGTCGCCGGCTTCCAGCCCGGCGGTCCGAACACCAGACCCAACCGCGTCCGCACGCCTCGGGCGGCCCGCACATCTCGGGCGATGGCCACGTACTCGTGGGTCTGCAGCCGCCAGATGTTGTAGGTGTCGACCGGCGTGGTCAATCCGTACGTCGGACGATGTTCCTCCGCGGCAAAGCTGCCGCAGAGCCGATCCCAGATGATCAGGGTGCCACCATAATTGCGGTCCAGGTACTCGCTGTCACTGCCATGGTGGACGCGATGGTGGGACGGCGTGTTGAAGACGAATTCGATCGGCCGCCAGAGCTTTCCGAGGTGTTCGGTGTGAATCCAGAACTGGTAGACGAGATTCAGTGAGTACGCCGCGAAGACGAGGGCCGGCGGAACGCCGAGCAGGGGGAGTGGCAGCCACATCAGGATGCCGGCGCTGTTGTTCCACTTCTGTCGCAGCGCCGTGGTGAAGTTGAAGTACTCACTGGAGTGATGCGCCTGATGGGTCGCCCAGATCAACCGGACCCGGTGCGCGAGACGATGCTCCCAGTAGAACAGGAAGTCGAGTCCGACGAACGCGATCAGCCAGGTGTACCAGGCGTCGGCGGGCAGCTGCCACGGCGCCACGTAGGCGAATACGGCCGCATATCCCAAGAGCGCCAATGCCTTCCACGCGGCGCTCGTGCCGATCGAGACCACACCCATGAGCAGGCTGGCCCGTGCGTCACGGATGTTGTAACTGCCGGGTGCCGACGACGAACGTCGCGTCCCGTGCAGGTGCGCGCGCTGTGCGGGCCGGTCACGTTCGGTGTGGTCCAGCTTCCACGCCGCCCACCACTCGAGCGCAACCATCGCCACGAAGAACGGAACAGCCAGCACCGTCGGCTCCCGCATCGCCTCGGGCAGAAAGTCCAACACCGGCCACTCCTCGGTCGACGGTCACCAGACCGTTTCGGTTTCTGACACGAGTGCATGTCAGATAGTTCTGACACGGTAGCGTGTCAGATAGGCTGCTGTAAACAGTTCTTGGTATTCGCGATGCTTTCCCAACCGAAACGGCAGGAGTCCGGCACGATGACCACCCGGGGACGGCGCTACGGCGGCGCCGACGCGGCGCAGCGGCGAGATCGTCGGCGCAGCGACCTCATCGCCGCCGGTCTCGAGCTATTCGGGACCGAGGGATTCGCCACCGTGTCGGTGAAACGGATCTGTGACCACGCCGGGCTCACCCAGCGCTACTTCTATGAGTCCTTCGAGGACAGATTCGCCCTGCTCGCGGCGGTGTATGAGGACTGCGTCGCCACCGCCCGGGCGGCCACGATCGGTGCTGGGGCCCCGTTCGTGGGCGGCAGCGGGGGAGCGGTCAGTGAGGGCGAGAGCGCGAAGAGTGTGGGAATTCTCGCCACCGACGCCGAAGCCGTAGCGCGGGCAGCGCTGGGGGCCTTCATCGGCACCCTCGCCGACCAACCTCGGCGCGCGCGGGTGATGCTGGTCGAGATCGTCGGGGTCAATCCGGCCCTCGAGCGGCTACGGCTCACGGCGATCCACGGGTGGGCCGACCTCATCCTTGCGCTCGCCCTGGGCGAACGGTCCGCCGCCCGACCGCAGCGACTGGCGGCCATCGGCCTCGTCGGCGCCGTCACCCAGTTGCTGGTGGATTGGTATACGAGCACGGCGGGGGAGTTCGCCCCCGGCGATGCCACCGACGCCGACCTGTTCGAACTCGACGCCATCCTCGACGTCAGCGTGGAACTGTTCGTGGCGGCCTACCAGCGACTTCTGGGCTGACACCGCCCGCGTTCCGCGCGGTGCACACCAGATTCCACACACCACGCATCTTGTCCCCAGTTCTGTGGACTACGTGCAGGTCAGTGGCACATCGCCGGTTCACTTCCATTAATCTTCTCCCATGACTCGGGGGAGCGTCGATGCACGCAGCGACGATGACCTGCTCCTCGCCCACGTGCACGGCGATCCCGGCGCCTTCGCGGTGCTGATCGAACGCCATCACGCCTATCTCTGGTCGGTCGCCTGCCGCACCAGCGACAACCCCGACGATGCCGCCGATGCACTGCAGGACGCCCTGCTCAAGGCGCATCGGATGGCCGATCAGTTCCGCGCCGACGCAAAGGTCACCAGCTGGCTGCACCGGATCGTGGTGAACTCCTGCCTCGACCGCATCCGACGCAACCGGGTGCGACTGAGCGTGCCGATCCCCAACTACGACGTCGAGCCGTACCCCGACGAGCGTGATCAGATGGCGGCCGTGGATCTGTCGCTGTCGATCGGCCGGGCGCTCGACGCGTTGCCACCTGAGCAGCGCGCGGCAGTGGTCGCCGTCGACATCGAGGGCATGACGATCGTGGACGCGGCTACTCGCCTGGGCGTGCCGGTCGGAACAATCAAGAGCCGGTGTTCGCGTGGTCGCCTGCGGTTGGCACAGATTCTCGGTCATCTGCGCGACGACTGATCACCCCCGGCGAGAATTGCACACGATCCGATGGAACCGGACCGCGGGCCGGTGCGTCTTACAGTTGACGAGCACGAGTTGACGACCGCCGCACGGTCGGATCGAACGGCCCGGCAACTGGCCGGGCACGTGCACCAGAGAAGTGGGAGAGTGCAGCGATGGTCCCGCCGGGAGCAGACGACGAGGCGTCATCCTCTGCTGAGTTCACGCGCTACCCCGAGCCGCCGTATTCGGTGGAACTGCTCGCCGATCTGCACGCCGACGTGCTGGCTCCCGACGTCGCCGCGCACATCCGGTCCCGACTCGTCGACGACCCGCACGCGCAATCGGTCCTCGATGCGCTCGATGCGACCGCCCGCGACCTGCGCGGCGCCGCGGTCGCCCCGGTACCCGTCCCACCCGACGTCACCGAACGGACCCACCGGACACTCGACCGGATCGGCGCCGAGGTGACTGCCGTCGGGGGCGGCGAAGTGGTGGCCGCCCGCCGACACCATCGCGCCCGGCGATGGGCTGCCGCCGGTGTGGCAGGCGCGGCCGCTGTCGCCGTCGCGGTCTCCGTCATCGCGCTGCGCGCTCCCGAACCGGGTACACCGGTGCAGGCCCAGCCGTCGGCGACCGCAGACGCGGGGGAGCGGGTCACCTTGCTGTCGGTGCTCGGCAACGACGGCTTCGCCCCGTTCGGCTCAGAGGCCGCCCTACGACGCTGTACCGCCGCCAACGGCGTCGCAGCCGACGCCGGCATCGTCGGCTCGGGCCGGGTGTCGCTGCGAGACCACGACGACGCCGTCGCGATCCTGCTGTCCACCGGTGTGGCCGGTGTGTTCGACGCCCTGGTCGTCGGCTCGGACTGCACCACCGACAATCCGTCGACCATCTCCCGGACCACCGTCGGCAACTGAGTTGCCGGTCACGCGGACGACAACCACACCGCGTCCTGTGACGCGGCCGGTACGGGCGCGGACGGCGGGAACATCTGCCCTTACCCTGATGTTGAGACAGCCGAGACCGACGCAGCGCGATCACCTGACTGCCCAGCAGCGTCGACGAGTAGGAGGACGGATGACCCACGCAGACAGCCAGCAGATCCACGACCTGATCATCATCGGATCCGGACCCGCCGGCTACACCGCCGCCGTTTACGCGGCACGCGCTGAGCTGGCACCGCTGGTCTTCGAGGGCACTCAGTTCGGTGGTGCCCTGATGACCACCACCGAGGTCGAGAACTTCCCCGGCTTCCAGAACGGGATCCAGGGGCCCGCACTCATGGATGAGATGCGTGAGCAGGCCATCCGCTTCGGTGCCGACCTCCGGATGGAAGACGTGGACACCGTTCGGCTCGAAGGTCCCATCAAGGAGGTCGAGGTCGGTGGCGAGGTGCATCGCGCCCGTGCAGTGATCCTGGCCATGGGCGCCGCCGCCCGCTACCTGGGTGTCGAGAACGAGCAGGAACTGCTCGGCCGCGGGGTCTCGGCGTGTGCCACTTGCGACGGTTTCTTCTTCAAGGACCAGGACATTGCCGTCATCGGCGGCGGCGACTCGGCGATGGAGGAAGCTACGTTCCTCACCAAGTTCGCCCGCAGCGTGACCCTGATCCATCGCCGCGACGAGTTCCGGGCCTCGCGGATCATGCTCGAGCGCGCCCGCGCCAACGAGAAGATCCGCTTTGTCACCAACTCCGCGGTGACGTCCGTCGTCGGCGACGGCTCCGTCACTTCGCTGGGTCTGACCGACACCGTGACCGGCGAGACCAGCTCCATCGAGGTGACCGGTATGTTCGTGGCGATCGGTCATGATCCGCGCAGCGAACTGGTCAAGGGTCAGATCGACCTCGACGCAGAGGGCTATGTGCAGGTCGACGGCCGCACTACCTACACCTCGGTGCCCGGGGTGTTCGCCTGCGGCGACCTCGTGGACCACACCTATCGGCAGGCCATCACAGCGGCAGGCAGCGGCTGTTCGGCGGCGATCGATGCCGAGCGCTGGCTCGCCGACCAGGGCGTGGCGGCACCGTCGGTCGAGAGCGACATGTACGTCGTCGACGCCACCGCCTGACCGACCCTCGAGTCACGCAGCCCCACACACCAACTCTCCATACACCAACTCCCCAAACACCAACTCCACAGTCCACAAGGAGGACACCCATGGGTGCAAACACCGTCGCCGTCACCGACGCGACCTTCGCCGATCAGGTACTCGGTTCCGACAAGCCGGTGCTGGTCGACTTCTGGGCGACCTGGTGCGGTCCGTGCCGCATGGTCGCACCGGTGCTCGAGGAGATCGCCCGCGACCACGCCGACAAGATCACCGTCGCCAAGCTCGACGTCGACGAGAACCCGGCAGTCGCGCGGGACTTCAAGATCATGTCGATCCCCACGATGATCCTGTTCGAGAACGGCAAGCCGTCCAAGACCATCGTCGGCGCGAAGGGCAAGGCTGCGCTGTTGCGCGAGCTCGACGACGTGGTCGGATCCCCCGCATAACACACGTCTACCTGGCGATACGCTGGCAGCACCTATGCGGCCGGCACCGTCGACACCGATGATGGCGCCCCGAGCGGCGCCATCATTTGGTCGTGCCGTCACGACCTGAAAGAATGCCTGGTGTTTGCGCCGGTACGTGGCCTGCACCGGTGAGTGGAGCGTTTTCGCCCGTGCCACGGCCGCACCGAATCGACGAGGAGTTGCTGATGCCGATGTTCCGCCTCGGGGATCATGGCTCGGCTGTGGCCGAGATCCGCAACATCCTCGTCGGTCTCGGGCTGCTCACTGCAACACCCGCACCGGAGAGTTTGTCCGGCACCATCAGCGGCTGGACACCGCCCGAAGCCGTCTTCGACGATTCGTGCGACCGCGCTGTGCGCGCATTCCAGCAGCAACGCGGCCTCATCGTCGACGGCATCGTCGGCCCGGCCACCTACCGCGTTCTGCGCGAGGCTTCCTACCAACTCGGTGCGCGCGTCCTGCTTTATCGGCTGTCGGCTCCGATGGTCGGTGACGATGTGGCCACCCTGCAGGGACGGCTGCAGAACCTGGGCTACTACACCGGCCTGGTCGATGGCACCTTCGGCGAGACCACACACAACGCGGTGTGTCTGTATCAGAGCGAGTTCGGCCTGTCATCGGACGGCATCTGCGGGCCCTCCACCCTGCGCTCGCTGGAACGTCTCGGCACGCGCGTCACGGGTGGTTCGCCGCACGCCATCCGCGAGGAAGAGCACGTGCGCCGTTCCGGACCCCAGCTGTCCGGCAAGCGGATCTTGATCGATCCGGGTTCCGGTGGGCTACACAAACTTTCGACCGGTGCTCGGGCCGAGACCGAGTCGGCGGTGCTGTGGGACCTCGGTTCCCGGCTCGAGGGACGGATGGCTGCGGCCGGCATGGAGACCTTCCTGTCGCACGACGGTCGCGGGCGTCCCGGCGACGAGGAGCGCGCCCGCGTCGCCAACATGGTCGGCGCCGACCTGATGGTGTCACTACGCTGCGGCCATTACCCCAGCGAGTTGGCCCATGGGGCGGCGTCGTTCTACTTCGGCAACTCGCACGGATCCTATTCGACCATCGGCCGGAATCTGGCCGGGTTCATCCAACGGGAGATCGTCGCGCGCACCTCGCTGACCGACTGCCGAACGCATGAACGAACCTGGGATGTCCTGCGGCTCACCAGGATGCCCGTCGCTCTGATCGACGTCGGGTATATCACCAACTCCGCCGACGTCGCGCTTCTCGAGGACGCACAGACGCGCGACGTGATCGCCGAGGCCATCTTGGTCGCTGTCAAGCGTCTTTATCTACTGGGCGACGACGATCGTCCTACCGGCACTTACACCTTCGCGGAACTACTTGCCGCAGAACGTCTCTCGAGCTGACGCACTCGGAGTGCCGACCGGCGACACACAGCGGCCGCACGCCTCGTCGGATGATCTGAGCTGAAGGCCTGCGCTCCAGGGTCAGCTGCGGCGACCGACCGGTACCGCCGTCCGCTCACGGCCCGCCAGATCCAGTGCTGCCATCACCACCAACTTCTCCAGGGCATGCTCCACCTCATGCTTCCACCCCAGGCCCTCATCGAGTTCCAACCGGAACCGTGGGAAGCGCGGATGGGACGCGATCAAGTCGAACCCCGAGTCCTTGAGGAAGTCGGCATCGATCATGCACTGCAGACACAATCCCGCCTGCGGATTGTCGTGCATCACCCGGGTGATCTCGACGATCGCTTCGTCGGCCCACAACCGCATGTCCTCGGTCATGCTCTCCAGAGCGCCCAGCTCCGCGACGTCCTCGGGTTCCGCCGATGGAGTGGGCACTTCGGAGGATGGACCAGCTTCCTCAGGTGTACGCACGAGACCGAAGGCCTCGATGGCACGCACACCACGTCGAACCAGGTCGGTGACCACGCTGTCGAGCAGAATCGGTGCCGCCTCGTCGAAGCCGGGTTCCGTGCGGATCGAAGTGAGCAGAACCGCGTCCGCGCTGACCGGAGAGGTGGGGAAGAGGGTCGACCGCGGCACCCGCCGCGGCGGTGCGTAGAACGCATTGCCCACGACCTTGCCGGTCTGGCCGTCGATGGCCACTTGGGCGCACGTTCCCCATTCGAGGAGCACTCCCGAGATCCACGCCTCTTTGTCGAACTCGCTCTCGAACGAACCGAAATCTCCGAAGATGCTCTTCTCCGCCTCGCGGGTCGACGCCGGATCGACTTCCCAGAAAACACATCGGCGGGTGTGGAGCGGCAACGTGTCGAAGGATTCGAGATCCAGGCGGGTGACTGCGAGACTCATGCGGCCGGCCTCCACGTCGGCCGCAGCGAAGTGCCGAAAGTGATGTGCGACAAGATGTTTCGTACTTTCACTATCGTCCTCGCTACTGAAGTGTCACTGTGACGTAACAACCGGGTACCTATAGGTGCGCCGATCACGCGGTCACGAAGTTCCTCGTGGATCGATTACGCCGACGATCCGCTCGAGGTCATCCACCGAGCCGAACTCGACCACGATCTTTCCCTTTCTCTTCCCGAGACTGACTGTAACCCTCGTGTCCAGTCGATCCGAGAGCCGTTCGGCGACGTCCTGGAGACCGGGCATCTGCATCGGCTTACGCTTCGCCGGTCCCGCGGGGGAGGAGGGCTGATCGTCGCCCCGGTTGGCGAGAGTGACCGCTTCCTCGGTGGCCCGGACGGACATACCTTCGGCCACGATGCGCGCCGCCATGGCCTCCTGTGCATCGCTGCCGGTCTCCATCGAGAGCAGTGCGCGAGCATGGCCGGCAGACAGGACGCCGGCCGCGACGCGCCGTTGCACGGGAATCGGTAGCTTCAGCAACCGGATCATGTTGGTGATCAGTGGCCGTGACCGCCCGAGCCGATTGGCCAGTTCCTCATGGGTGACCCCGAACTCCTCGAGCAACTGTTGGTACGCCGCCGCCTCTTCGAGTGGGTTCAGCTGTGCACGATGGATGTTCTCGAGCAGCGCATCACGCAGCATCTCGGCGTCGGCGGTCTCCCGCACGATCGCCGGAATGGTGTCGAAGCCGGCTTCTTTGCTGGCCCGCCACCGACGTTCGCCCATCACGAGCTGATAGGTCACACCGTCATCGGTGGGTGTGGGCAACGGCCGCACCACGATGGGCTGCATGAGCCCGAACTCCTTGATGGAGTGCACCAGCTCGGCGAATGCCTCTTCGTCGAAGACCGTGCGCGGCTGCTTGGGATTCGGCTGGATCTGTGCCGGCGGAATCTCGCGGTACACCGCACCGACCTCCGACGACACGACGGCAGCGCCGTCAGTTGCCTCGGCGGATGCCCCGGACGCAGGTGTCGTCGGGGTGGAGGGGGGAGCCCCTGCACCCTTGCCGATGATCACGTCCGCCGCCGCCGAACCGAGGCGGGGTCCCGACGGTGCGTCGCCTTCCGGCGGTCCGGTGGGGATCAGCGCGGCAAGACCACGACCGAGGCCGCCGCGACGTTGTGCGGGTTCTCGCTGACTCACTGTTGTCCTCTCCCTGTGTTCACCGTGAAACCGTTCGCGGCGACATCACGACCGGTCAATTCGTCGCCGATTGAGCAGCCCCGAGCCGCCAAACGACCGGTGAACTACCCGCTGATTGAGTAACCCCGAGCCGCTAGTGTCCCGCGCCGGAAATTCGTTACATGAGTTCGGCGGTCCAGGTGGATGCATCGCGAGGCGGCGGAGGATGCAGGTACTGGATGTACCTGCGACGACGCCAACGAAGCGAGGCGCCGCCTGGACGTCGAAATCATCATCGAATTTCCGACGCGGGACACTAGGCGAGGGGTGTATCGAAATCAGCAGAGCCCACGCCTCCGACTCGGCCGTTCCCCGCACGGCCGTGCACCCGGCAGCAACCGTCGTACTCGGTCTGCACCTCGCTGCCCGAGCGCTCATGCGCGCGCGCTTCGCAGGGCGATCTCACGAGACGCGTCGAGGTAGCTCATGGCTCCACGTGAACCCGGGTCGTACTCGATGATGGTCATCCCGAATCCGGGAGCCTCGGACACCTTCACACTTCGGGGGATGATCGTGTTGAGCACCGTCTCCCCGAAGTGGCGACGCACTTCCTCGGCCACCTGGTCGGCGAGCTTGGTGCGTCCGTCGTACATCGTCAGCACCACGGTCGAGACGTGCAGCCCCGGATTGAGGTGGGCCTGCACGAGTTCGATGTTGCGCAGCAACTGACCGACACCCTCGAGTGCGTAGTACTCACACTGGATCGGGATCAGGACTTCCTTGGCGGCCACCATCGCATTCACCGTCAGCAGACCCAACGATGGCGGGCAGTCGATCAAGACATAGTCGATGCCGAGTTCGGACAGCAGATTCTCATCGAGTGCGTTTCGCAGACGGTTCTCCCGAGCCACGAGCGACACCAGCTCGATCTCGGCACCGGCAAGATCAAGAGTCGCCGGGACACAAAAGAGATGATCGTTGTTCGGACTCTGCTGGGTGGCCTCACGCAACGAGACGTCGCCGAGGAGCAACTCGTAGACCGACGCGATGTCGGGGGCGCGATGGTCGATACCCAATGCCGTGCTCGCGTTGCCCTGCGGATCGAGATCGATCACGAGAACCCCGAGTCCATGCAGCGCGAGACCCGCGGCGATGTTCACCGTGGTGGTGGTTTTCCCGACACCACCCTTCTGGTTCGCAATGGTGATGACGCGAGGGGACGGCGGGTGGGGGAGTTCCCCGGCGCCACCGGGCGTCAGCACCTGACTGGCACGAGCTGCCGCGGCAGCAATCGGGGTGTCATCGAATCCGGGAACCGACCTAGGGGAGGAGCCTCCATCGGCACTTGTTTCACGTGAAACACTTCGGTCCTGTTCGACCACGCCTGGACTCCTTCGCCCCACTTCGTATCCGTTGGCACCCTGGTCGGTATCACCGCCGGAGATCTCGGCGACTTCGGCGGCACCCGACTGATCACCGGTCTGCCGTCTATTCTGCGCCCTCCGTGAACTCCACACCAATCTGGTCACCCCTTCCGATCGCGACGACGCCCGCGTCGCTTCGCCGCACTCCTGGCACCCTGTGTACCCGTCGTTGTGCGGGCACCGCCGACGGCACGCTTGTGTCCGATCACGACAGTGGTTGCGACGTCCAGCACGCCGGCACCGCACTGTTCCACGTGGAGATCGACGATGCCCTGCCGGTGTGCGACCTCACCGTCGCGCTCGATCTCTTCGGCCGCTGACGAACCCTTGATCGCAACCATTCGACCGCCATCCCGGACCAACGGCGCGGACCACTTCGACAGGCGCTCCAGCGGTGCCACTGCACGCGAGGTCACCACATCGGCGCCACCGATGTCGGATCGCACAGCTTTCTCCTCGGCACGTCCACGGATCACTCGCACATTCAGTTCCAGCTCGTCCACGATGCGCTCCAGGAACTCACTTCTACGCAGCAGCGGTTCCACCAAAGTGATCGAGAGGTCGGGACGAGCCATGGCAAGGGGGATACCCGGCAAACCCGCCCCGCTGCCGATGTCGACGACGGTCTCGGCGTCTTCGATTACATCGCCCAGGACGGCACAATTGAGAATGTGCCGCTCCCACAATCGCGGTACCTCGCGCGGACCGATGAGGCCGAGCAGCACACCGTCCGTCGCCAACGCGGCGCAGTAGCGGTCGGCCCTGGTTTGGTTATTACCGAAGACTGAGATCGATGCCTCGGGCGCATGTGGGATCTCCACTTCTTCGTCGCGTTTCACGTGAAACATCCTCTCACTGCATTGGGCTGCTAGAACCTGCTGCCGACAGTTTCACGTGAAACCGCGGCCGAAGCGTTTCACGTGAAACAACGCCAGCGACCCAAACCACAAGCGTGTAATTCTCATACCCAGAGACGCCGAAAGTCCCGGCCTGGACCGGGACTTTCGTCAATGTCGGAGTTCGGGGGACCGTCACGCGGACGGCAACACCACCACGCGGCGCCTAGGCTCGGCACCCTCACTTTCACTGACGACGCCGTCCACTGCCGCAACGGCGTCGTGGACGATCTTGCGTTCGAACGGAGTCATCGGGTCCAGTGCCTCACGCTCACCAGACTTGCGCACTCGCTCGGCCACGTCGGTTCCGAGTCTCGCCAGGCGATCGCGCCGGTCGGCCCGCCAGCGGGCGATATCGAGCATCAACCGGCTGCGCACTCCGGTGGACTGCTGAACCGCCAGTCGCGTCAGCTCCTGCAGGGCATCGAGTACTTCGCCCTTGCGGCCCACCAACTTGTCGAGGTCGTCACCGCCGTCGATACTCACGACCGCGCGATCACCGTCGACGTCCAGGTCGATGTCGCCATCGAAGTCCAGCACGTCGAGCAACTGCTCGAGGTAGTCGCCGGCGATCTCGCCCTCTTCGACCAGCCGATCCTCTTCGTCGATCTCCTCCTCATCGGCTGAGTCATCGGACTCTCCGTGCGAAGCGGCATCATCGGCATCCTGCGATGCGGCTGCGTCGGATTCGGTCTCGGCGTCGGCACCCGAGGAGCCCGGGCCGGTCGCTTCGTCGGCTTGCGAGGCCGCATCCGTGGCCGCCGGCGATGCACCGGCGTCGTCGCTCACCGAGTCCTCGATCTCGCGAACCTGTTCGTCGTGTGCAGCAGTCTCTGCTGTCATCTCACTTCCACCTAACTCTGCTTCTCAACCAAACGTCTGCGTTCCACTCGAAGGGGAGGGGAGTGGTCACCCGATCGGGTCAGTGCCGCCCTCCGGGCCGGCCTCCCTTTCGACGGCGCGAACCACCCTTGCGGTTCTTGGCCGCCACGTGAGCGGTGCCCGACTTCTGCGGTCCGGACTTCTGCCCCTGGCCGGCGGATCTGCCACCGGATGGTCGCTGTGCCGCGCCGGCATCCGGACCCGACGAAGTCGTGGAAGCACCGTCCTTCTCCGACTCGGTGTCAGCGTCGGTGCCGGTGGCCGCGTCATCGTCGCCCCCCTGCGCGGCCGCCGACGTGTCAGCAGATGAGTCGGACGAGCCGGCTGCCGTGGACTTCGATTTATCGAGCCCCAGCATGCGCTGCAGACCGGCCAGCGGACCCGCCGACGTGGTCGTCGTGGTCGTCGACGTCGTCGCATCTTCCTCGGGCGCCACCACGTCACCGTCGACCGTCGCGGGTTTCTTGGCACGGTCCGGACGCGCACCCGGCTTGGGCGCGTTCGCTTTCAGCTTCTCCTGTTTGAGCCGCCGTGCTTCCTCTTCTTCACGTTCGATACGACCGAACACGATGTGCTGCTGACCGTAAGTCCAGAGGTTGTTACTCATCCAGTAGAGGAGAATCGCCACCGGGAAGAACGCACCGGTGACCAGAATGCCCAGCGGGAAGATGTAGAGCGCCAGCATATTCATCATGCGGGTCTGCGGGTTCTCCAGCGCCGCTTCCGGCTGGCGGGCGACCGACGCACGGGAGTTCATGTGCGTGGCGATCGACGCGATGATCATCATGGGGATCACCACGATGGCGATCTGGGTGCGGGTGAAGTCGATGGCTGAGCCCGGCTCGACGAAGGCCTGGAATTCCGAGACCGGCTCGGTGATGTAGGACGACAGCGGCACCCCGAACAGGCGGGCGTCGAGGAAGTTCTGCACCAGCTCCGGGCTGAACGCGTAGTTGCCGAGTGACCGCGTCTCCTCGGCGGACATACCGGGCTGGCCGAGACCGGTCGCCATCCGGTTGAACGACCGCAACACGTGGAACAAACCGATGAAGACCGGGATCTGCAGCAGCATCGGGAGACAGCCGAGCAGCGGATTGAATCCGTGCTCGCGCTGCAGCTTCTGCATCTCCTCGGTCATCTTCACGCGATCCTTGGCGAACTTCTTGCGGATCGCCTGCAACTGCGGGTTGATCTCCTGCATCTTCTTCGTGGTGCGAATCTGCCGCACGAAGGGCTTGTAGAGGATCGCGCGCAGCGTGAACACGAGGAACACCACCGACAGCGCCCATGCCACACCGTCGCCGCCCGGCGAGTCCGGCGTCACATGGCTAAACAGCCAATGCCAGACCCACATGATCCAGGAGACCGGATAGTAGATGAAGTTCAGCACGGGTCAGTTACCCCTAACCTCTGACGGTGTCGATTCCTCGACAGATCGTTCACTGGTGACTGGTCGTTCACTGGTGGTGAAGAGTTCGCGGAGACCGCGTTCGGGAACCGGGTCGTAGCCCGGCTTGTGCCAGGGACCGCATTTCAGCAGCCGCACCACCGACAACCATCCTCCGTAGAGAAATCCGTGTCGGGAGAGTGCCTCGACGGCGTAGCCGGAGCACGTCGGTTCGAAGCGGCATGTCGGCAACCGCATCGGGGAGACCCACGTGCGGTAGAGCTCGATTACGAAGATGACCACCTGCCGGGGCAGGCGATGGATCCAGCGCAGCGGCGACGTGGTGCGGGGCGCGCCCGGATCCGGCGCTGCGGGGTCCTCGGTCACGATCGGACCCGACGCGAATGACTCGTGGAGAGGCGCTCATCGAACGCCTCACGGATCCGGCGTCGTGACAGCGCCGCGGTGATCTGCTCGGACAGCTCGGCGCTGCCGAGTTGTGCCGTAGAAGGACGTGCGCGGATCACCATCATCGTCTCGGGCACGGAGAATTGATCGTGCACGCGGGCGAACGCGGCCCGCAATCGACGCGCCACCCGATGCCGGGTCACCGCGTTCCCCACGGCCTTGCTGACGATCAGCCCCAGCCATGGACCACCGACCGTGGCAACCATGGCGGGTCGTTCGTCGGGGTCGGCTGGGGGTGAGGTGTTCAGCGGGAGCACATGGATGACGAGATCACGCGTCGTCACCCGCACACCGCTCTTCAGCGTGCGATCGAAGTCGGATCCACGTGAGATCCGATGAGCGGCAGCCACCATCGATACGAGTAACCGGCGGTGGGAACGCCACCGCCGGTGACATCGACGTCGACTCAGGCCGTGAGCTTCGCGCGGCCCTTGCTGCGGCGACCGTTGACGATGGCCCGTCCGGCGCGGGTGCGCATACGGAGACGGAAACCGTGCACGCGTGCGCGACGACGGTTGTTGGGCTGGAAAGTCCGCTTGCCCTTGGCCATGGGTGACTCCTTGTGCTCTTGTGTGATCGCGCCGACAGCACGCGCGAACCACATCCCTGGTTGGTGGTCTGCTGATCCCGGTGCGGTGCCGAACTGACGCCGGATGGATGACCGGTGGCCATCACGCAAATCCGTCACCTGGATGACCAGTCGAGACTACTGAGTACGGCACCGCAAATCAAACGAACCGATGGCAAGCACCCACGCCGGTGACGCCGCCCACACCATGAGATCGATCATGCTGAGAGGGGCGCTCACCAGTTGCACGATTCGTCCGATCGATTGCCTCATTCACTTTGTCGGGCGCGCTGCACTCTGTTAACTTCGGCGCAGGCTCAACAAAGAGACGATTCAGTGAACTCCCTCCTGGCCGGCTTGAGACTTCGAGATACCCCCAGATCTGTACACAGCTGTGGACAACTATGTGGACAACTCGCGTTGGGGTGCGGCATGGTGACATGCTCATGACCGACGCTGGTCGTAGTTCCGGTAGGAGGGGCGCAGCACCGTGGTGAGTGATCGTGATTCGTTCGGCGAAGTGTGGCAGAGCGTCGTCGCCGAGCTCAACGACGACGCCTCCGCCCATCATCATGAGCCGCTGACCCGCCAACAGAAGGCGTGGCTGTCGCTGGTCCAACCGCTGACCCTCGCCGAGGGTTTCGCGCTCCTGACCGTGCCGACCCCGTTGGTGCAGGAGCAGATCGAGCGCAATCTGCGCGACACCATCCGCTCGGCGCTGAGCCGCCACCTCGGACAACCGGTCGACCTCGGCGTCCGGATCGCCACCCCGATGGTCGAGGAGGCGGTAACCGATCCGCCGCCGCTCACCGACCATCACGACCCCACGGCCGCTCACACCGTCATCCCGCACACCGCCGGCCCGCTCGCGCCGTCGACGGCCCCGACCGGGTTCGACGGCCGTCCGGATAGAACCGCGACTGGTCCCGAGACGTCGGATTGGTCCACCTACTTCGCCGAACGACCCACCACCGGCCAGTCCCCGTCGAGTGCCAATCTCAGCCCGAAGTACACCTTCGACACGTTCGTGATCGGCGCTTCCAACCGTTTTGCCCATGCGTCGGCGGTGGCGGTGGCCGAGGCGCCGGCGCGCGCCTACAATCCGCTGTTCATCTGGGGCGAGTCCGGCCTCGGCAAGACCCACCTGCTGCACGCCGCCGGCCATTACGCCCAGCGACTGTTCCCCGGGATGCGGGTGAAGTACGTCTCCACCGAGGAGTTCACCAACGACTTCATCAACTCGCTGCGTGATGACCGCCGGGTCGCGTTCAAACGGCGCTACCGCGACGTCGACGTGCTGCTCGTCGACGACATCCAGTTCCTGATCGGCAAGGAAGGTATCCAGGAAGAGTTCTTCCACACCTTCAACACCTTGCACAACGCCAGCAAGCAGATCGTCGTATCCTCCGATCGGCCGCCCAAACAGCTTGCGACACTTGAGGATCGGCTCCGCACCCGCTTCGAGTGGGGTCTGATCACCGACGTCCAGCCGCCTGACCTGGAAACCCGGATCGCCATTCTGCGCAAGAAGGCGCAGATGGACAACATCGCGGTTCCCGACGACGTGCTCGAACTCATCGCGTCGAAGATCGAACGCAACATCCGTGAACTCGAGGGGGCACTCATCCGCGTCACCGCGTTCGCCTCGCTCAACAACGCCGAACTCGACAAGGCGCTCGCCGAAGTGGTGTTGCAGGCGCTGCTGCCCAACTCCGGGACCCTGGAGGTCAGTGCGGCCAGCATCCTGGCCATCACCGCCGAGTACTTCGACATCTCGGTGGAGGAACTGCGTGGGCCCGGCAAGACCCGCTCGATCGCTCAGGCCCGACAGATCTCGATGTATCTCTGCCGCGAGCTGACCGACCTCTCGCTGCCGAAGATCGGCGAGACGTTCGACCGTGACCACACGACGGTGATGTACGCCGAACGCAAGATCCGCAAGGAGATGGCCGAACGCCGCAAGGTGTACGACCACGTCCAGGAACTCACCGCGCGTATCAAGCAGCGCGCGAACTGACGGCTCGCCGCCAAACTCTCCAGTCGCCAACTCTCGACTCGAACCACAGACTTTGTGATGCCGGGATCCCACGGATCCCGGCATCGTCGTACCCGGAATCGGTTCATCACCAGCTGTGGACAAAGCTCGGGATAACCGTGGATCACATGTGTACCGAACGTGGACAGTGATGGAACGATTGTCTGCGCGCCCACAGGGCATCCGATCCCCTCACGAGTTGTCCACCAGACATCCACACGCACGCATGCCCGATGACCTGCATGAGATCGCACTGGTGCACAGATCCACAGGCCCTATGACTGAGATGGATCCCTCTCTAAAGAGAATCTTTCAAAAGAAGGTCTTGTGCACAGACGGCGCGAACGTGTGATTCGTCCGAGCTCCGGACACCCCGGCAGTTCGCCCCCATTGCCTCCCCGTCTGGCAGGCTCGTTCTACAGTTGGAATCCCATCTGGAAATCCCACCGACAGCCTCAGCGTGCTCGGCGGACGACGGTGGGTGTGGCGAGAGCAGCTGAACAGAGAAGGGCAACCACCCAGCATGAAGTTCCGTGTCGCGCGTGACGAGTTCGCAGATTCCGTTGCCTGGGTGGCCCGCAGCCTGCCGGCCCGCCCGCCGGTTCCGGTGCTCGGTTGTGTGGTGCTGACCGCCGAGGACGGCCTGGAGGTCTCCGGTTTCGACTACGAGGTGTCCGCCCAGCAGTCCATCGGCGCCGAGATCGCCGAGCCGGGCAAGGTACTGGTGTCGGGTCGTCTGCTCGCCGACATCACCAAGGCGCTGCCGAACAAACCGGTCGATGTGAGCCTTGACGGGTCACGGGTCGCGATCAGCTGCGGGAGCGCCAAGTTCTCGCTGCCGACCATGCCGGTCGAGGACTATCCGGAGTTGCCCACACCGCCCGCGGTCACCGGCACCATCCCCGCCCAGGTATTCGCCGAGGCCATCGGACAGGTTGCGGTGGCCGCCGGCAAGGACGACACCCTGCCGATGCTCACCGGCGTCCGGGTCGAGATCGACGGCAACCGCGTCGTCCTCGCGGCCACCGACCGTTTCCGACTCGCCGTCCGTGAACTCGAATGGCAGCCGACCGGCGCCGAGGCCACCGGGGCCGTGCTGGTTCCGGCCAAGACCCTCTCGGAAAGCGCCCGCACCGCCGGATCCGGCACCGGCGAGATCTCACTGGCCTTCGGGACCGGCTCGAGTATCGGCGGCGAGGGCATCATGGGCATTCTCGGCGAGACCAAGCGCAACACGACCCGGCTGCTCGACGCCGAGTTCCCCAAGTTCCGTCAGCTGCTGCCCGCCAGCCACACGGCCATCGCCACCATCGACAGCGCGCCGTTGCTCGACGCGATCAAACGTGTGGCCCTGGTCGCCGAGCGTGGTGCGCAGGTCCGGATGGAGTTCAGCGACGGCCTGCTGGTGCTCACCGCCGGTGGCGACGAGGCCGGCAAGGCGGAGGAAGAGTTGCCGGTGCAGTTCCACGGCGAGCCGCTGACCATCGCGTTCAACCCCGGCTATCTGCAGGATGGCCTCTCGGCCATCGGCGTGCCGACCGTGGACTTCGGGTTCACCACCCCCAGCCGTCCGGCGGTTTTGCGGCCCTCCACCGGTGAGGAGCCCGTCGCCGACGAGTCCGGCGCCTTCGTGGCCCCGGACAGCGTGTTCACCTACCTGCTGATGCCGGTGCGTCTGCCGGGCTGAGTTCCGGCCGCGCCGTTCGCAGATCCGCACCGACCGAAGGGACGTCAATGCAGCTCGGGCTCGTGGGCCTCGGCAAGATGGGTGCCAATATGCGCACCCGCATCCAAGAGGCCGGGCATCAGGTTGTCGGTTACGATCCGCGGCCGGAGGTCTCCGACGTGGGGACCCTCGCGGACATGGTCGCCGCGCTCGACGCGCCGCGCGCGGTGTGGGTGATGGTGCCGTCGGGGGATCCGACCCGCACCACCATCGCGCAGCTCGCCGAGTTGCTCGAGCCCGGTGACGTGGTGGTCGACGGCGGCAACTCCAAGTACAGCGACGACCTTCCGAATTCAGAACTGTTGGGCGGCAACGGGGTCGGCTACGTGGACTGCGGTGTCTCCGGTGGTGTGTGGGGATTGCGCAACGGATACGGGCTGATGGTGGGCGGTTCCGACGACGACGTGACCCGGCTGATGCCGATCTTCGACGCGCTGCGGCCGCCGGGTGAGCGGGCCGACGGTTTCGTCCATGCCGGTCCGGTCGGTGCCGGTCACTACGCCAAGATGGTGCACAACGGTGTCGAGTACGGGTTGATGCACGCCTACGGAGAAGGCTACGAGCTGCTCAGCGCCGAGCCGTTGATCACGGACGTCGAAGGCACCCTGCGCGCCTGGACCACCGGGACCGTCGTGCGGTCCTGGCTGCTCGAATTGCTGGTCCGGGCCCTCGAAGAAGATCCTGGTCTCGCCGAGATCTCCGACTACACAACCGATTCCGGGGAAGGCCGGTGGACTGTGGAGGAGGCGATCCGGCATTCGGTGCCGGCCAACGTGATCTCCGCGGCCCTGTTCGCGCGCTTCGCCTCACGGCAGGATCAGGGGTCCCCGGCGCTCAAAGCGGTGTCGGCACTGCGCAATCAGTTCGGTGGACACTCGGTCAAGGACAGCTCGGGACGTTCGGTCGGCGAAACCGGCACCCCGACCTGACGTGTTCGTCCGCGAACTGTCCCTGCGCGAGTTCCGGTCCTGGCGAGAAATCGATCTGACGTTGCGTCCAGAACCGACGATCTTTGTGGGCCGCAACGGGTTCGGTAAGACCAACCTGCTCGAGGCAGTGGGTTATCTGGGTACCCTGCGCTCACACCGGGTCAGCACCGACGCACCGCTGGTGCACAGCGGATCGTCGTCGGCCACGGTCACCGGAACGGTCGAGAACTTGGGCCGCGAACTCACCGTGCAGCTGCAGATCAACGCCGAGGGCGCCAACAAGGCGACTGTCAACGGTGCGCCGTCGCGCCGGAGCCGAGACATCCTCGGCATCCTGCGCTCGGTGATGTTCGCGCCGGAGGATCTGTTGCTGGTGCGCGGTGATCCGTCCGACCGCCGGCGATTCATCGACGAACTCGTCGCCCAACGTGGACCCCGTTGGGCTGCAACACGTTCCGACTACGACCGGGTGCTTCGCCAACGATCGGCACTGCTGAAGACCGCAGGATCCGCGCTGCGACGAGGCGGTTCGGACGCCGAATCGGTGATCAGCACGCTCGACGTGTGGGACGGCCAACTCGCCGATCTGGGCGGCCAGGTCACCGCCGCACGGATCGAGGTGCTACGGCAACTCCGTCCGCACGTCACCGAATCATATGCATCGATCGCACCGCATTCGCGGCCGGCGACGATGCGGTATCGGGCCGCGGCCGGGCCGGAGGTGGTCGCCGCCGACGATGCCCCGGTCTCCGCCGATGACATCACCGAGATCCTGTTGACCCGGTTGCGCGAACTGCGCGACAAGGAGATCGACCGCGGGGTGAGCCTGGTGGGTCCGCATCGCGACGACCTCGACATCGTCCTCGGCGACGAGGTGGCCAAAGGCTTCGCCAGCCACGGTGAGTCCTGGTCACTGGCGCTGGCGCTGCGGCTGGGTTCGGTGGAACTGGTCCGGGCCGACGGCATCGAACCGGTGATCATGCTCGACGACGTCTTCGCCGAACTCGACGCCCAGCGTCGCGCGCAACTCGTCGCGTTCACCGAAACCGCCGAACAGTTGCTGATCACCGCGGCGGTTGGCGAGGACATTCCCGACACCATCGGCGGTCGCCGGGTTTCTGTCGGGGTCGTGGAGGACAATGGCACTCGACATTCGGTGCTGACCGAGCCGACTGCAGGGGAGGGCGGTGCATGAGCGAGTCGAGGCCGGACGGAGCGTCACCCCAGACAGGCCCGTCACATTCGTCGGGGTATGAACTCGCCCGGCGAGCATTGGAGGAGGCGCGGGCCGCGGCCCGCGCCCAGGGCAAATCCGTCGGCCAGGGCAGGTCCTCCCCGGTGACCGAACGTCGCCGACCGGCCGGCCGCCGACGTCGCTGGTCCGGATCGGGTCCGGATGCGCGGGATCCGCAGCCCCTGGGTCGCCTCGCCGGCAGTCTGGCCCGGGAACGTGGGTGGGAGCCGCAGATCGGGCAGGGCACCGTCTTCGGTCTCTGGGAGCAGATCGTCGGACCCGACGTGGCCGCACATGCTCAACCGACATCGTTGCAGGACAACGTCTTACACATCTCCGCCGAGTCCACTGCCTGGGCCACCCAACTGCGCTACATGCAGGGACAGATCCTCGCGAAGATCGCCGGTGCCGTCGGCGACGGGATGGTCACCAGCCTGCGGATCACCGGACCCAAGCAGCCGTCGTGGCGCAAGGGGCCCAAACACATCGCCGGCCGTGGACCCCGCGACACCTACGGGTGACCCTACGGACCGCCCGCCGCGAGCCGTAGCGGCCGAGGGGCGAGTCAGCGTTCGTCAGACGGAAGAATCCGGCCTCATCCACGATCGGACCGGCATCTCACGAAAAAAATCGATCTACGCGGTTGTTAGCGGCCCCGGATACCCGTTCCTGGTCGGGTCAGGCAGTAGTATGTAGGCAGTTGTCCCGACAGGGGTGGAGCCACCTGGGCAGAGTGCCCGGACTGCATACCGATCTCGTCCGTGCGCGGAGTGCGGATGAGGTCGTCGTGCGTCCAGGCTTCACCCCCGCCGGGTTTCACCGAGACAGAAGGAGCGGACGCACCTCGTGGCCGACACCAACACCACCGGTTCCGACGACGCTGCGGCGAAGAAGAACCGCAAGTCCAAGAAGCCGGGCGAGTACAGCGCCGATTCGATCAGCATCCTGGAAGGTCTCGAGGCCGTTCGCAAACGGCCCGGCATGTACATCGGTTCCACCGGTGAGCGTGGCCTGCACCATCTGATCTGGGAAGTCGTCGACAACTCGGTCGACGAGGCGATGGCCGGATACGCCAGCAAGGTGGAGGTCACCCTGCTGGAGAACGGCGGCGTCGAGGTCGTCGACGACGGCCGCGGCATCCCCACCGACATGCACAAGACCGGCGTGCCGACCGTCGAGGTTGTCATGACCCAGCTGCACGCCGGCGGCAAGTTCGACTCCGACGCCTATGCGGTGTCCGGCGGCCTGCACGGTGTGGGTATCTCGGTGGTCAACGCCCTGTCGACCCGTGTCGAGCTGGAGATCAATTACGGCGGTTTCCACTGGGAACAGCACTATGACCACGCCAAACCCAGCAAGCTGGAAAAGGGCGATGCCACCCGCAAGACCGGCACCACGGTGCGGTTCTGGCCGGACGCCGACATCTTCGAGACCACCACGTTCAGTGCCGAGACCGTGGCGCGGCGCCTACAGGAGATGGCGTTCCTGAACAAGGGACTGACCATCACGCTCACCGACAACCGGCTCAGTGATGAGGCCGCGGTGGCCGAAGCCGAGATGGATCCGGACGCCGAAGAGGGTGCCGAGACCATCAAGTCCGAGGCGGAAAAGGCGCAGAAGGCGGCCAAGGTGCGCACCCGCACCTATCACTACCCGGATGGTCTCGTCGACTACATCAAGCACCTCAACCGGACCAAGAACGCCATCCACACCTCTGTGGTCGGCTTCACCGCCAAGGGGACCGGTCACGAGGTGGAGATCGCGATGCAGTGGAACGCCGGCTACTCCGAGTCGGTGCACACCTTCGCCAACACCATCAACACCCATGAGGGCGGCACGCACGAAGAGGGCTTCCGTGCCGCGTTGACCAGCACCGTCAACAAGTACGCCTACGACAAGAAGCTGCTCAAGGAGAAGGACGGCAAACTCACCGGAGACGACATCCGTGAGGGGTTGGCCGCAGTCATCTCGGTGAAGGTCGGCGACCCGCAGTTCGAGGGACAGACCAAGACCAAGCTCGGTAACACCGAGGTGAAGAGCTTTGTGCAGAAGACCTGCAACGAGCATCTCGCACACTGGTTCGAGGCCAATCCGGCCGAGGCCAAGATCATCATCAAGAAGGCGGTGGATTCCGCGCAGGCGCGGCTGGCTGCCCGCAAGGCGCGAGAGTTGGTGCGTCGCAAGACGGCCACCGACATCGGCGGTCTGCCCGGCAAGCTCGCCGACTGCCGCAGCAACGACCCCACCAAGTGTGAGGTGTACATCGTGGAGGGTGACTCCGCCGGTGGCAGCGCCAAATCGGGGCGCGACTCGATGTATCAGGCGATCCTGCCCATCCGCGGCAAGATCATCAACGTCGAGAAGGCACGGATCGACCGGGTGCTCAAGAACACCGAGGTGCAGTCGATCATCACCGCCTTCGGCACCGGCATCCACGACGAGTTCGACATCGCCAAGCTGCGCTATCACAAGATCGTGCTGATGGCCGACGCCGACGTCGACGGCCAGCACATCGCAACCCTGCTGCTCACGCTGTTGTTCCGGTTCATGCGTCCGCTCATCGAGCACGGCCACGTCTATCTGGCGCAGCCGCCGCTGTACAAACTGAAATGGCAGAAGACCGAGCCGGAATTCGCCTACTCCGATCGGGAACGCGATGGCCTGCTCGAGGCCGGCCGCGCCGCCGGCAAGAAGATCAACACCGACGACGGCATCCAGCGTTACAAGGGTCTCGGCGAGATGAATGCCAAGGAACTGTGGGAGACCACCATGGATCCGGCGGTGCGGGTGCTGCGCCAGGTCACCCTCGACGACGCGGCCGCTGCCGACGAGCTGTTCTCGATCCTGATGGGTGAGGACGTGGCCGCCCGCCGCAGCTTCATCGCTCGCAACGCGAAAGATGTTCGCTTCCTGGACGTCTGAGATCCGTCCGATGGTCGATCTCGCTGGTGGTTGAGGTGCGAGGAGCCTGCGACGAGCCTCGAAACCACCGCCACCGACAGTCTGAACGAAAGAGATTCCCATGACTGACACCACACTGCCCCCGGCCGGGGGAGAGGGCGACCGCATCGAGCCGGTCGATCTCGGCCAGGAGATGCAGAACAGCTACATCGATTACGCGATGAGTGTGATCGTGGGCCGTGCGTTGCCGGAGGTGCGCGACGGTCTCAAGCCGGTGCATCGCCGCCTGCTGTATGCGTCCTTCGATGCCGGTTTCCGGCCCGACCGCAGCTACGTGAAGTCGGCGAAACCCGTTGCGGAGACGATGGGTAACTACCATCCGCACGGCGACTCCGCGATCTACGACGCCCTGGTGCGCCTGGCGCAGCCGTGGTCGATGCGCTATCCGCTGATCGACGGGCAGGGCAACTTCGGTTCCCGGGGCAACGACGGCGCGGCCGCCATGCGTTACACCGAGGCCCGTCTCACGCCGTTGGCGATGGAGATGCTGCGGGATATCGACAAGGAGACCGTCGATTTCATTCCGAACTATGACGGCAAGACCAACGAGCCGACGGTGCTGCCCTCGCGCATCCCGAACCTGCTGATCAACGGATCCGGCGGTATCGCGGTCGGCATGGCCACCAACATTCCGCCGCACAACCTCAATGAGGTTGCCAATGCGGTGTTCTGGGCGCTTGAGCATCCCGACGCCGACGACGAGGCGTTACTCGCCGCGTGTATGGACGCCATCAAGGGTCCTGATTTCCCCACTGCTGGACTGATTGTCGGCAGTCAGGGCATCAAGGATGCTTACACGACCGGCCGTGGCAGCATCCGGATGCGCAGTGTGGTGGAGATCCAGGAGAACAAGGGCACCACCCAGCTGCTGGTCACCGAATTGCCGTATCAGGTGAACCCGGACAACCTGATCCAGTCGATCGCCGAGCAGGTCAACGAGGGAAAACTCAAGGGCATCAGCCGAATCGAGGATCAGTCCTCCGATCGCGACGGTATGCGCATCGTCATCACCCTGCGCCGCGACGCGGTGGCGAAGGTGGTGCTGAACAACCTGTACAAGCACAGCCAGCTGCAGACCAGCTTCGGCGCCAACATGCTCTCCATCGTCGACGGTGTGCCGCGTACGCTCCGCCTGAATCAGATGATCCGGCTCTACGTCGAGCACCAGATCGACGTGATCGTGCGTCGTACCCGGTACTTGCTGCGCAAGGCCGAGGAGCGCGCCCACGTGCTGCGCGGTCTGGTCAAGGCGCTCGACGCCCTCGACGAGGTGATCGCACTGATCCGCGCCTCGGCGAACACCGAGGCCGCCCGCACCGGCCTGATGGATCTGCTCGACATCGACGAGATCCAGGCCGACGCGATCCTGACGATGCAGCTGCGTCGTCTGTCGGCGTTGGAGCGGCAGAAGATCATCGACGAGTTGGCCGAGATCGAGCGTGAGATCGCCGATTACAAGGACATCCTCGACAAGCCCGAGCGTCAGCGCGCGATCGTGAGAGACGAGCTGACAGAGGTCGTCGAGAAGTACGGCGACGACCGGCGCACCCAGATCATCGCCGCCGACGGCGACGTCAGCGACGAAGACCTGATCGCGCGTGAAGAAGTGGTCGTCACGATCACCGAGACCGGTTACGCCAAGCGGACCCGCTCGGATCTGTATCGCAGCCAGCGCCGCGGCGGCAAGGGTGTGCAGGGTGCCGGCCTCAAGCAGGACGACATCGTCAAACACTTCTTCGTCAGCTCGACACACGACTGGATCCTGTTCTTCACCACCAAGGGTCGCGTCTACCGGGCCAAGGCGTACGAGCTGCCCGAGGCCAACCGGACCGCCCGCGGTCAGCACGTGGCGAATCTGCTCGCCTTCCAGCCCGAAGAACGCATCGCCCAGGTCATCCAGCTCAAGACCTACGAGGACGCGCCATACCTGGTGCTGGCCACCCGCAACGGTCTGGTGAAGAAGTCCAAGCTGGTCGACTTCGACTCCAATCGGTCCGGCGGCATCGCCGCGATCAACCTGCGGGGCGAGGACGAACTGGTGGGTGCGCAGCTGTGCAGCGCCGACGACGATCTGTTGCTGGTGTCGGCCAAGGGCCAGTCCATCCGGTTCCATGCCGACGACGAGGCGCTGCGGCCGATGGGTCGCCAGACCTCCGGCGTGCAGGGTATGCGCTTCAACGGCGACGATCTGTTGCTGTCGCTGAACGTGGTCCGCGAGGGCACGTACCTGTTGGTCGCCACGTCGGGCGGCTACGCCAAGCGCACCGGGATGGATGACTACCCGGTACAGGGTCGTGGCGGCAAGGGTGTGCTCACGATCCAGCACGACCGCAAGCGCGGAGAACTGATCGGTGCGCTGATCGTCGACGACGACTCGGAGCTGTATGCGATCACCTCCGGTGGCGGTGTCATCCGGACGGGGGCCAAGCAGGTGCGTAAGGCCGGTCGCCAGACCAAGGGTGTGCGCCTGATGAACCTCGAGGAGGGCACCACCGTCATCGCAATAGCACGCAATGCCGACGAGCCGGAAGAAGAAGCAGGCGCATCGGCGGGTCCCGGCAAGTAGTGGCCGGGTACGGCCACCGGTAGCGGTTAGTGTGGGTCCTACGACCACCGAATGAGGGAATGCCAGTGAGCTCACCGAACACACCGGACGACAAGAAGCCGACCAACGGGGATTCGGGTCCCCACGCGGCCTCTGGTTCGGGGCCGCAGGGGACCGCTCCGGGTGGCCTCGTGCCGCCGTGGCAGCGTGGCCCCAACGGCACCGGTCACCAGTCGGAGGCACCCAACGGCAATTCGCGTCAGCCCGGCCCGCCGCCGCGGGGCATCGTCAGTGCCACCGCGGCGGCGAGCATGGCCGGTCAGCAGGCGCCGATCACGAAGCTCGACGATCCGCGGGAAGCCAGTTCGTCGTACGGTTCGTCGGCCACCAAGACCGACGACCCCGGTGAGAAGTTCGTGGAGTCGCCGACCCGGCACATCGACCGCGAGAACCTGCCGGCCGAGAAGCTGCCGAACCTCGACGCCATCCATCACGTGAACGAGCCGAAGCCGGCGGCACCGCAGGCACCCACTCCGACGCGGTCGGCCCCGGCCGAGATCGGCGCGCGCCCGTTGCGTGCGGCGGTGCAAGTACGTCGCATCGATCCGTGGGCCACCTTCAAGATCGCGGCGGTGCTGTCGGTCGTCGGCTTCCTGATCTGGATGATCTCGGTGGCCGTGCTGTACCTGGTGCTCGACGGCATGGGCGTCTGGGAGCAGGTGAACAGCTCGTTCGGCACCCTGGTGACCGCCGACGGTTCCACCAGTGAGGGCGACATCATCGGTGCGGGTGCAGTGTTCGGCTGGGCCACGCTGCTCGGTGCGATCAACGCGATCCTACTGACCGCCCTGGCGACCATCGGTGCCTACATCTACAACCTGTGCGCCGATCTCGTCGGCGGCGCCGAGGTGACACTGGGCGATCTGGACTGACCGTCCTCGGGTACGCCCGGTTCCCTTCGTCATGTGCAGAAACGTTGCCCTTCCGGTTCTGGATGCGCATAGGCGGTTCCCTTCCGGTGGTTGAGTAGCGTGCGAGCCGCTAGGCGAGCAGGCGTATCGAAACCACCACCGCGGGCCTCCAACATCGACCCCTACCCTCCCTGACCACCCGTTTTGCTCCTTCGCCACCCCGTCGGGTAATCTCTGTCTTCGGTTCACGGGCCTATAGCTCAGGCGGTTAGAGCGCTTCGCTGATAACGAAGAGGTCGGAGGTTCAAGTCCTCCTAGGCCCACTGCGAGAGGTGTCAGACACCCATTCGCACACCCAAGTCCGGTTGTTTTCAGTCGGCACGGGGCCTTAGCTCAGTTGGTAGAGCGCCGCCTTTGCAAGGCGGATGTCAGGAGTTCGAATCTCCTAGGCTCCACCATCGGCATGTTTGCCTATGTCATAGTCTCTAGTTTGGATAAGTCGTAGAAATACGACGAAATTCCGGACAGCGGCCTACTAATGACATCAATTTGCGATAGCGCTTCTGAACTCGAGATCCGATCGGCTCACAAGACCCGCCGACGGTCCGATTAGCTCAGGATTGCGATCTCCGCTCAGCAGTGAACCCCACGGTTGCTGCTGTGGAGAAGAATGTGCGTCTGAAAGATTGCCCCGAGCGGCGGATCAACCGCCTGGTGATGGTCGGTCACCCTCTGTGGCCTTTGCGTGCTTCGTCGAGGTCTTGGGTGCCGGTGATTTCAGCGGCGGTACCTTCGCGATCGGGTACTCGGGCGGAACGGCCAGTCCGCGAGTGCGGAAGTGGTCAGTGATGCACTCGTAGTTGTACGCAAACAGCGTGAAGCCGAGCAGGAAGGCGTTCTTCACCAGACCGAAGACCCGTGTGTATCCGCGGTCCATTCGGAACTCGGTACGTAGGGCGCTGTTCGCTGCTTCGACCGCGTTCCGGCGGTGATAGTCCTTGTTCCAGTCGGTGGTGCCGTAGATGTTGCGTTGGCGGATGTTGGGAAGGAAGTCGTCGTGCAGGGTGACCGACAGGGAGCATCCGCATTTCTCGTCGTTGCATTCGGTGACGGGTCGGGTCAGTCTCTCCTGCATTGAGACTTGATTGTTGGGGCAGCAGATCTTTGACGGAGCATCGGTTCTGACAGGGCCGCGGAACCGCTGCTTGCCGTCGGCCTTCTTTCCCATTGACCGGAACGCGTAGGGCTTGCGATCGTCGTAGAGCGACATCAGGGCGGCGCGGGCCTCGGAAGTCATGCCCACGGTGTAGGTGGGGAGTTCCCAGAGGTGCTTGGGTAGCGCGTCAGTGAATAGGGTGCCGTCGAGGATAATGGTGCCGGGCTCGGGGCCTGGGCGTTGGCGGCGTTGCTTCTCGGTGAGGTCGAAGACGGGCGCGATGCCGAGCTTGCGCAGCGGGCTTGTCCAGAATTCTGTTTTGGCGTTGTTGTAGGCGCGGTCGGCGGTGACGTCGGTGATGCTCTGGCCGGTGGCATGGAGCTTCTCGATGAGCCCGATGGCCGCTCGGGCGTGATGACTGCCAGCGGGTGTGAGGTTGGCGGCCGCGATGAATCCGGGGAGTTCGTCTTCGCCGCGCCATGGCCGCGAGTTGACGGCGAGTGTGAGGTCGTAGCCTACGAATGCTCCGGCAGGCTTGTTGTTGTGGGCCGACCGGTGTCCATCGCGCGCATCGGGGTCCACGGTTCGTTGTAGCCGGTTATCCGAGCAAACCACCGGCCAGATGCCGCCCTTGCGGCCTGCTTTGGGATCCGCGTCGGGCTCGCTGTCGGTTTCGTGGCTGGTGGGTGCTTGGTCGCTGGTGCGATTCCAGAAGCCGCGGATCCTGGCGAATGACTCGTAGTCGGTGGAGTCGACGGCCAGGGACATGGCCGGTAGCTGCGGCATCGTGTGCTGGAAGACGCCGTTCATGAGCTCGACGACGTCGACTTTGTCGGCTTCGACGAGAGTCTTCACGCGTGCGGCAAAGCCAGTTGTCTGGTCGTAGGAGAGCGTTGTGAGGCCGAGTTGGCGGAGCTGATTGGTTGTGAGGCCGAGGTAGGTCTCGTGGATCTTGGTGAACAGCATCGGCCGCTTTTCGAGCGCATTGATGAGGGCCAGGGTGAAGAACTGGAAGGGAGTGAACTCCCGGGGGCGACCATTGTTGTCCTCCACCATGACCGTGTGGAGGAGGTGGCGTGCGGGCGCGCTCAGTGCGCCGTCGAAGGCGACCCTGAAAGTCTTTGCGCTGCAGCCAGGTCCATCACCACGCTCCTTGGTCCGGTGACGCGGGACGCTCTTCGCACTGGCCATGAGTCAGAAGTCGTAGAGGCGCGGGTCCGAGGTGATGTCCGCGGACGCGGCAAGGTCAATCAAGTGCGGGAGCAGCGGCTCGGTGAATTTCAGCGATCTGCAGCCGTAGGCGGCCATCACGGCGGGCAGCGGAGCTGATGAAGCCAGCGCGTCGAGTGCCCAGGTAAGGCGCAATCGCGACATCGTCAGCGGGCGCAGGCTGGTGGGGAGGTCGCAATTCCCGATCAGCTGGGAGATCGTCTCGACCCGCGGGACCGGCTTATCACGAATGAGGAAAGCACCTGTGGGCAAGGAACGCACGAGCGTTTCGAGGAGAGGTGCGTAGCGAGTGCGGACGGGGACCACGCGAGCTGGCAATTCAATCGCGACTCTTCCCGGCGCTGCGTTGATGACGCTGTCGGTGGTGAGAAAGGCGATCTCGTCGGGTGTCAGCCCAGCCCCAAGACCCAGGCCGAGGAGTGATTGGAGAACCCGGCGTCGAAAAGGGCTGGATTGAGAGTCAACGCATTTGACCAGCCATCGACATTGTTCATCGGTGTAAGGTGGCCGGCTCTTGGAGGTTGGATAGACCGGTGCGGGTGAGTCCCATCGAGCTTTCCGAGTGACGCGCCGTCCGATTGTCCGCAACACTGATCGACGCGTTCCACGGCTGACGGGCGAGAGATGTCCGCACGCCGTAGCCACGTATTGTTCGACGACCTCGGGTACGAAGAGCCGCTCGCGCTCACGGGAGCGTTGCTGGTCGACCGCCCAAGCGAGGAAATGGGTGACTGCCAGCATGTGGTGATCGGCGGACGTTCCCGTCGCCGGCTGAGAGTCGCGGACGATCTGACGCACTTCGTCCTCAATGACGCGCCACGTTGCTTCCGGAATCTGTCGAGGCACGTAGCCGTCGATCGCGACGTCGATCGGCAGATTCCTCACGGCTTGGTCACCGCCTGGCGGGAGCGTGTCCAGATCGACACGGGCACGTCGCGAGCGTGGGCGTTCGGAATTACAGCGGGTAGCATCAAGGGGACTCCATGCAGGGGTTAGATGAAAGCAGCGGTGCCAGCCGCTGTGAGATGTCGGGCGCTGATCGTGCAGGTCGGCGCCTGATGTCGTGTACGGGCCTGTCGGCCCGAGTGGTGCTACGTCACTCAGCACCTCCCAATCCACGTTCGATCGCGTCGGCGCCGACACGCGATACAGACTGCCCATTCGCCTGGGCGAGCCGGTAAAGGCGGGCAGCAAGTGGAGTCGGCAGGCGCAGCTCAACCCGCGTTACGTCGCCGGGCTTGTTGATACGCGGCGAACCGAAGTGTGCGGCCGGAACATCGGGGTCCTTCATGAGTGCCTCCTACCGGGTAGTTCCGGGGACTTCCGGAATCAATGCCACCACACCCGGAGGCACTGGTCTGAGATGCTTTCCGGTCGCATCCTGGCTGCAAAGCGCGCGTAGTGCGCACACCACGCGGTGCGCGCACAGCGCGCACTATGCGCATTGAGGGCGACCGAAATCCCAGGTAGAGGCGGTGCAGCTACCTGCCGGTTCGCTCTCGTGGAGCGTTGCCAGCAAACGAAGGACGCCGATGTACGTCCTCAAGACGCACATCACACACCGAATATTGCCTTTGCCGTCGGGCGTGTCGCGCCATCGCTGTCCGCGAACTGTCCGATTGGTGCGCTATACAGTTCTGTTCGGGTTCACCACGACTGTTTGGGAGTACGCGAGAGTGATCACGGGAGAACAGAAGAGCAAGGTCGACGCCGTCTGGGACGCATTCTGGTCCGGCGGCATCTCTAACCCTTTGGAGGTGATGGAGCAGATCACGTACCTGCTGTTCATCCGCCGCCTCGATGACGAACAGCAACTCGCCCTTAACCGCGCCAGCCTCACCAAGAAGCCAATGACTGGCAACCCATTCCCTGTCGAGCGCACCGAACTGTGCTGGTCGGAGTTCAAGAACTACGCACCCGACGACATGTTCCGAACTGTGGACGAGGATGTGTTCCCGTTCATACGCACCATGCGCGACGAGGACTCCACCTACGCCCACTTCATGAAGGACGCCCGACTGTCGATCCCCAACGCGGGCATGCTCACCAAGGTCGTCGATCTATTGGACAAGATCGAGATGCGTGACCTCGACACGAAAGGCGACGTGTACGAGTACATGCTCGCCAAGATCGCAAGCTCCGGACAGAACGGCCAATTCCGCACACCCCGCCACATCATCAAGCTGATGGTCGAAATGATGGCCCCCGAACCCGGAGACACCATCGTCGACCCGGCCTCGGGCACGTGCGGCTTCCTGGTCGCGGCCACCGAATACATGCGCGACCACCACGCCGCCGACATCAACTCTGGCACAGGTGCCAAGCACTTCCACCACGACATGTTCCATGGGTTCGACTTCGACAACACCATGCTGCGCATCGGTTCGATGAACATGCTGCTGCACGGCGTCGAACAACCCGACATCCGCTACCGGGACTCTCTCGCCGAAGCCAACACCGGGGATGCCGGCGCGTATTCACTGGTGCTCGCCAATCCGCCTTTCGCTGGGAGCCTGGATTACGAGAACACCGCGAAAGACCTGCAGCAGATTGTCAAGACGAAGAAGACCGAACTACTGTTCCTTGCCTTGTTCCTACGACTCCTTAAGCCAGGTGGCCGCGCAGCCGTCATCGTGCCCGACGGCGTCCTGTTCGGCTCCTCAAAGGCGCACAAGACCCTGCGCAAGATGCTCGTCGACGACCACAAACTAGACGCCGTCGTGAAGCTCCCATCGGGTGTCTTCAAGCCCTACGCAGGTGTTTCGACCGCGATCCTGTTCTTCACCAAAACCAACTCGGGCGGAACCGACAACGTCTGGTTCTACGACGTCCAGGCCGATGGATTCTCGCTCGACGACAAGCGAATCGCGTTGCTCGATGGCGACAAGCTCGGTCCGCTGGCCGAGCTCGCGGACGACCAGCACGCCAAGAACAACCTGCCCGACGTCCTCGCCCGCTGGGCCGAACGCGATGGTGCCGAGCTCAAGCGTGAGCGCACCGAGCAGTCTTTCTGCGTTCCGCGGAACGCCATCGAAGAGCAGGGCTACGACCTCAGCCTCAACAGATACAAAGAGATCGTCCATGAGGAGGTCGAACACCGCGCACCCAAAGAGATCCTCGACGAACTCGACAAACTCGAACTCGACATTCAATCCGGCCTCGCCGAGCTACGCCAGATGCTGGCAGGCGGTGCCGAATGACGCGCACTGTGACGACTGTTGGCGATATCAGTGAACAGATTCGCGGAGTAACCTATGCGAAATCCGACGCGAGTGATTCTCCTGCAGACGGCCTCGTTCCTATTCTGCGCGCGGGCAACATTACAGATTCAGGATTGGTGATCAGAGACCTTCTCTATGTCCCTCATGAGAAAGTCAATCCACGCCAGATGCTGTGTGCAGGAGACGTTCTTGTTGCCGCATCAAGTGGCTCCATCGACATCGTTGGCAAATCCGCACGCGTCGAAGGTGAAACTGGGGCAACCTTTGGCGCCTTCTGTAAGGTACTAAGGCCAGGTAGCGGAGTCGATCCCCTCTACTTCTCTCACTACTTTAGAACTACCGACTACCGTCGGCGTGTTTCGAGCCTTGCGGCGGGCGCGAATATCAACAACCTCCGCAACGAGGACCTCGACAATCTTGAGATCCCTCTCCCTCCCCTCGCCGAACAACGCCGCATCGCAGCCATCCTCGACCACGCTGACACCCTCCGCGCCAAGCGGAAGCAAAGTCTCGGACTCTTGGACACACTGTCGCGGGCAGTCTTTGTTCAGATGTTCGGTGACCCACGCAAGTCGGAGTCAAACACGCTGCTTGGCGACGTAGCCGAATTCTACGCGGGAGGCACGCTCCCCGACGGCGAGGCCTTCGCTGGCCAGGCAGGTGGGTATCAGCTCCTGAAGGTATCTGATCTGAACTTGTCAGGAAACGAGACCTTTCTCAAGAATTCGGTGTTGTGGAGTGCAAAGGGGGGAGCGAGAGCTGCTACCTGCCCAACTGGGTCCGTGGTGATACCGAAACGAGGTGGAGCGATCGGCACCAATAAGAAGCGCTTAACAGTTCGTTCAGCTGTGCTCGACCCGAATCTAATGGGAATAGCGCCAATTGACGAGTTCCTTACCTCTGATTTCCTGTTCGGATGGTTTCAGTTTCTTGATCTCGCCTCTATTCAGTCCGGTAGTTCAGTACCCCAGCTCAACAAGAGGGATCTTGCGCCGCTCGCCATCGACCTACCTGATCTTGCGGAACAAAGGGAATTCGGGAGAAGGGTAGTAAGTATTCGGAGTCTCGCGACAAACGTAACCTCGGGCCTGGATACCTGTGAAGCGCTGTTCGCTTCCATTCAATCCCGCGCCTTCCGCGGTGAATTGTGAAGTCACTGCAGCCGGTACCGAGTGTTTTGTCGGATAAGGCTTCTCGCGCCGGTTGCTGAGGTCTCACCAACACCGCTATCGCCCGCTTTCGTCACCGAGCACGTTCTGCTCGTCTCGAGTCCCAAGCGACACCGGTTCTCCGGCGGGGCTGTGATTGAGCGAGTCAATCGTGCCCGGCGGGACCGTTACACTCCTGCCAAGTTGGCTCGGGTCGAGCTGTCAGAAGATCGATGTAGTCTTGCCGGCTTACGTCAATCAACACAGGCCGTGTGCCAAGATCGGAGACGTTAGGGAGGAGGGATGGTGGCTGGGAACTTCGACTTTCTGCAGGGTGAGTGGCCGCAGATTCATGCGTCGGCGAAGAACGCCGAACGCGATGCGCTGTTCGACAGCCGTTCCACTTGCTTCTACGCGCGGCGGACGGCCGAGGCCGCCGTCAAGTGGCTCTACACCGTCAATGGCCTGGACAAGCCGTACAAGGACGATCTGTCGGCCCGCATCCATGACCCGGCGTTTCAGGCGCTCGTGCCGGGTCCGGTGCAGACGAAACTGGACCTGATTCGGCGCGCGGGCAACCACGCCGTCCACGACGACCGTCCGATCGGGCAGGAATCCGGCATCCGCCTGCTCGAGGAACTGTTCCACGTCCTGTCGTGGCTCGACCGTACCTATGCAACCCAGGCCGACTCGAAGCCAACCCCGGAGCAGAAACTCGACCGCGCGAATCTACCCAAGCCGGGTGGCGGGGCCGCAGTCGCCAAGACGATGGCCCAGCTGCAGAAACTCGGTGCCAAGCTGGAGGCCAAGGACGCCCAACTCGAAGAAGCCGCCAATGCGCGTGCTGACCTCACCGAGCAGCTACTGGCGCGCGACGAACAACTCAAAGCAGCCGACGCCGCCCACGCCAGCCTCGAGGAGCTCATCGCCCAGCTGCGCGCCCAGGTCACCGCCGCACAAGCCGCTGCAGCCCAGCATGCCGACACCCACGACTACGACGAAGCTCGCACCCGCACCGACATCATCGACCTGCTGCTGCGTGAAGCCGGGTGGGATGTCGACGCCCTGCGGGTGCGGGAGTACCCGGTGACCGGGATGCCCGACGGCAAGACCGGTTTCGTCGACTATGTGCTGTGGGGCACCGACGGACGCCCCCTGGCGGTGGTGGAAGCCAAACGCACCTCCAAGGACGCGACCGTCGGACAACACCAGGCCAGGCTCTATGCCGACTGCCTCCAGCAGATGCACGGCCAGCGCCCGATCATCTTCTACACCAACGGTTTCGCTACCTGGCTGTGGGACGACGAGAACTACCCACCACGGGAAGTCGAGGGCTTCTACACCCGCGACGAGCTCGCCCTGGAGATCCAGCGCCGCACCACTCGAAAGAAACTCGCCGACGTCGACATCAACACCTCGATCGTGGAACGCCCCTACCAGACGCGGGCGATCCGCAACGTCACTGAGGGCTTCGAGATTAACCGTCAACGCGCCGCCCTGCTGGTGATGGCCACCGGGTCCGGTAAGACCCGTACGGTGATCGCCCTGTCGGACATGCTGATGCGAGCGAACTGGGCCAAACGCATCCTGTTCCTTGCCGACCGCAAGGCTCTGGTCAAGCAGGCGGTCAACGCCTACAAGACGTTCCTGCCGGATACCTCACCGGTCAACCTGCTGACCGAGAAGAACACCGACGGCCGTGTCTACGTGTCCACTTATCCGACGATGATGGGGCTGATCAACGACCTCGATAACGGCCGGCGCCGCTTCGGCCCCGGGCACTTCGATCTCGTCGTCATCGACGAAGCCCACCGCTCGGTGTACCAAAAGTATCGGCGGATCTTCGAATACTTCGATTCCTACCTCCTCGGGCTGACCGCCACTCCCAAAGACGAAGTCGACTACAACACTTACCAGCTGTTCAACCTCGAAACCGGTGTCCCCACAGACGATTACAGCCTCGAAGAAGCGATCAAAGACGGCTACCTCGTACCACCACGAGCCGTGACGGTACCGCTGTCCTTCCCACGCCAGGGCATCAAGTACGACGACCTGTCCGACGAGGAGAAGAAGCGGTGGGAAGGCGAGGACTGGGGCGAAGACGTCGACCCGGATGAGTACCCCGACGAAGTGTCCTCCGAAGCGGTCAACAAATGGCTGTTCAACACCGACACCGTCGACAAAGCTCTCGAAGTCCTGATGACTCGCGGCCACCGCGTCGCCGGCGGTGACCGGCTCGGCAAGACGATCATCTTCGCGAAGAACCAGAAACACGCCGACTTCATCGCACAGCGCTTCGACCGCAATTACCCGCAGTACAACGGCCAGTTCGCCGCCGTCATTACCCACGCCGTGTCCCACGGCCAAGACCTGATCGACCTGTTCTCCCAACCGGATACGAGCCCGCACATCGCGATCTCCGTCGACATGCTCGACACCGGCATCGACGTCCCCGATGTCGTCAATCTGGTGTTCTTCAAACCCGTGCGGTCCAAGACCAAGTTCTGGCAAATGGTCGGCCGCGGCACCCGCCTACGCCCCGACCTCTACGGACCAGGAGTAGACAAGACCGACTTCTTCATCTTCGACCTCTGCGGCAACGTCGAGTTCTTCAACGCCCACCCCGCACCCGCCGAAGCACACCTGCCGGCCTCACTGTCGGAGCGATTGTTTACGGCCCGTACCGACGTCGTGTGGGCGCTCGACCGAACCCACACGAACGCGGAACTGCGCGAACAGATCACCGACGTCCTGCACACCCAGGTCGCGGGCATGAACCTCGACAACTTCCTCGTCCGGCCGCGCCGCAAACAGGTCGAGGTCTACCGCGACCGCGGCGAATGGGAGTCGCTGACCGAACAGAAGATTCGCGAGATAGTCGACAACCTCGCCGACCTCCCAACCAGCGTCCGCGACACGGACGAGATGGCGAAACGCTTCGACCTCATCGTCCTGCGCGGACAACTCGCCGTCATCGAAGCCGACGACACCACCCTCGAACGCCAGCAAGACAAAGTCCGCACCATCGCCGACGGCCTCCTCGAGCAACTCACCATCCCCAAGATCAAGGCCAAGGAAGAACTCCTACGCGAGGTCGCCTCCGAGGCGTGGTGGGAAGACGTCACCCCGGAGATGCTCGAAGACGCGCGCAAAGAGCTGCGTTCCCTCGTTGGGCTCCTTGAGAAGACGAAGCAGCCGATCGTCTACACCGATCTGCGAGACACGTTCACCGGCGACGTCACCGAGGTCGCCATGCCACATCTGGCGACTGGTACCGACAAGGAGCGCTTCAACGCCAAGGTCCGTGACTACTTGCGTCGACAGCCGGACAACCTAGCGCTGCAGAAGCTGAGGACCGGGAAGCCATTGACCCTAGCCGACATCGACTCGCTCCAGGAACTCCTCGCCCGAAGCGGTGCTGGTTCACCGGAGGAACTGCAGCAGGCGATCGATGACGCTCACGGCCTCGGACGCTTCATTCGTGCGCTTGTCGGGCTCGACCAGCAGGCGGTGAACGAAGCGTTCGCGGAATTCGTGAACGACACTAACGCCACCGCTGACCAGATCCATTTCATCGGACTTGTCGTCGAGCACCTTACGCGGAACGGGAGGATGGACGCCAACCAGCTGTTCGATCCGCCGTTCATCGACAACGCCCCGCAGGGGCCGACGCAAGTCTTCGCGGTGGACAAGGTGACCCGCCTGCTGGAGACGATCGAGAGACTGACTTCGTCTGCCGACCAGGAGACCGCGTGATCGCCGATAAGTCGCCGCCATTGTTCAAGACGATTCTTGTCCTGGCAAACTCCCGCAAGTTGAGTGGCCGATGCATTGCGGGCGTCGAGCTGGACGAAGACTGGCGCCCACTGGGTTGGGTACGGCCTGTAAGTGGGCGTGAACACGGCGAAGTCTCAGAGTACGAGCGTCAGTACTCAGATGGATCACATCCCGACGTGCTCGATGTAGCGCAGGTGCCCCTCGTCAAGCACGTTCCAGAGACTTATCAATCAGAGAACTGGCTGATTGATAAGGGCGCCTATTGGGAGTTCGTGTGGGGCTTCGGCATAACCGAACTCAGCCCTCTCGTCGATTCTAGGGATCTTTGGGCCGCATCATCTTCGAGCACGCGATATGGATTAAATGACCGTATTCCAAAGAGCGATGCAGATAAGCTCCGAGACTCTTTGCGTTTGATTCATGTCGACTCCTTGCGTTACCGAGTGTTTGCTCCCGGCGAGGACTACGGAAACGAAAACCTGAGAGTACAGGCAATCTTCTCGTGGTGTGGACACGATTACAGGGTCTTCGTTACCGATCCAATTGTCGAGCGTGACTATTTGGCACACGGTCGTGGGTTCCACGACATCGGGGCGGCATTTCTGACTGTGAGTCTGGGAGAGCCGTACAATGACTACTGTTACAGGCTGGTTGCTGCAGTTATCGCCGAAGCAGGAGGTGATCGGTGAATTGAACCAGTTGTACACCATTGGTCACTCCAACCATTCTATTGAGGACTTCGTCGAACTACTTAGTCTGCACCGAATTACCGCTGTTGCCGACGTGCGATCCATACCGGCTAGCCGGTACACACCGCAATTCAATCGGGAGGCCATACGTTCGGCTCTCGAAGCCGCAGGAGTTAGCTATGTATTCTTGGGCAAGGAGCTTGGAGCAAGATCACCGGATCCGACCTGCTATATCGATGGAAAGGTGCAGTACAGCCGCCTAGCGCATAGCCCTTTGTTCGTCTCCGGAATCGAACGCCTCATTAATGGTGCAACACTCGAGCGAATAGCTCTAACGTGCACGGAGCAAGACCCACTCGATTGCCACCGGACCATACTCATCTCGCGTGTTCTGGCCGACCGTGATATGCAAATCACACATATCCATCGAGATGGAAGTGTTGAACGACATAGCGCAGCGATGAACCGCCTCCGTCGGAAGCATCACCTAGACGAGCCGTCCCTTTTCGAGTCGGAGGAAGAATTACTTGCGAAGGCCCTCGAACTGCAAGAGTCGGATATAGCCTATATCGACAAAGAGGCAGCGGCAGGCAAATGACTCTCTATACGATCGGCTTTACAAAGAAGAGTGCCGAACAGTTCTTCGGTTTGCTTCGGAATAGCGGTGCAGTCGCTCTCGTCGACACCCGCCTCAACAATGTTTCCCAACTCGCGGGATTCACAAAGCGCGACGACCTGCGATACTTCGTGCACGAACTCTGTGGAATGACCTACCGTCACGAGCTCTTGCTCGCGCCCACCAGCGAGTTCCTAACAGCTTACAAGAAGGGCGGGTGGTCCTGGTCACAATATGAGCGCGAGTACATCGATCTCATCAACGAGCGGCGCATCGAACGGGTGCTCGAGCCAGCCGCATTTGAGGACGCTGTCCTCCTCTGCTCGGAGGCGACGCCTGAGCATTGCCATCGCCGCATCGCGGCAGAATATCTCGCCGAGGCTTGGGGCGGTATTGAAGTCGTTCACCTCTAGCTAGCTCTGAGCCGTTGCGTCGAGAGGTTGCGCACCCAGGTCGTCAGTTGTTCTGTGATTCACTACCAGCGATGCGATCGGCTTCATTTCGGAGGGTCGAGGGTCGGACTGGTTGATTCTCGGTCTGGTTATCCTGCCGACGGTTGTATTCCTCGATGACGTCAGCGGCCATACGGAGCGCATCCTCGGTATAGCCGGTCAACGCCTCACCTCGTTGTCGGGCGATGGCCAGTCGCGGGGTGTTGAGCGATGCCTGCCATCGGCATCAATCCACCTAGTGATGCGGTGAGCCTTCCGAATCAGCGGGATCTCGGTGTACTGCACCTTGTCAATGACAGCGGAAACCTCACCCTGCGGAAGTTGCATCGCCTGCGCCTTCAGATCTTCAAACGATGGCGGGTCGTCGTCCTGACCCTCCACGATCTGTTCCAGAACGAATAGCTCGCGGAGCAGGTTGGCGTAGTAGATGGCTGCCCGTTCTGAGGTCACGCGCCTATCATGGCACGAGGCATGCAACCGAGCCGCCTTTCGTGCTCGGCGCCAGCGTGTGGTGAGGCCAGTAAGCCGGCTCTTCCCGATTGACGGTGCGTAGAACAGGTTGTGGTGATCCCAACATATAGAGGCGGCGAAATTGGTGGAAGCTTCCAAGCATCGTTCATGGGGAAGAGGCCATATGCCGTCGAGTTGCGCATCAACCCGGAAACCGGCCCGTGAGAGTCGTTGGCCAGGTATGGGGGAACACGTTGGCGCGATGCTGTGCCAGAAATGGAAGTCTACTGTGCCAGACCTGTGATTCCGTAGCCTGGCGTCCTGGCTGGACTCATATCCAAACATGCCCCATCTCCATCCATCCACCCATTCCACCCACTCAATCGATCGATTGACCAACGACCCTTCTCTCGGGTCTATTCTCTAGGCACGTATCGCGCGCCGCGGCGTTCCCCTGTCAGGCGTAGTCGGCCGTCCTCCACCAAGCGTTTCAGGACTGATCTCGCCTGGGTCGGGGTCGTCTGGCATAACTCGGCGGCTTGGCCGCGGGTGATGGAACCGTAGGCGTCTGCGTAGTCGAGGATCATTCGCTCCTGCTGGAGGGGATCAATTCCCTTGACACGCACGTAGGCGTTGCGATCTTGGGCGAGATCATAGAACCGCGCGGTGAGATGGTATTTGCGACTTCGACCGACTCCACGAGATTCGAGAATCCCGCATTCGACCAAATGGCCAAGACTCGATTTCACAATGGCCGAGATGAGATTCAGGTCGCCTGCCACTTCGAAACTTGTCGCCGAACCGGAAGTCTTCACTTCGTGAACGATCCGCAGTTCGTCGAGACTGAGTGGCTCCTGGTGATCGCTCTCCCAGGTGAGGAGGAACCGGACGAGATCGAGGTCGGCGTTGCCGAGAGGGACGGTGACGACTACTGATTCGCTGGTGCTGTGCGAGTAGTCAGGTGCGTCGCGGCCTGCGCGCAGTTGCTGTTCGAACATGTCGTTGACTCCCTTGCCTCGTCGCTCGACCAAGCCCGCACGCTTGAATGCGGCGGCGAGAATGGGGCTGCGGGGCCGTGACTGGTCAAGGATGTTCTGGGTGGTGACGCCGGGAGGAAACCCTCCGGGGTTGGCGACCACAAATGAGCTGTCGTTCAGTTGGACGCGTATGGGACCCACGGCCGCATAGTCACGGTGTACAAGTGCGTTGGCCACTGCTTCCCGGCGCGTGATCGAGGGGATGAGTGGAATCTCAATTCGATAGAGCCCGGCCATCAGTTCGGTGACTGTGTTGCGGGCGTCGATCAGTTCACGAAGACGCTCGGCTGTACCGAGGAGGGGCTCGGCGATTCTGATGTTTGTCGATTGGTGTCCGGATCGAGCATCCTGGAAGAGCACTTCTGCGTTGGGGACCCACCGTTGCAGTGCTGCGTCGGTTCCGAACAGCAGGACGGCACCGATACTCACCGGCGCGGCGATCGGCACGAGGCCAAGAGCGCGCAACACGTCATCATCCGATAGGTCAGCGAGCTCGTCGCCGGCTTCTTGGCACAGCCGCCGGAAGCGGTCGAACTCGAGGGGATCGAGATCATCCATGCTGGCGTCTCTTGCGATGGACGCCGCGAAGTCCTGTCCGCGGGTCACCATGCCCATGCTGACGATCTCGTGAGCCGTCATTGGTGCGCACTCGGGTTGACCTGTCGACTTCAATACCCGTTTGGTGAAGACGCCCAACTTCGTCCCGACGGGTCCCGGGTCTGCGCGGGGCACGTCGATGCGTATGACCTCGTGGCCGTCGATTGTCTCGAGGTGGACACCGACGGCGAGGGCGGGTTCGGTGTTGGCTTGGATGTATGCCGCGACGCGTTCAGGATTGGTCACCTGTCCATGGCGAGGTGAAGCGCCGACAACGGTGCCGTCGTCGTCAACTCCGATCAGCAGCACTCCTCCCTCTCCATTCGCCAAGCACGCGACCGCCTTGGTGAGGTCCTTGGCGCTGATGTCGGAGCGTTTGAACTCGGTCGTGAAGGTCTCTCCGCCTGCGATCAGTGCGCGTGACTCCATGGACCAATTATGCATAAGTATGGAATAGACTAGCCAGAGTACTCATGGAGTCATAACTTTTAAGAAGTTTGACGCGCCCACGGCTGCAGGGGTGCGCCAGAGATGGCAAAGGAGTGTGCCGCCGGCCAGGAGGCCTGTGCCCATTGCTGGTGAGGACCAATTCCAAACATGCCCCATCTCACTCATCGTGTAGTGATCACTCGAAGTCATCCACCTCCAAAGTCTGCGAGTCGGGGCATCTGCCCGACCCGCTCGTCACGACGGCTGCTGAACGCGCTTGGTGCGATTGCGCAGCGTGCGCGAGGTCAACCAGCCATATCCGAACCAGATGAGCCCGTAGGTCACCAGCAGACCGGCGATCAGCAAGACAACGGTGAGCACCCATCCCACGGCGTCGACGATCGCCAGCGGCGCATCAGGCGCCGTGAGCACCATGGCCAGGATCGTGACGGCGGTGAGCACGACCGCGATCGCGAACGATGCGTTGACGAGAGCCCACTTCTCAGAGCTCGTCGGAATACGACCGTGGTCGCGAACGAATCGATCGCCGGCACTCATCGCGGCGATCATCGGGACGATCGCCGACGCTCCGGACCCGATGTCGAGAAACGTTCCGATGAACGCCAAGACGAGGCCCGCGCCGAGATAAGTGAGCGCGAACCACCCCAGGTATCTGTTGAGCGACATGCTGACGATGATCCGGGTGCGCGGGCCGAATCCCTTGTGCCAGTGCCTGTCTGTCGTTCACGTAGCCGACTCAATTGTGGGCACGTGCTCAGCGTGTATTAAGTTCGACAGGTTGCAGTCAATTCGATGGGGGTCGTTTGGTCATGCGTAAAGCTCTTGTCTCCGTTCTGGTCGCCGCGTTCGGGGTGCTGTCATTTGCCGGTGCGGGGACGGCATCGGCCGATACACCGATTCCGATGTTCTGGACCATCGCTGGAGACACTTCGGGACATTCGGTGACCACGCCTACTGTCGAGGAGCGTTGCACGTCAGCTTCAGTGCTCCCGCCGGGAAGCCCGGGCACGTACGCACGACCGTGACGTCCCATGGATTCACCGGTGACGGTCCGGGCTGGGCTCGAAATCCGCACTGTCGCGTCACTCTCGTGATGACGGAGATCAGTCCTAAACACTTCTACAAGACGACACGCATTCCGATGTCTTTCGGCCGCAAACCCGGTCAACGTGTGAGCCGAATCCTCGAGCCCGGTTCAGGCCCGGCGATCATCGGAGTCGGCACGTACGGCGTCGGACGCCAGTCCGGTCAGGTTCAGTCGTACGGGTCAGAAGCTCGTATGTGGGTTCCCTGATCACCGGTACCCTCCGGCCGTGACCCGTATCACACTGACGTGCGTTAGGTGTCCTCCAGACGAATGAATATTGGTGTGTCCGTTGCCAAGAACGACTTTTCGAAGCCAAACCGGCAGCTAAGCCGTGGCACAATCCGCGCGAGAAGTGATGCGCACGGCGGCGAACGGTTCGCCATTCGGTAAGGTGCTGCACAGTTTCGTCGGGGGGTGAATTCTGGATGCGCGGTGTCAGCAGCAATGCACGTCGTAATGTGGTGGCGCGGTGCCACCGCGCGCCATCTACGCTACGTGGATCTCGCATCCAGCACCCGGCAGGCTTCGGGAGTCGCCGATGACGGGCGATCGATCGGATTGGTTTGACGATGTCCCGGCCTGGCCGGCGGGCGGAGGCGCTCCGGCACGTGAGCTGGCTCGTCATCTTGCAGAGGCTCGGCTGGTGGGCGCCGGCGCTCCTATCCCGCAGCACACGTCACCGGAGCCGGACTCATATCGACCCGCGGCGGCCACCTACGGGTTCGACGCCCCTGCTGACACCGCCGCCGACTTCTCCGAGCCCGAATTCATTCCGACCGCATCGGACGACGACGATCCCTTCGAACAGATGCGGGTGCGCTCCACGAGGGCCAAGACCAAGGACGGACAGCCTGGTTTCGTGCGCACGCACCGGACCGCGCTGATCGGTGCGGCTGCCACGGTGGTCGGGCTGGTCGTGGTGGCTGCGGTGTCGATCGGACTGCTGGCCGGTCAGGGCGGTGATGACTCGACCGCGACGCAGGCCGACGCCACCGCCAGTTCGCCTGCGGACGTCTCGGATGCAACCGCCGCAGACCCCTGCCCGTCGCTGTCGGATGGGGCGGTCACCACAGGTGATGACGCGGGCGATCAGCAGACCGGCGCGGGCGCGATCAAGGCCTTCAATCACGCCTATTACGTTGATCGCTCAGCTCGCCAGGCACGTGCTGTCGCGGCACCCAACGCGGTCGCACGTGAGGATGCACTGCAGACCTTCATCGACGAGGTGCCCGAGGGAACGACGCACTGCCTGTCGATCACCGACGAAGGTGCCGGGACCTACGCGGTGGTGTTGACCGAGACGCCACCCGGCCCCGATGCCGAACCCATCGTCTACCGCCAGACGATCAAGACCATCCGCACCGACGGCAAGGTGTTCATCGCGTCGATCACCAGCGAGGAATAGCCCGCAACAGACATCGCCGCAGCGCGTGACCACGCGGCCACACACCACCAGCCCACGAAACACGAGAGGACTCACACGACGATGGCGAATCCACCCAAGCGGAGGGGCCGACACCGCGCCGAAGAAGACCGACGGTCCCCGGTGCTGATGACGATGACCTCGGCCGCACTGGCCGCGTCGATCGCGACCGGCTTCGCCGCAGGTATGGCCAACGCCGTTCCGCACCAGGGTGGCACCAGCCCGAGCGACACCGCCCCGCAGCAGGGCGGCACCACCCCCGAAGCCGAGCCGGCTCCGCAACAGGGCGGCACCACGCCGACGCCCGACGTCGCCCCGGTCAACGTGCCCGGACCCGGCACCATCCCTGGGCCGCCGCAGGAGGCGCCGTACCAGCCCTACGTCGAGCCCAGCACCTACACGGCCCCGACGTACGAGGACGCCTACAACCCGGTGCCGCAGGGACCGTTGACCGCGCCGAAACCCGTTGCGCCGGTCCGCCCGATCGCACCGCCACCGGACAAGATCCGTGTCGGCAATTACATCACCGACATCCCGGAAGGCATGTCGGATAAGGACGTCAACTCCATCAACGCGTGGGCCGCCTACGGTGAGGCGAAGATCGCGCAGGGGCTCATCTCGATCGGTGTACCCGAGGACGAGGCCACCCGGCAGGCGGCATCGACCATTATCGGTGTGGCGCTGGGTGGTACCGCGGGTGCTGCGGTCGGCGCGGTTCCGGGAGGCATTGCCGGTGCAGCCGTGGGACTTCCGGTGGGTGCAGCGGTCGGCGCGATCTACAACGCGGTGGTCTTTCCATACCTCATCGGTCCTACAGGCGGCGGCATCGTCGGCCTCGGCGCAGCCGCCGGCGCCGGCATCGGTCTCGGAGTGGGTGCCGCCGCGGGCGCGGCCGCAGGTGCGGCCACCGGCGCCCTCATCGGCGGAACCGCCGGCGGCGCACTCGCTTACGCCCTCGGGGCCGGCGACCCCGGCGCGAACCCGGACGAACCGTGGAAGCAGGGCCGCCCGGATGCCGAGCCGCTGCCCAATCCCGACGCCAACCAGTTCGAGCTGGAATTGGCACCTGAAGACGCGCAGAAGGCCGGCCTGCCGTCGGTCTCGTATGTGGTGAACTCCCGCGGCGACGTCCATGCGTCTATCAACGGTATGGAGGCGAACTGGACGGTCGAGCAGGCGTTGGCACCGTACGGGTTGCTCGGTGTCGCCGGGCCACAGGCCGAGAAGTCGGCTCAGCAGGCCACCAAGCAGCGCACCGACCAGGCGCAGAACGCCAACCCGGATCTGTATGTCGCCTGGCCGCAGGAGGCCGCGCCGCAGGCCTGAGTGGTCGCAGGCGTATGCCTACACTGACTGTGGCCTGCCGCGGGGCGGGCCTCAGTCGCGAACGCGGTGAGGGATCCGGCCGGGAACACGGATTCGACCAGACACAGTTCGGAAGAGACGATGACCGAGGACATGCAGGGACACGGTGGTCCCATCCCGCCACCGTCGAACAGCGAACGCAGCGTGGTCGTCTGCGGCACCGCCGGGGGAGTGGGCACGTCGGTCATCTCCGCGCTGCTGGCCGAATATCGCGCGAGCACGACTCTCAGTGGCGCGTCGTGGTGGGTGGATGCCGCCGGCAACGACGGCGACGTTCATCAGCGGTTGCGGGCCACCGGCGACGAGGCGCTGCTGCGGACCGCGGCCGGCACCGGACTGTTGCCCGCGCCGGAGGCCGCGATCACCGACGTCGTGCTGCACACGTGGCGTTTCGGCGCGGTACCGGTGGTCGATGCGGGAGCTCGGCCGCTGACCGCGCTACCCGAGTTGTGCTCGCCGGACCTGGCCGATGTCACACCCGTTCTGGTGGTCGGCCCGCGACCCGATCTGCTCAACCGCTCCCGCGAGGTGTTCTCGGAGTGGGAGCACGCCGGGGTTCTGCGCCGCACGATCGTGGTGATCTGTTGCCAGGTACCGACGTTGAACCACCAGGCGCTGACCGGAATGCTCACCGACGCCGTCACCGGTGAGGTGGCCGGCGTGATCGGCCTCGACTACGAACCCGTGCTGGGAGCCGGCACGGCCCTCGACAACGCTGCGCAACAGGGATTCTCACCCGCGACGCGGCAGTCGATCCACGACCTGGCCGCGGCCACAGTGCGTCGATAGGCGACACCCGCTGACAACGCGAACAGCCGCACGGCGGTCCTAAGACCCCTGACCGGCGATCCAGAAGTACGTGAGTAGCCCCAGAACGATCACCACCAGGTACAGCCAGCCGATCCAGATCGCCACGCGCGCAAACGGTTCGCCCAGTTCGCGGGTTCGCGCGATCTGCGTCCGCGCACGGTAACCGAGGTAGAGCCCGACGGGTGAGGTGATACCCAGGATCGAGAGGACCAGCGCCCAGATCGCTGTTCGGTTGGTGCCACGCGGCTTCGCCGATCGCCCTGTTCGGGTCGGCTGATTTCGCGTGGGCACCTGTTCCTCCGGGCGTTTGTCGTCGTCGATGCTGATGCTGGAGTACGCCTGCGGAGGCTTGGTCGGCTCCGAACCCTCGGTGCCGACCGCCGTCGCCGCGGCGGTTGCGGCGGCAGGTCCGTGCAGCGGCCGGAAGTCGTCGGACTCCGTGGCCGGCGCGGACGGACGGACTTCGGTCTCGGCGGCGGATTCCGGGTCCCGCGTGACGCGGGCGGTGACCGGGTCGTCGGCGGTGGTCGGAACCGACACCGTTCGGGTGGGCAGATCACCCGGAGGCAAGACACCGGGTGAATTGCCGCTGGGACGCGGCAGGGCTCCGTACGGCCGAGCCGGGGCACCCGCATTCGGCGGCCCGGGCCGCGGACCTCCAGGCGCGCCGGGGGGCGGGGGGCGTCGACCGGGCGGCGGGCGATAGCCAGGCGGTGGCGGGCCGCCCCGCATCGGAGGCGAAGTGTTGCGCCCGCCCGGACCGGTGGACCACGGCGGGATGCCATTGGCCGGACCACGCTGCGGTCCCGGACGTCCGCCGGGTCCAGGACCCGGTGCGCCCGGACCGCGTGGCGGCGCCGGTCGAGCCGGACCCTGCGGACCACCCGACTGCGGACCACCCGACTGCGGACCACCCGACTGCGGACCACCCGACTGCGGCGGCCGCGGACTGGGACGGTTCTGCGGTGGCGAATTCGGGCCGCGTGGCGGCGTGACATGCGCTGGGGCTGATCCCGACGACGTGACGGGTGCCGTCGGCGGCCGCTCCCAGGGCGCCGACACCGGGGTGTTCGCAGAGGCGTCGCCGTCGGCGTCCGCGCTGCTCCGGGGGGCGCCCGGATCAGAGTTCGGACGCGAGGTGTCGTCGGAGGTCACTGTTCCAAATTACCGTTTCCGCGTCGCCGCTGTTCGGTCGGTGACCGTGCAGACACCCATCGGCGCCGCGGGGGGCCCGGCCGGCACGCTCGTCAGGACCGCCATGTGATCACGATGCCGCGGAATCCGGGTCCCCGCCGTCGGTGACTGTGCGCAGATCCTCTACGCGGGGCACGGTGGCCGAAATCGGTGGCGGCTCCCGGCGGGAGCGGCGCACGACGCCGACGGTGACCGCTGTGGCGATCAGCGCAGCAGCACTCGACACGCCCGCCCACACGTACTTGTTCGACATGCCCACCAGCGTGCCAGTCGCTCGGGTCGCCTGTCATCTCGGGTGTGTTGCGATCGGGGCGTGTGACCCGCGGTAACCGGCCGGGAACCCCTCGTCGCGGAAAGTGGTTGGATGGTGATGTGACTACTCAGAAGCAGACCGCGACCCTGCACACCAATCGCGGCGACATCGTTGTCGAACTGTTCGGCAATCACGCACCCAAGACGGTCGCGAACTTCACCGGCCTCGCCGACGGCTCCAAGGACTACAGCCAGCCGAACGCCTCCGGCGGCGACAGCGGCCCGTTCTACGACGGCTCGGTGTTCCACCGCGTCATCGAGGGCTTCATGATCCAGGGCGGCGATCCCACCGGCACCGGCCGCGGCGGGCCCGGCTACCAGTTCGCCGACGAATTCCACCCCGAGCTGCAGTTCGATCGCCCATATCTGCTGGCCATGGCCAACGCCGGACCGGGCACCAACGGCTCGCAGTTCTTCATCACCGTGGGCCCCACCCCGCACCTCAACCGTCGCCACACCATCTTCGGTGAGGTCAGCGACCCGGCGTCGCAGCAGGTCGTCGACGCCATCGCCACCACGTCGACCGATCGTGCCGACCGCCCGCTCGACGAGGTCGTCATCGAGAAGATCGAAATCAACTGACCGGCCCGCAGTACCCCGGTCCGCAGTACACCGCAGGTCCGCCTGCGGTGTGCTTTCGGCACCCCGATCGTCCCACCGGCCTGTCGTGTAGCAGGTGCGGGCGACCGGCTTGCCCCGAATGCCTCCGACCGGCCGCCGTCGGACAGCACTGCGTGGAATGTCTGCGCAACGACGGTGTCCAACGCAACGTGGCCGCCCCGACGTTCGGTGATCGCGGCATCCGACCCATGGTGGCCGGTCCGGTGGCCTCCCGGCCGTACGCGACCTACACGCTGATCGCGATCAACCTGGTCATCTTCGCGCTGTGTGCGCTGCAGGCCGGCGGTTTCGACATGCTGAACTCGCGGCTGTTCGTCGACCTCGCGCTGGTGAAACCCTTGGTCGCCGACGGCGAGTACTGGCGACTGTTCACCGCAGGGTTCCTGCATTTCTCGATCACCCATGTCGCGGTGAACATGATCTCGCTGTTCATTCTCGGCCGTGACCTCGAGATCGCCATCGGCATCCCGCGCTATCTCGGGGTGTATGTCACCTCGCTGCTGGGCGGTAGTGCCGCGGTGATGGCGTTCGGGCCCGACATCTCGATCAACGCCGGGGCGTCGGGAGCCATCTACGGCCTGATGGGTGCGGTCCTCATCGTGGTCCTCAGAGCCCGGGTGTCCCCGACACCGGTCATCTCCATCATCGTGCTGAACCTGGTCCTGTCGATCACCATTCCGGGCATTTCGTTGCTGGCCCACGTCGGTGGTCTGCTGTTCGGCGCGGCCGCCACCGCGGGCATCATCTTCGCACCCCGATGGTTGCTGTCGCCCGAGCGTCGATCGGCGGCCGCTGCCTCCCGGATCGGGTGGATCGTCATCGCCGCCCTGTTGGTACTGGCGTTGGCCGTCAGTGTCGTGGTCGCGATGTCATACACCGGGATCCGCGTCTTCGTCGGCTGAACTTGCCGCGGCGGCCGGGGATCAGGCGCGTTGGTCGTCGACCACGAAGCCGGCCCGGCGCAGGTCCTCGGCGACCGCGCCGAGGTCGGCACCCAGATCCCACCGGCTGAATACCACCAGGCGGGTGTCGTCGCGCAGCGCGTCATCCGCCGAGGCGGTTGTCGGCGCATCGTGCTGCAGGAAATCGAACTCCAGTTGGCCGGTCCGACGGCCGATACGGCGGAAGTCGAGCAACCGAATCCGATCGATCCGGTCTCGCGGATAGGTGTGCGCGCCGCCGATGGTGCGCACCAGAATCGCCGGTCGGCCGTCGGGCGCGGTGATCACCGCCAGCCGCGGGCGGATGAGCAGCGCGTAGCCGGAGAATCCCAACAGCAGTAGTCCGGCGGTGCCCATCAGCACCAGACCGGCCGGGTCTCCGGCTGCCCAGACCGCCGCCACCAACAGGATCACACCACCGATGCCCAGCGCGACCGCGGCCGGCCGAGGGGTGGCCCATTGATGTGTGGATAGATGGGCCGAGTTATCCACAGGCTTTACTCACAGTGGGGATGACTTACACACATGTGGTTTCCACAGTGTGGATGAATTACACACATGTGAGTAGGTGCTGTGGACGGATCGAGCGTCCGTTTCCCGCACGCGTCAACGCCACCGCATGGTCATCAGCAAACCCACCACCATCAGGGCGAATCCGATCAGAAAGTTCCACGGACCCAGCTCGTACATCCAGTGCAGTGCCTTGCCTTCGGCGCCCAGCGCCGATGGGGTGGCGACGAGATAGAACACGATCAGCCAGGCGAGCCCGATCAACATGAGGCCGAGCATGATCCAGACGTAGATGTTGCTGGAGGGACCCGCCTTCACCTTCACCGGCGTCCGACTTGCCGGGTTGATGGTGTAATCGGTCTTCTTCCGGACTTTTGACTTCGGCATGACTTCCTCTGTAGTGCTGAACAGCTCATCGGGCTGTCGGTCGGTCGCGACGGTACCGGGATGACTCCCTGACAGTGGGTCCGCCGCTCGCAAAGGTGTGTCTCTACGGTATCTCACCAGGTCGCCGACCCGGCAACGTCGCGTACGGCCACCGCGGGGCGGCGCAAATCCGATGGACTGCCGCCGGGTCGCCCAAGGTAGCCTGACGGAGTGAATCAGCCGCCTGTGCACGAGGGGTCGGGGTCGTCAGCCGGTCGCATCCTCGTCATCGACAACTACGACAGCTTCGTCTACAACCTCGTCCAGTATCTGGGCCAGCTTGGTGTGGAAGCCGTCGTGTGGCGCAACGACGATCCACAGTTGGCCGATCCGGCGGCCGCGGTCGAGGGTTTCGACGGCGTGTTGCTGAGCCCGGGCCCAGGCACCCCGCAGCGCGCCGGGGCCACCATCCCACTGGTCGGTGTGGCCCGGAAGTCCGGGATGCCGCTGCTGGGTGTCTGCCTGGGTCACCAGGCCATCGGAGCGGCGTTCGGCGGCACCGTGGACCGCGCTCCCGAACTCCTGCACGGCAAGACCTCGCAGGTGATCCATGACGACGTGGGCGTACTGGCCGGACTCCCCAGCCCGTTCACCGCGACCCGGTATCACTCGCTGACCGTGGTGCCCGACACGATTCCCGACGAACTGATCGTCACCGGCCGGACCGAGTCGGGCATCGTGATGGCGATGGCCCACCGCGAGCTCCCCATCCACGGCGTGCAATTCCACCCGGAGAGTGTGCTCACCCAGGGCGGACACCGCATGCTGGCCAACTGGTTGGCCGTCTGCGGCATCGACATCCCCGAATCTCGCGTCGCCGTTCTGGAATCGGAGATGGCCGCCGCGATCGGCTGAGGCTCCGCTGCGGCTCAGCCCGGCAGCAGACTCGCCTGACCGATCACCACCGAAACTGAGCCGCCCTTGCGCACCCGCGAGCCGGGAGCGGGGGTCTGGCTGAGCACCTTGTCGTTGTCGGGGCTGGTGATGGGCACATTGCGATCGGTCCGGTTCAGCGTCCCGTCCCCCCAACCGGCGTCGGCCAGGCTGGCGCGGACCTGCTGTAGGGTCTGACCGCGCAGGTTGGGCATCACGAACATATTGCCGCGCGACACCACGATCTGCACGGTCGTGCCCTGCTCCACCGTCTCACCGGCCGACGGCGAACTGCTCACCACCTGCCCGGCCGGGAGTTCGGAATCGCCGGCCACACTGACCACCTGCAGACCGACCTGTTCGAGCACGGTGCGCGCTTCGTCTTCGGTTTGCCCGGTCACATCGGGCACGGTGATCTCCTTGGGACCGTTACCCACGTGCACCACGACCGCGCCGTTGACGGGCGCCTCGGCCCCCACCGGCGGGGTGGTGCCGACGACCTTGTCTTTCAGTTCGCCGGTCGAATCCACCCGGTCGGTCCTGACGTTGGAGAATCCGAGCACCCGCAAGGCCTCGGTCGCCTCGTCGGGGGTCTGTCCACGCAGGTCGGGCATCTGGTGACGCTGCGGACCGGTCGAGATGTAAAGGGTGATCTCGGAGCCCTCGGCGGCCAGCACGTTCTCTGCGGGCGTGGATCGGGTGGCCGAACCGGCCGCCACCTCCAGGCTCGGCTCTTCGAGTTCTTGAACGGTGAACCCGGCGGCCTCGAGACTGTCGCGGGCCTCCGCCGACGTCTTGCCGACCACCGCGGGCACCGGGATCTGGGCGGCGGTGTCCGAACCCCACGGGGACCACAGCAGCAGACCGGCCACCAGTGCGATCACCGCGGCCACCGCCGTCCCGACGATCAGCCCGAGGCGCCGTCGTCGCACCGGCGGATCGACGTCGCCGGTGTCGTCCTCACGGCGATGCGAGCCGCCGCTGACCGCACGACGGGGTCCGGAGTCGGTCAGGGACCGTCGCGCGGTGCTGTCGATGAACTCGGTGCGGTCGGCATCCGACATCAGCATCGGCGCCGACGGCCGACCCCCGGCGAGCACCTTGATCAGATCCGATCGCAGGTCGGCGGCCGACTGATACCGGTTCGCCGGGTTCTTGCTCATCGCCTTGAGCACCACCGAGTCGAGTGCCGGCGGGATCTCCTCGCGAATCGACGACGGCCACGCCGGGTCCTCGTGTACGTGCTGGTGGGCGACGGCGACCGGGGAGTCACCGGTGAACGGAGGTTCGCCGGTGAGCAGTTCGAACAGCACGCAGCCCATCGAGTAGATGTCGCTGCGCGGATCGACCTTGATGCCGCGGGCCTGTTCGGGGGACAGGTACTGCGCGGTGCCCATCACCGCCGACGTCTGCGTCATCGTCGAGGTGGTGTCGCTCATCGCGCGGGCGATGCCGAAGTCCATCACCTTCACCGCGCCGGCCTTGTCGATCATCACGTTCGCCGGCTTCATGTCGCGGTGCACGATGCCGTTGCGGTGCGAGAAATCCATCGCCGCGGCCACATCGGCCATCCACGTCATCGCCTGGCGGGGCGAGACCGGCCCGTTGGACCGCAGGACGTCGCGCAGCGTGTCGCCGTCAACGTACTCCATCACGATGAACGGCAGCGGACCGTCTTCGGTCTCGGCCTCACCGGTGTCGAAGACCTGCACGATCGTCGGATGGTTCAGTTTCGCCGCGTTCTGCGCCTCACGTCGGAACCGCAGATAGAACGTGGGATCACGTGCCAGGTCGGCGCGTAGCACTTTGATCGCGACATCGCGATGCAAACGGAGATCCCGCGCGAAATGCACCTCCGACATGCCACCGAACCCGAGCGTCTCGCCGAGTTCGTACCGATCAGACAGATGGTGCGGCGTCGACATCACGTTGCGCTCACCATCTTTCGCAGCTCACAGTCCGGCCGCGGCCGAGCGGTACCCGCTCGTGTGCTGCCATCCCCATCGACACCCCAACCATTATCGTCACCTCATCGACCCGACAGGCCGGGGATCGTGAAGGTCGGAAACACCGGGTTCTCTGCGGTCGGCGCGCCCGGGTCCGTGGTGTCTGCGGTGTCCGGCGCGGGCGGTGGCTCGGTGGTGGTCTCCTCGGTGGTGGTCTCGGCGGTTGTGGTGGGCCGCTCACGTGTCGTAGTGGTCGGTTCGGGCTCCACCTGCTCTTCGGTGGTCTCCGGGACCGCCGTGGTGGTCTCGGTCACCGTGGTTGTCGACGACGTCGCGGGCACCCCTGGCGACGACGAGTTCATGTTCAACAGCCAGTAGCCGATCAACACCAGCGCGGCGACCAGCAACGCGCCGGCCACCCCGGCGAGCACCTTCTGCCCGGTCGTCCAACCGTTGTCGTCGGCCGGTGGCATCGGTCGACTGGGCGGGCGGCTCGAGGTCCGCGCCGTCGCCGGTTGCGTCGACGACCCGGTCATCGCGCGGGTCGCCGACGGCCGCATGGCCGCCGCAGCAGCGGCCCCACCGGCCGCTCCGGCCGCGGCAGCACCGGCGATGGCACCCGGTCGCGGCGGACGATGCCCGGCACGTACCGCGGCCACCGCGTCGGCGAACTCGCCACCGTTGGCATACCGCTGCCTCGGGTCCTTGGCCATCGTGGTGTCGATCAGCTCGCGCACATTGGCCGGTACCGCGTTGGGCAGCGGCGGCGGCGTCTCGCGGATGTGTTTCATGGCGACGGTGATCGCGCCGTCACCGAGGAACGGTCGGCGGCCGGTCAGCGCCTCGTAGCCGACCACACCGAGCGAGTAGACGTCCGACGCGGCGGTCGCTTCGTCGCCGGTGGCCTGCTCGGGCGAGATGTACTGGGCGGTGCCCATCACCATGCCCGTCTGGGTGACCGGCGCCGAATCGACGGCCTTGGCGATACCGAAGTCGGTGATCTTCACCTGCCCGGTCGGGGTGATGAGGATGTTCCCAGGCTTGACGTCGCGGTGTACCAGATTCTGCGTGTGCGCGGCCTGCAACGCCCGACCGGTCTGCTCGAGCATGTCCAGGGTGTTGTTCAGCGACAAGCGGCCCATCCGCGAGATCACCGAGTTGAGTGGTTCGCCGTCGACCAGCTCCATCACCAGGTACGCCAGCGGTTCACCGCCGCCACGATCGGGTGTCTCGCCGTAGTCGAAGACGTTGGCGATGCCCGGGTGGTTCAGCTTGGCGGTGGTCTGTGCCTCTGTCCGAAACCGTGCGGTGAACTCGGGGTCGTGGGTGTACTCGGCCTTGAGTACCTTCACCGCCACCCGCCGATTGAGCCGGGCGTCGAGAGCCTCCCAGACCTGGCCCATGCCACCGGTGGCGATGAGACGCATCAGCCGGTAGCGGTCGGCGATGGTGGTGCCGCTCTGCAATGTCATCAGCTTGCACCTCCCACCAGCGCGTTGATCACAGCTCGTCCGATCGGCGCGGCCACCGCGCCGCCGGTGGAGGCGGGACCGAGGTCACCGTTCTCCACCACAACCGCCACCGCGACCTGTGCGTTCGCCGACGGCCCGAAGGCGATGTACCAGGAGTACGGCGTCTCCGATTCCACGTCGGAGGTCGCGGAGTGCTCGGCCGTACCGGTCTTCGATGCGATCGACACCGGACCGCCGGCGCCGGCGGTGTTGCGTTCGGAGTCGATCATCATCGATGTCAGCGTCGCCGCCTGATCGGAGCTGATCGGCTCGTTGATCGTGGTCGGTTGTGTCGTCTGCAGAGTACGCAGATCGGCGGCCTGGAGCTTGTCCACCAGGTAGGGCTGCATCCGGACGCCGCCATTGGCGACCGTCGCGGCGACCATCGCCATCTGCATCGGCGTCACCCGCACGTCGCGCTGCCCGATCGACGCCTGGCCGAGCGCGGCCAGGTCGGGAATCGCGCCGACGGTGGACTCCGATACCGGCAGTGGGGTGTCGGGCTGTTCCTCATCGAGGCCGAAACGATTCGCCGTCTCAGTGAACACGGTGATCGGATCCTTCATCTTGGTCGTCGTCAGGTCGACGAATGCCGTGTTGCAGGAGTACTCGAACGCCTGCGTGAGCGACACGGTTCCGCCCGACGACCCGGGGCACGTCTGGCCGCCGTAGTTGCTCAGCGACGTCGCCGTGTCGGGCAGGGTGATCTGGGGAGCCGCGGTCAGCCGCACATCGGGGGTCACCCCGTCGCGCAACGCGGCGGCACTGGTGATCACCTTGAACGTCGAACCCGGCGGGTAGAGCTGGTTGACGGCGCGGTTGAGCATCGGGTTGTTGATGTCGCCGGGCTGGTTCCATGCTGCCCAGCTGCGTTCGCGCACATCCTGGTCGTGGCTGGCCAGCTTGTTGGGGTCGTAGCTCGGCGACGACGCCATCGCGAGGATCTTGCCGGTGTTGGGCTGCAACGCCACCACCGCGCCACGGCAGCCGCCCTGGCAGCCGTTGCGCAGGCCGTCGTAGGCCACCCGCTGCAGGCGTGGCATCACGGTGCTGACGACGTTGCCGCCGCGCGGGTCGCGGCCGGAGAACATGTCCATGAACCGCTGCCCGAACAGCCGGTCGTCGTTGCCGTTGAGGATCGAGTTCTCGTACAACTCGAGCCCGGAACTGCCGTACTGGAACGAGTAATAACCGGTCACCGGCGCGAACGCGTCGGCGCCGTTGGGCGGGTAGGTGCGCAGGAACTTCAGTCGGCTGTCGGTGGGCACCGAGACCGCGACCACCGAACCTCCGTCGGCGGTGATCGCGCCGCGTTGCCGCGAGTACTCGTCGAGCAGCACTCGGTTGTTGCGCGGGTCCGACCGCAGCGCGTCGGCCTTGAACACCTGCACGTAGGTGGCATTGGCCAGCAGGGCCACCACCATCACGATCACCGCGATGGACACCCGTTGGATCGGTTTGTTCATCGGCGCACCGCCTGGGTGGGCAGCGAGTCGATGCTCTTGGGTGGCGGGCGCCGACGCGTCGGGTCGGGTTCGCGGGCGGCGTTGGAGATCCGGATGAGCAACGCCACCAGAATGTAATTGGCCAGCAGCGACGACCCGCCATAGGACAGGAACGGGGTGGTCAGACCGGTCAGCGGGATCAGCTTGGTGACGCCGCCGACCACCACGAAGATCTGCACCGCGATGGTGAACGACAGGCCGGTCGCGAGCAGCTTGCCGAAGCTGTCGCGCACCGCGATGCCGGTGCGCAGGCCGCGCATCACGAAGATGAGATACAGCATCAGGATCGCGGCCAGCCCGGTGAGTCCGAGTTCCTCACCGACGGTGGCGATGATGAAGTCGGTGTTGGCGAACGGCACGATGTTGGGCCGGCCCGAGCCGAGGCCGGTCCCGAACAGGCCGCCGGTGGCCAGACCGAACAGGCTCTGCCCGATCTGGTAGCCGGAGCCGTCGAAGTCGCTGAACGGATCCCGCCAGACCTCCACCCGCACCTGCAGATGGCCGAAGAGCTGGTAGGCGATCAACGCGCCGATCACGAACAGCGTGATGCCCAGCACCAGCCAGCTGGCACGCTCGGTGGCCACGTACACCATCGTCAGCACGGTGGAGAAGATCAGCAGCGAGCTGCCCAGATCCGACGAATAGGCCAGCACCGCGATCGACACGAACCACGCCGCCAGCAGCGGTCCCAGATCGCGGGCGCGGGGGAAATCCATACCGAGGAAGTGCTTTCCCGCGGTGGTGAACAGATCACGCTTGGACACCAGGAACGCCGCGGTGAAGATGATGATCAGGATCTTCGCGAACTCGCTGGGCTGAATCGAGAAGAACGGCAGGATGATCCAGTTCTTCGACCCGTTGATCTCCGACATCGACGACGGCAGGATCGCCGGGATGATCAGCAGCACAAGGCCACCCAGGCCCAGCGTATAGGCGTAGCGCGACAGGGTGCGGTGGTCGCGCACCAGGATCAGCACCGCCGAGAACGCGATGATGCCCAGCACCGCCCACAGCAATTGCTGGTCGGCGTTGTGGGTGACGTCGGAGTCGTTGATGGATTCACCGGTGGGTCCGGTCCCCAGGTCGACTCGGTGGATCAGCACCAGCCCGAGGCCGTTGAGCACCGCGACCACCGGCAGTAGCAGCGGATCGGCGTGCGGGGCGTAGCGCCGCACCACCAGGTGCGCGACGCCGAACAGCACCGTGTAGGCGGCCACGTATTTGGCCAGATCCCAGGTGAGGCTCTGTTCCTGGGCGGACTGCACGATGAGCAGCGCCACGGTCACCAGGCCGATGGCGAATCCGAGGAGCAGCATCTCGGCGGTGCGGCCGGTCTGTTCGGGAGGTTGGCGCGGCGGAGCGTGAACGGTCGCGGACGGTTGACTCATCTAGTGGCCCCGGCAGATCTTGTTGCCGTCATTGTCGTATTGGGGTGCCAGCGACGACGACGTGGTCGAGGCGGGCGTGGACGACGCCGGCGATGGGGCCGGTGGGGTGGCGGGTGTCGGGGAGGGCCGAGGGGCCGGCTGACCGGGCACCGGCGCGGGTGTCGGGGTGGGCTCGGGCAGCGGTTCCGGGCACAGCGGCAGGAAGTTGAGCGCCTCGACGCGGTCCTCGGCGTCGGACAGCGGCATGTTGCGGATCGACTTGCCCTCGACGGCGTTGCGATCGAGTTCGGCCAGATCCGATGTCTGCAACGGCGTGCAGGTGTCGGAGGTGTCGTATTCGACGAACTCCACCTGCGGCTGTTCCTGGTCGAGACCGGTCACGCACACTGATTGGTTGGCTGAACTGAGGTCGAGGAACAGCACCTTGTCCGGCGAGCCCTGGAAGATCACCACCTCGTTGTTCTCGGCGCCCACGTAGTAGCTGTTGCGCACCATCGCCCGGGTGATGAACGCACCCACAATGATGAGTGCGATCACGGCCACCGCGGTCCCGGCGAACACCCAACGGCGCCACGGTCGGTGCGGCGGTGCTTGATCGTCGTCGGCCATGATGGTGGGACGTTGCGGTTTCTCGGCCGGTGGTCGCAGGGCGGCTGCGCGTCCGGCCGCGGTTGCCGGGTTGGGCGTGTAGCCCTCGTCGTCGCCACCGGCGGCGCCGCCGACGATGGGTCGCGAATCGCCGTACTCGGTGTCGACGACGTCGGCGACGATGACGGTCACATTGTCGGGACCGCCACCACGCAGCGCCAGTTCGATGAGCCGGTCGGCGCACTCCTTGTAGTCGGTGATGGATCCGAGGGTGTCGGCGAGGGTCTCCTCGCTCACCACGTCGGACAGGCCGTCGCTGCACAGCAGGTAGCGGTCGCCGGCGCGGGCTTCCCGGATGGTCAGCGTCGGCTCCACCTCCTGACCGGTGAGCGCCCGCATGATCAGCGAACGCTGCGGGTGAGTGTGGGCCTGTTCGGCGGTGATGCGGCCCTCGTCGACGAGGGTCTGCACGAACGTGTCGTCGCGGGTGATTTGGGTGAGCTGGTCGTCGCGGTACAGGTAGCCGCGGGAGTCACCGATGTGGCACAGGCCGATACGGCTGCCCGCGAACAGGATCGCGGTGAGGGTGGTGCCCATGCCCTCGAGTTCGGGGGAGTGCTCCACTTGGGCGGCGATGGCCGCGTTGCCGTTGTGGGTGGCGCGATCGAGCTGGGCCAGCAGATCGCCGCCGGGCTCGTCGTCGTCGAGGCTGCGCAGCGCCTGGATCACCAGCTGGCTGGCGACCTCCCCGGCCGCGTGACCGCCCATGCCGTCGGCGAGCGCCAGCAGCCGGGCACCGGCGTACACGGAGTCCTCGTTGTTCGAGCGGACCAGCCCACGGTCGCTTCGCGCGATGTAGCGGAGTACCAGGGTCACGGGCGCAACTCGATCACGGTCTTGCCGATCCTGATCGGCGTGCTCAGCGGAACCCGCACCGCGGTGGTGACCTTGGAGCGGTCCAGGTAGGTGCCGTTGGTGGAGCCGAGGTCTTCGACGTACCAGTCGTCGCCGCGTCGCGACAGGCGCGCGTGCCGTTCGGATGCGTAGTCGTCGGTGAGGACCAGCGTCGAGTCGTCGGCGCGTCCGAGCAGCACCGGTTGGGTGCCCAGCGTGATCCGGGTGTTGGCCAGCGCGCCCTGGGTCACCACCAGGTACCGCGCGGAGCCGCGGGCCGTGCGCGCGCTCGACCGATCCCTTTTGTCGCCGCGCGTGTAACGCGCCAAGCGGCTGCCGCCGGCAGACGCGATGTCGGCGCGCAGGGTTCGGATGACGGCGTACACGAACAGCCAGAGCAGCAGCAAGAACCCGATTCGGGTCAGCTGCAGCACCAAGCCCTGCATCTAAGTGTTCACCTCCAGCGCCATCACTTCTCGGCCCACGCGTTCCACCCCGGGCGCCGGTCGTACAAACGGACCCGACTGCATCTTATGGGCAGACTGAGTTTTCGCCTGCATTGAGATGTGACAGTTCAGTATCAACGCCCGGTCGCCTGGTGAGCGACCGGGTGAATGCGTGGTGACTACTGGAACCGGACAGTGATGTCGGAGTGGCCCACGCGGATACGGTCACCGTCGGCGAGTTCCCAGCTGCTGACCTGCAGGTCGTTGACCGTGGTGCCGTTGGTGGAGTTCAGATCCGTCAGCATCGCCACGGAGCCGTCCCAGCGGATCTCCACATGCCGGCGCGACACGCCGGTGTCGGGCAGCCGGAACTGGGCGTCCTGGCCGCGACCGATGATGTTGGAGCCCTCCCGCAGCTGGAAGGTGCGGTTGCTGCCGTCCTCGAGAAGCAGGGTGATCGCCGCGGGCGCGTACCCCGGCCGGCCGTAGCCCTGGTCGTAACCGCCCTGGCCGTAGCCGTAGGCGGGCTGACCGTAGCCCTGCTGCTGGTAGTCACCCGGCTGGTAGTCGTAGGCCTGCTGGTAGCCACCCTGGTCGTAACCACCCTGCTGGTAGCCCTGCTCGTAGCCGGGCTGGGCGTAGGCCTGGTCGGCGTAGCCCTGGCCGTAGTTCTGGTCGGCGTAGGCCTGGTCGTAGCCGCCCTGCTGGGCGTAGGCCGGGTCGTAGCCCTGCTGATAGCCCTGGTCATATCCGGGCTGTCCGTAGCCCTGCTGTGCGTATCCCTGGTCGGCGTAGCCTTGCTGGCCGTAACCCTGGGGGTAGCCGCCGGCCTGCTGGTAGTCGTAGCCACCCTGCTGGCCACCCTGGTCATACGCCGGGTCGGTCCCCCTGCGCTGGTCATATCCGGGGTTGTTGGTCATCTGTGGGGCTCCTACTTGTCGATGTGCACTTTCGGGGTGCTGCTCTGCCTGGGGTGCGTGCGGCGCCGACGGTGCCTGCGCTGCGGGTGGATCTTGTCGGCCGGGCGACATCGGTCTGGGTCGGGCATCCGGATTCACCGATCCGTGGGCACGGAAGATACCGGTATGCAATGACGGGGACTCGTCGAACTCTACGACGACCCGGCCGTAGGTTTGCCAGCCGTTGTCGGAGATGAAGTTCTCGAGGTGCTTGGAGAAGGTCTTGCGGTTCAGTTCGTACTCGGCCGCCACGTGCTTGAAGTCGGTGGAACTGAACTGCAATCGATAGCTGTTGGGGGCCAGGATCGCGCCGTCACCGAGATCGCGCAGACCCTCCTGCGCCTCGCGCTGTAGTCCGTTCTCGATCTCCTGCGGTGCGACCTGACCGCCGAAGACACGCGCGAAGCTGTCGTCGACCGCGCCCTCCAGCTTGCGTTCGATACGCTGCAAAATACCCACCGGCGACCCTCCCTTCGCGGCTTGCTGCACACGGTCGTGGCGTGTCGCCGTGCGTATGGCCTTGATAGATGATACCGATTCTGACCATTTAGCCTGGGTCGACGTCAATGCAGCAACGTTCGCAACATCAGCAACAGCGACGTCGTGCTGTTCACCCTACCTGCCGTACCGTCGCTGACCAGCGCATACGGGTGTATTTCCGATCACGAACCGATACATCCACGTCCACAAACCCCGTCGAGTGGGCGCCATTTCCCGTCGACTGGGCGCTGTTTTCCGTTGAGTGGGTACGCGCCGGCGAGCTCGCGAGCGGTCGTTGGTCCCTGAGGAGCGAGCTTGCGAGTGACACGAAGGGCGCCCCGTCGACTGGGCGCTGGTTTCCGTCGGCTGGGTCCTCACGCGACGCGTTTTGCTTCCGCCCCGCCCACCTTGCTATCGTTCTCGGGTCTCACGCAGACAGCCACGGGCGAGTGGCGGAATGGCAGACGCGCTGGCTTCAGGTGCCAGTGTCCTTCGGGACGTGGGGGTTCAAGTCCCCCTTCGCCCACCACGAGCGGGAAACCGCAAGTAAGAATACGAAGCCGCAGTTCCTTGGGACTGCGGCTTTGTCCTTGGCTGTGCCCCACCGGTCCGAGACGGCCAAAGGGCGGACCAGCCCGCCGAACGTGACAAGCGTGCTCCCAAGCGCTGCTCGTGCGTCGGGTGAACGACTCGAACAGCAGAATCCGCCCCGGCACATTGCCCGAGAAGAACTGCAGCGCTTACGCTTCGACGCCAACGTTGCACGCGGCCGAACAGAAGCCAGGTCAAACCGCGTACTTCCCGTCACCGCCGCCGCGTCGCGACGATGGTGAACGGCTCGGGTCGCAGCGTGGCCCGTTCACGCATGGACAGTTGCGTGGCGGGGTCCGCCAGGTGCAGCCGGAACCGCGAGATGAGCGCAGCGATGAGCAACGTCGTCTCGTGCAACGCGAATTGGCGGCCGATACACGAGCGCGGGCCGGTTCCCCATGGCGCGAAGTACTTGTCCGAGCTGGCGGTGAGCCGCTCGCCGACGAACCGGTCGGCTCGGAAGGTGTCGGCGTCGTCGCCCCATACCTCCGGGTCCCGTTGCGCGGCAAGGGATAGGACACCTGATCGCGCACGTTGTCCAGCGGCAGGCTGGCACCGGTCTTCGGGTCGGGAGTGCTCAGCATGAGCCCGAGCAGGTCGGTGGTGTCGATGTCGCCCGCCCGCTGCCTGTCCTCGATGATGGTTTCCACATATCGGCGGGCGGTCGCCACGTCGCGGTGGCGGCCGGGGGCACTGAGCATCTCCCGGATCGGGCCGATGATGGGTAGATCGTTGGTCGACTCGCTCGCCCAAGTTAGTGCGCGGCCGAGCGCCTCGAGGAACTCCTCTGTGCCCGTCACTGCCTGGCCGGTGTCGCCCAGCAAGCCCATCCGTTGGGAGAACCCGGCTCGGCCGATCACCTCGAGAGTGGTGGCGGTCATGTCCTGATGCACATCGACCGTAGGTTCCTTCTCCCATTGGGCCGACAGGTCGACTGCAACGCTGGCCATCGCATCGTGATAGGTCCGCATCGCAGTCTGGGAGAAACCCGGTGTGAGGATGCGCCGGGCCTGACCCCACAGCGGGTCCTTCGTCTTCGCCGTGAACAGGCCGGCGCCGGCCACCTCCCGCAGCTTTGCCAGAGGCCCGACGAGTGCTCGGCCCCAGTTTCGTTCGTCGAGGGTCTGATTGGCGAGTTTCGCGCCGCCGACCACGATCAGCCGCTCACCCAACAGCAGGCGTTGAAAGATCGGTCCCAGTTCGCGGGTCAATTCGGTCTCGTGCTGGGTGGGCTTGTGGCGATCGACCGAGGTCACGTCGCCGAGGACGGGGATGCGGCCGGCAGGGTGTGGCGTTTGCTCAGCGGCTGTGGCGTCACGACAGCACAGTGTCCCAGAGAGCCGCGAACTGCGCCGTACCGTGCCGTCACGATCTTCACTCGCGCGAGACCGCGTGATAGAGCAATCTGGCTCTTCCTGATTGACGGTGCGTGAAACAGGTTCTGGCGACCACAAGATGTGGGGTGAGGAAGATCGCGTGATGTGGGCGGTGTGCCTGGAGAGGTAGGTGGGTCCTGCGGTGTAAGGGTGAAAGCTCCTACACAAACAACCGCACACCGACAGGACCCATGACGCAGCGTAGCGCGATTGCTGACACGATTTGCCGCACCATCGAGTTGGGGGTGTCGATCACCGACGCCGCTATCGACGCCGCCGACCGCACGCACCTGTTTTGCGAACTGCTGGCGCCTGGCAACGTCTGCCCGGCCTGCGGGCAGTCGGGCCGGCTGCGTGATCACGTGGACCGTGA
>NZ_JBITWL010000011.1:0-155942 GCF_044543825.1 Gordonia sp. NPDC062954 | reverse complement strand
TTACGCCCAGTAATTCCGGACAACGCTCGCACCCTACGTATTACCGCGGCTGCTGGCACGTAGTTGGCCGGTGCTTCTTCTCCAGGTACCGTCACAAAAGCTTCGTCCCTGGTGAAAGAGGTTTACAACCCGAAGGCCGTCATCCCTCACGCGGCGTCGCTGCATCAGGCTTGCGCCCATTGTGCAATATTCCCCACTGCTGCCTCCCGTAGGAGTCTGGGCCGTGTCTCAGTCCCAGTGTGGCCGATCACCCTCTCAGGTCGGCTACCCGTCGTCGCCTTGGTAGGCCATTACCCCACCAACAAGCTGATAGGCCGCGGGCCCATCCCCAACCGCACAAGGCTTTCCACCAACTCCCATGCGAGAGAAGGTCATATCCGGTATTAGACCCAGTTTCCCAGGCTTATCCCAAAGTCAGGGGCAGATCACCCACGTGTTACTCACCCGTTCGCCACTCGAGCACCCAGCAAGCTGGGCCTTTCCGTTCGACTTGCATGTGTTAAGCACGCCGCCAGCGTTCGTCCTGAGCCAGGATCAAACTCTCCATGAAAACCTATCGAAAACCACCAACCACAGGCCGGCAGACTTTCAACACAATCTCAGCCAGAGAGACAAAAACCTGACCAAACAAAAACTAGCAACACCCACCCCACAGGGCAGATGCCACAAAAACAAAAATCATCCATATCCAAAAACACTTGGACACACGATGCCAAACAAATGGCATCAGACAATCCATCAACACACTATCGAGTTCTCAAAGAACACACACCCACCAGCACCACCCCGTGAAAGGGCGCTCACCTGCGAGCTTTCGTTCAATTTGGATTCGCTGCCCGTCTCCGGCGCAACTCTTCCAACCTACCAGACGCTCTTCGCGGCCCGCAACTCTCGGTCGTGGTCCGATCGGGAGTGTCTGGCAGTCCGAGATGTCAAACCTGGCGCATCAAGCGACCCGGTCGATTTCTCGGGGGCGGTCAGTGCAGAACCCGGTTTCCCTTCCCCGTTTCCCCTCTCGGGGCGTCCGGGGCGGCGCCGTGGCGCGCTGACTCGAAGAAAGTTACGCACTCTCGCGGCCATATCCAAATCGCCTGGTCAGCAGCGTGGCTCCGCAGCATCATCGCAGGTCATAGACGTGCGTCCGGCCGCGATGACTGCGCACTACCCGGCCTGAGACGTGCGAATCTCTGTGTGATCTGCGCCATTGATCCCGTCCTTTTGGACAGTCACCGGACCTCGATGGGCAGTTACTGCAGGTCAAGACCGTCCATAGCGTGAAGGCATGACAGCGCTCGCTTGTGTCGACCCGCCGCCGACTCGCGTAGCGGTGCGTCGCACCCTGAGTGTCCCCGCCGGCTTCGTCAACTGCGGTCCGTTCGCCTGGCGTCCGGGCATCGACGGAGTCGAGATCATCCACCGGCTGGACGCATCGACGATCAGCGACGCGTCGATGGTGGACGGACTACTTCATCTCGTGAACCTCGGGATCCTCGCCGGTCGGCATGCTTTCGAGCAGGCCGCGCTGGGTGTGATCCGAACTTCTGCGCCCGATGATGACCGCGCGTGGGCGGCGTTCTACGACAATTCCCTCGCCGAACTGGCCGACGGACGCTCGCCTTTTGCCCCGATTCATCTACGGGCCAGGTCTCTGGTGATCGGCGAGAGCGTTCTGGAGGTCGGTTCGTGTTTCGGTTTCCTCGCATTGCAGTGCGCCGGCGATGGCCGGCGGGTACACGCCTGTGATATCTCCCCCGGTGCCACCGCGCTGCTGAAGTCTGCCGCGCGCCGACGTGGCGACGACGTGTCGGCGGTTGTCGGCGACGCGACCGCACTCCCGTTCGGTGCCGACTCGGTCGACACGGTGACGTTGATCCACCTGCTCGAACACCTCGACGATGGCTCGGCTCGTCGTGCGTTGTCCGAGGCGTTGCGGGTGGCGCGCCGACGCGTCGTTGTCGCTGTGCCCTACGAAGACCACCCCAGTGAGCACTTCGGACATCTGTTGCGCTTGACTGCAAGCCACCTGCGTCATTGGGCCGAGCTCGTAAAGCCTGCGACCGTCGAGTTCTTCGACGATCACGGCGGCTGGATGGTCCTCACCCCGCGATAGACCGTCGCATGATCAGATCAATCCTCGTTTGCTGGCGATGTACACGGCATCGGTGCGCTTGGAGACTCCGAGTTTGCGGATGATGTTGCGAATGTGGAACTTGACCGTCGACTCGGAGATGTAAAGCGTCTGCCCGATGCGTTTGTTCGACAATCCGTCGGCGAGCAGGCGCAGGACCTCGCGCTCACGCTCGGTCAAACCCTCCGACACCCCTCCCTCCCCGGACACCGTACGCAGCACGATCGCGGCGCTGCGCGGGTCGAAGGCGCTGCCACCCCCCGACACCGCCTGGATCGCACGGACAAGTTCGGTGGTGTCGACGTCCTTCACGACGTAGCCGCGGGCTCCGGCCTTGACCGCGCGGACCACGAGGTCGTCGTCGAGGAATGTGGTCAACACCAGCGCGGCCACACCGGGGTGACGCTGCGCGATCTCGCCGATCAGCCGTAGGCCCTCATACTCCGTGCCGGCGGTCAGCTTGAGGTCGACCACGACCACGTCGGGTCGACATCGGGTCACCTCGGCAAGTGCGTTCTCATACGAGTCCGCCTCGCCGACCACCGCGATCGACGACTCTCGGTCGAGCAGCGATCGGATGCCCTCACGCAACAGGGCGTGGTCGTCCACCAGCATCGTGCGAACCGCCGTGGTCTCGGGTGCTGTCATGTTGCCTCCCTCGTCCCCGAACCCGTGGCCCCGGTCACCGGGATCTCGACGCCGATGCGCACACCGCCGAGGCGTGATCGTCGGATGCGCAGGCCACCGCCGAGTTCGGTTGCCCTGGTGGCCATATTGGCCAGACCGCGATGCCGCCCGGCCAGGTCGCCGAGCGTTGCGGCGCGCAACACCTTGCGCATGTGCGCCGGGTCCCCGTCCCCGTCGTCGTCAATGCTCAGCGAGATCAGGTGATCGCCGTAGGAGAGGGTCAGTCGGGCCGTGGACGCCTCGGCGTGCACGGCGGTGTTGAACAGTGCCTCCCCGGCGATCCGAAGGATGGCGTGTTGAACGTCGTCGGGCAGGTCTCGTGGTCTCCCCACCACACGCACCTCGGTCTCCAGGTCGGCCGGCATGTGCATCGAACACAGCCCGTCGAGAACCTCCCCCAGGCTCAACTCGCTGACCGTCGGCGACTGGTTGAGCGCATAGATCACCGAGCGAAGCTGCTCGACCGCATCGCGCGTGAGTCGTCCGGCGACCTCGAGCCGCTCCGCCGTACGCGGTTCGGCATCGATCCGGCACACCTCGATCTGCATACCCGCCGACAGCACCGACTGCGTGACCGAGTCGTGCAGCTCTCGAGCGATGCGCTCGCGTTCCTCCACCACGAGGCGTTGTCGCATGGCGGCGGACAATTCACGCTGTGTGCGCTCGAGTTCCAGGTTGCGCGCCGCAAGATCCCGAGCCTGTTCGGAAGCCTGCGCGTACGCGTGTTCGGCCCGGGTCAGCTGATGGCGGCTTTCCTCGAGGAGCGCGGCGTTGAGCAGCGCGACAGCTGCCTGACGCGCCAGAATCCGCATCACGACGAGATCCGAGGAGTCCACCGGTGTGTGGGGCGGCGTCCATGCCGACAACCCGCCGACCACCCGGCCGTCGAGATGTACCGGCACATGCAGGTGATGATCGTCGACCACCGGACGTGTCAGACGATCCATCTGATTGCGCAGGATGTCGTTGAGTCGGTTGAGCACGTCGGCGGGCAGGTGCCTCGGCGCCCGCGCCATCTGAACGCCCTCGAAGGCGAGGATGGTGCCGTCCTGGGTCATCATCAGATGCCGTGGTCCCGTGCGATCGAGCTCGCCATCGCACAGCGCGAACACCACCCACTCCGCGCCCAGATGCTCTTGGGCGGCGCGCACGACCGACAGCACCAGGTTCTCGGGCCCCTCGGCGGTCTGCACAAGTGCCCGCGATATCCGGTCTAGCGCGTCGACGACCCGCGACAACCGCTGTTCCACTCCACGGAATTGCGCATAGTGGGATCCCTTGACCGAATGCAATCCGACCAGGGACTCCAACCGATCGTCGATTCCACCGACGACGTCGTGGTCGGGAGGCGCGTCCATCACCGGATCGACGGGCCCTGGCGCCGGGGCGCGGTGCCCGGCCATCACAATGCCTCCCGATACAGCCGGTGTACGTCATCTGCAGTCGGTTGACGGGGATTGGTGGTCATGCATGCGTCGGCCAGTGCGTGGGCAGAGAGCACGGCGAGATCCTCGCGGCGAACCCCGAGCGGTGTCAACGATCCGGGCAGGCCGACGCGGGCGGAGAGGTCGGCGACACGCGCGGCGAACCGTTCGGCGGTCGTATGGGCCGACGACGCGGCGGCGACACCCACCGCTTCTGCCAATTCGGCGTAGGGCTGCGGGTCGGTCTCGGCATTGAACCTGATGACATGCGGCAACAGCACCGCGTTGATCGCCCCATGCGGCGCATCGCACAGACCGCCCACCGGGTGGCTCATCGCGTGGGTCGCACCGAGGATCGCATTGGTGAACGCCATGCCGGCTTCGAGGGCGGCGTAGGCCATGTCCAGTCCGGCCTGTGCGTCGCCCGGGTCTTCCACCAGCCGCTCCAGACTGCGCCAGGCCGTACCGATGGCCGAGCGGGCCGCGATGTCGGTGAGTCGGTTGTGGGCGATCGACGCATAGGCCTCGATGCAGTGGGTGATGGCGTCCATCCCCGATTGCGCGACGACCTCCGGGGGCAGTGTTGCCAGCACCCTCGGGTCGATGACCGAGACGTCGGGGACCAGCCCGCGACCGATGATGGTGACCTTGGTGCGGCGGTCGACGTCGTTGATGATGCAGAACTGCGAGACATCCGAACCGCTGCCGGCTGTGGTGGGTGCGGCGACCAACGGCGGCAGCGGTCGGCGGGCCCGATCGATGCCCTCGTATTCCAGAATGTGTCCGCCGTTCGCGGCGAGCACGGCAACTCCTTTGGCGGCATCGATGACCGATCCACCGCCGAGTGCGACGATGCCCTCACAGCGGGCCGATTCGTAGTGTTCGAGCGCGGCGGACACCTCGGGAGCGCGCGGATTCGGCGACACCCCGGTGAACGAATACACCTGCAGCCCCGACGAGCGCAGGCGATCGCACAGCTCCGAGTACCACGGGGTCGCCATCAACGGCCGGTCGGAGACGACCATCAGTCGCCGCACGCCCAGGCCATCGGCCGCACGCGGCACCTCGGCCAACGACCCGTGCCCGATGATGATCTCCGGGGTGTGGAATTTGGCGATCCGCACACCGGTGCGGATCATCGTCGCGCCCGCCTCGGTTGCCACGTCACCTCACCCGTCCCAGCGCCGGTTGCCTGTTCGCGATCCTACGCGGGCGATCACCGGTGTACTGGCCCGATCGCGTCGACCGACACCTGCTCCAACTCGGACAGGTCGTGGACAACATGGACCCGGTCGCACATCGTCGCGTAGGCGGGAAGGTCGCACGATCCCAGGCCCCAGGAATAGCTCGGCTCGGGCGTGATCCAGATCGTCTCCCGGGCCCGCCGCGTGATCTCCTCGAATGCGGGCAGGTTGGGGTCCCGGCCGTTGGTTCGGCCGTCCCCGAGGACGATGACGGTGGTGCGACGGTTGACCGCGCCACCGAACTCCTCGAGAAAGGTCTCCAGCGCGTGTCCGTAGTCGGAGTCGGCGTCGGTGTCGAGCACTCCGCCGGCGGGTAGCCCCGAGACAACGAGCGACAACGCCTCCTCGGCTGGGTGCTCGGCGAACAGGTCGGTGATCTCGACGAGGTCGGCGACGAAGGCAAAGGACCGCACGTGGGCGACCATGCTCTGCAGCCCGTGCACGAGCTGCAAGGTGAACCGGGCCGCCGCACGCACCGACAATGACACGTCGGCCAGGACCAGCAGGCTGGGACGATCGGTGACCTTGGCGACCGTGACGGGACGAAACGGCACCCCGTCGTAGCGCAGGTTCGCGCGCATGGTGCGAGCGCCGTCGACGGTGCCCCGCGCAGCGAGTTTGCGGCGGGCGCGCGGAGCTCCGTGCAGACTGCGGATCAGGCGGCGGATCGATTCCTCGAGGCTCGCCCGGTCCTGCTCGTGGATCACCTCACGCACCGAGGCCTTGATCTCGCGGCTCTCCAGTTCGTGGTCGGTGGCCATCAATTGCTCGAGGTGATCTCGCAACTTCTCCGGCAGCCCGTCGAGTAGGCCGGCCAGCGCGCGCCGTAGCGCCGCCAACTCCTCGGCGTCTGGCTGTCCACCCGCGGACTCGTCGGTGTCGAGCCATTCGAGCAGCGCCATCTCCTGCGCGACGGAGAGCTCGGTGTCGAGCTCGGTCGGCGTACCGGCGACGAGATCACCCGGACGGCCCGGGTTGTGCAGTCGGGACACCGTGAGCTGCACCCGCGCGGCGGCCTCCGAGTTCGGGACCTCGTCGGCCGAGAGCACGATCTCGTCCGTGAGCGATGCCATATCGAGTTTGTTGGCCTCCTGATGCAAGTTGTACTGCTCGGCGAGATCCTCCGGGTCGAAGTACTGCCGGATGTTGGACGGCGGTCCGTGACTGTGTCCCTGCTGCGGAGTCTCGCTGACGTCCTCGGACAGCGTGTACTCCTCGAGTTCGCCGGTGTCGCTGAGATCGTCGTGGCTGTGCGAGTGCCCATGCCCGTCGTCGCGGTCGACCACCGGCCGCAGACCGAAAAACCGGTCGAAGACCTCGTTGAAGGTGTCCTCGTCGCGGCGGTCCTTGATCAGGCATACCTCCAGTGCCGATCGCAGCAGCTCACGATCGGCGAGGACTTCCGCCGTCGCGGTGGCTCGCATGGCATCCATCGCCTCGGATACACCGATCCGTATCCCGTGTAGTCGTAGCAACCGGACGAACCGGTGCAGCGCCCCTTCCATCCTGCTCGCCTCAGAACGGCCGCTTGCCGGTGCCGCCTCGTCGCTGGAACGACCGGCTCCCCTGACCCGGACTCACACCGCCCTTGGTACCGGCCTCGCTGCGGGCGCCCGGCGATCCGTAGTAGTCCTGTCCGTGACGCCCCGGAAGATCTTTGGCGGCCCGCCGCGCCGGCCCCGAGTTCGTCTCGTGCCCGGGCGAATGGTCATGATCGTGGGAATGCCCGTGGTCATGGGAGTGCCCGTGGTCGTGCGAGTGGCCGTGGTCGTGCGAGTGCCCGTGCAAATGTTCGGGCACTTCGGCATTCGGATCGACCAACCTGGGCATGGCATCGATCGCACGAGTCAGGTCCCGGTCGTATTTGACCACGACATTGGCGGTGTCGGAGAGGATCTCGGCGGTGAGGTCGTCGGCACCGAGAACAGCGAGGGTCCGCGCCCAGTCGATGGCCTCGGAGATGCTCGGCGCCTTGCGCAGATCCAGCTCGCGCAACCCGCGCACGATCTGCACGAGCTGTGCGGCCAATGCCTCCGACAACCCGGTGTCCTTGGACTTGATGATCTCCAGTTCACGGTCGGCATCGGGGTAGTCCAGCGACAGGTGCAGGCAGCGTCGTTTGAGCGCGGCCGACAGATCCCGGGTGTTGTTGGAGGTCAACACGATCATCGGCTGGTGGGTAGCGACGAAGGTACCGATCTCCGGCACAGAGACCTGATACTCGGCGAGCAGTTCCAGCAAGACCGCCTCGAGCGCTTCGTCGGCACGATCGACCTCGTCGACGAGCAGTACCACCGGCCTTTCGGAGCGCACGGCTTCCAGCAGCGGCCGCGGTGCGAGGAAGCGTTCGGAGAAGAACACGCTCTCCTCGGCACCAATCCGGTCGACCGCTTCGGTGAGTGTCGCGGCATCCTCGACGACCTGGCTGATCTTCTCGCGCAGCACCTGTGTGTAGAGCAGCTGCTTGCCGTAATCCCATTCGTAAAGCGCGGTCGTCTCGTCCTGGCCCTCGTAGCACTGCAGGCGCAACAGGTGGCGTCCGGTGACCTCTGCCAGTGTCTTGGCGAGTTCGGTCTTGCCGACTCCCGCAGGCCCCTCGAGCAGGATCGGCTTGTCCAGCCGGCTCTGCAAGAAGACCGTCGTCGCGAGGCGCTGATCGGCGAGATAGCCTGCTGCGGCGAATTTCTCGATCACGTCGGCGACGTCGGTGAAGGGGGGCGACCCTTCGTGACGCCCGCTCGTTCCTCGCGGGCTCCTCAGGGGACGGGCGGATCCCCCGTCATCCGTGCCACCCCCGCGGGGTGATTCCCCGTCACCCGTGCCACCCCCAGATCGGGGTGGCCGTTCCCCACCGGTGCCACGCGAGCCACTCATGGACCGGGCGGGATCGGGGCTCGTCGGTCCGAACTCGTCGGGCTCGTCGGCGAACTGCACGGACATCGGTGTCTCCGGTTCTGTGGGCGGGTCACGGTGATCGAAATTGGGGTGGTGAATGCAGACGGGTGGCGAAACCTGGTCGGGGGCAGTGGATTCGCCACCCGTCTGCGCCGTAGGGGTGGCGCCCCTACGAGATCAGGTCATCGAGGTCGCCGTTGAAGGCGTGATCGACGACAGGTCGCACGGTTTCGAACGTGCACTCCTTCGGGTTACCCGGAGTGCAGGCGTCGCCGAGCACGTGGTTGGTGATCGCGTCGATGGACTCCGGCGCACCCGAGATCTCCTTGCGGTTCTCGTAGAACCTGGTCGGGCCCTGACCGAGCCGGTTCTTGATGTGCGAGTCCTGCGTCACGTCGGTGAACTTCTCCGGGATACCCACATCGCGCAGCAACCGGATCGCCGCATTGAGCGCCTGATCAGCAGCCTGAACCTTGGTCATACCGTGCGTGTCGACGCCCATCGCCTCGGCGAGATCGGCAAAGCGCTCGTAGAGCACCGGCATGTTGAATGCCCACACACGCGGCAGCGCGATCGCATTGTTGAGTCCGTGGTGGGTGTCGTAGAAAGCCGACACCGCGTGGCTGATCGAGTGGATGATGCCCAGGCCGCCCGAATTGAAGGCCTGCGCCGCGATGTACTGCGCGTACATCATGCCCTCGCGGCCGGCGAGTTCGGTGGGGTTCCACGTGGCCTCACGCAGGTGTCGTGCGGTCAATCGCACCGCATGCAGTGCATTGCCCATCGACGGCGGGAAGTTCAACCGCGAGACATACGGTTCGGAGGCGTGCGCGAGCACGTCGAACCCGCACTGTGCGGTGAACGCGACCGGGCAGTCGTAGTAAAGCACCGGATCGTCGATCGCGAGGGTGGTCACCGACGCGTCGTCGAACGCCACATACTTGTGCGGCTTGTCCGGGTCGGTGGTGGTGTCGGTGATGACGTAGGCCCAGGAGGTCTCCGATCCCGTGCCCGCCGTGGTGGACACCGCGATATGCGGCGGGTTCTTCGGGTTCTCGCTCTTGTTGAAGCCTTCGAACTCGTTGATGTTTCGTCCGTCGTGCGCCACCGAGATGCGCGCTCCCTTACACGCGTCATGGGCCGATCCACCACCGATCGAGATGAAGGAGTCACACTGCTCGGAGTTGTAGAGCGACACCGCGTCCATCACGTTGTAGTCCTTCGGATTGGACTCCACCTGATCGAACAGCACCACTTCCAGTCCGTGGTACTTGCATGACTCGACGATCTTGTGGACGGTGTCGCTGCCCCGCAGTCCGGTGGTCATCACCAGGGTGCGCTTGAAACCCAGCTTCAGCGCCTCGGGTCCGATCATCTCGTGGGCGCCGGGGCCCATCATCGCCCGCGGGAAGGGATGGAACTCTTTGATGGGGAATGGTTTGAGTAGCTCGTCGACCTGCATGGTGACTGTCCTCCTGCGCGCGCTGCGCGATATCGGCATCGGTGGTGAACACCGGCGACGTTACGCGCGTCACACTGGCGGACAACAGATCTCGGAGTGCAAACCCGCCCTTGGCGCCGGAGTGCTATCCGGTTGGCACCCGGCGCCCTGTCCGTTCGGACAGGGCGCGCATGGTGTCCACGTCGAATCCCCACGGCAACTCGAGACGGTGCCGCGCCAACGTCTCCGCGTCGGCCAGTACATCGAGGATGGCGCCATCGGCGACGACCCGCCCCTCGTCGACGATCACCGCCCGGTCGCACAGCTGCGCGGCGTAGGGCAGGTCGTGAGTCACCACGATCATCGTCGTGTCCAGTCCGATCAGCGTCTCGGCGAGTTCGCGGCGCGCGACGGGATCGAGATTGGCCGACGGCTCGTCGAGGACCAGCACGTCGGGCCGGCATGCCAGCACCGATGCCAGCGCCCCGCGACGACGCTGACCCCCGGAAAGGTGATGGGGACTGCGCTGCGCCTGCTCGCGCATCCCGACCGCGGCCAGCGCCTCGTCGACACGTTCGGCCAGCGCCTGCCCCTCGACGCCGAAATTGGCGGGTCCGAAGGCCACGTCCTCGGCGAGGGTCGGCATGAAGAGCTGATCGTCCGGATCCTGGAACACCACGCCCACCTGCCGCCGGACCTCGCGCACCGATTTCTTGTCGACGATCCGCCCGTGGATGGACACGACACCTTCGGTCGGCGTCAACACCCCGTTGAGGTGCAGCATCAGGGTCGTCTTCCCTGCGCCGTTCGGCCCGAGCAGAGCGACCCGCTCGCCTGCGCGGATTCGCAGGTCGACTCCGTCCAGAGCCCGATGCCCATCGGGATAGGTGTATCGGACGCCGCTGACCTCGACCGCCACACCGGTCGACGGGAGCGGCTCCGAACCAGCAGTGGACTTCCGACGTATCATGTTGCTCCCCATGAGATCACGGCGATAATCACAGCGATGGTCGCGGGCGTGGTCACCGCGAGCCACTGACGCGCGCTGGCACGCGCCGACCCGGCGACGCCGGGCATCTCCGGAATCGCGCCGCTGAAACCGCGCGACATCATCGCGAGATGCACACGTTCGCCACGTTCGTAGGACCGCAGGAACAGCGCACCGATACCCTGTGCGATCGCGCCGGCCCGATGCAGAGTGCGCGGTGAGTCACCGCGCGCCAACCGAGCGATGTGCATCCTGCGGATCTCCGCCGACAACAGATCCGCGTACCGCAACATCATGACGATCACCGGCGTCACGGTGGCAGGCATGCCGAGGCGCGTCAGCGCCACCGGCAGCGCACTGGCCGGGGTGGTCGCCGCGAACGTCAGCGAGGCCGCCACCCCGAGCGTGCCCTTGATGACGATCCCCCACGCCGCGTAGAGCCCGGCCACCGACAGCGACATACCCGCGACGTGCGCGCGCTCACCGCCTTCGGAGAACGGCAGCAGCACCGCGAGCACCACGAACGGCGCCTCGATGAGCATGCGCGGCAGCATCCATCTCAGCGGGATCGTTGCGAACCGCCAGATCGTCAGCAGCATCGCCGCGTAGAGCGCGTAAGGCCAGAACACTTCGCGGGGCGTGGCCACCACGGCAAACACGAACACCACCAGCGCCGCCAACTTGGCCTCGGCAGGTGCCCGATGTACCACCGATGTCGCGGATCGGTAGAGCGGGTGTGCGTGGCCTGCGCCCATGGTGTGCGAACTCCGGTTCAGCGTCGGCCGGCGCCACGAGTCGCGGCGCGACCGTCGGTCCGGCGTCGAGCGATCAGCCAGAACACGGCAACCGCAATGGCGAGGGTCACGAGCACGCCGATGACGCCTGCGATGCCGTTGGAGTACCCGATTCCACCGACCGAGTAGTCGGCGAGTGGTGATGATGCCAGCGCGTGCTCGGTGGCGTGCTGCGCGATACAGTCGCCGGCCAGATTCTCGGTTCCGTCGACGACGATCGTCTCGCATCCGCGCAATGTCGTCGAATCGAGTCCGTCCGGCGAGGCACTGGCCGCGTACGACACGACACCGGCGATGACGAGCGCTGCCAAGCCGAATCCCACCAGAAATGCCCTGCGACCCAAGCGGTGCGCGCGGTTGGACGTGGTCATGCGTGCGCTCCCATCCTGGTGGTGTCCGCGGCCACCGACTGCGGTCGGGCCCGCAGGAGGTACACCAGGTCGGGGCGGGTGCGGGCGACTGCCATCACGGTGACGGCGGTGATCAGCCCCTCCCCCACGCCGATGAGGGCGTGCGTACCCCACATGTAGCCGGCCACAGCAGTCAGCGACTGCGTCGCGGCGCCCCCGATCTCGTATTCGACGATGAAACCGGTTGCGGCCGCGAGCGTTCCGCACAGGGCGGCGACAAAGGCCACCACCCCCAGACGACCGACCGTCCAGGTTCGGCGCGCGATCAGCCGCATCATCCCGACTGCCACCGCATAGCCGACGACAGTGGAGATCAGCGCCATGTTCGTGATGTTGGCGCCCAGCGCCGTGACCCCACCATCGGCAAAGAGCAACGCCTGCACGATCAGGACGATGGCGATGCACAGGGCTCCGGTGAACGGCCCTACCAGGATTGCCGCCAAGGCCCCACCGAGCAGATGACCGCTCACCCCCGGCAGGATCGGGAAGTTGATCATCTGGACCGCGAAGATGAACGCTGCGACCAGACCCGCCATCGGCACCGTCTTCTCGTCCAGGTCGGCGCGGGCACGCCAGGTACACAGCGCGAGGCCGGCCACCGCGATCACCGCGAACACCGCAGACGTCGGCGCGTCGATGATGCCGTCACTCATGTGCATCGCCACTGCGGTGGACGATGAGGTCGTCGAGAACATGGTCGAACCGTAAGCACACCACCGTCATCTGTCCACTTATTCAGATGTTTAGGTGGACAGACTAGCCGATCGGTCAGGTGGGGTCCTGCACTACGAGTGCCCGGCGCCCATCCAATGCAGCAACTGATGGACGGTTTCGTCGTCGAGCCGATAGCTCACCGAACGGCCCTGCCGGGTGGAGCTGACCCACCCCTGGTGTCGAAGCACCCGCAGAGCCTGCGAGACAGCCGTTTCCGTCCGACCCACCGCCGCGGCGAGGTCACCTACGATGATGCCCGGCCGCTGATGCAGCACGATGAGGATCTCCAGTCGGTGTGGGTCGGACAGCAGGTCGAACCTGGTGGACCACGCGGCTATGTCCACGTCGCGGCGAGGCGGGGGCGGGACGTTCGCCGCGTCCCCGGCGGCCGGTCGATGACCGCGGTCGGCAGTCACCTCACTCGCCCACTCGTTCGATCTCCCCGCCGAGGTTGCGCAGATTCTCCACAAAACGCGGATACCCGCGGTCGATGTGCTCGACATCGTGCACCTCGGTCACCCCGTCGGCGACCAGCCCGGCCAATACCAGACCCGCGCCGGCACGGATGTCCGAGCACCACACCGGGGCACTGGACAAGCGCTCGATGCCGCGCAGCACCGCGTGATGCCCGTCGGTACGTGCATCAGCACCGAGTCGCACCATCTCCTCGACGAAGCGGAACCGCGCCTCGAACACATTCTCGGTGATCACCGACATCCCGTCGGCGATCGCGGCCATACCTATCGCCATCGGCTGCAGGTCCGTCGGGAACCCGGGAAACGGCAGTGTCGAGACGTTCACCGCGGTCGGGCGACGATCCTGACGCACCCGGAATCCGTCGTCGAACGTGTCCACCGTGGCCCCGGCGTCGCGCAGCTTGGTGAGGACCAACTGCAGGTGGTCGGGCGAGACACCGCGCACGGTGACGTCACCGCGTGTCATCGCCGCGGCGATTCCCCATGTCGCACCGACGATGCGATCGCCGACGACCCGGTGGGTGGTCGGATGGAGTCGCTCCACGCCGGTGACGGTCAGCGTCGACGTGCCCGCGCCGTCGATCTGGGCGCCCATCTGCTGCAGCATCACACACAGGTCGACGATCTCCGGCTCGCGCGCAGCGTTGTCGATGACGGTCACACCTTCGGCGAGCACCGCCGCCATCAGGATGTTCTCCGTTGCACCCACCGATGGGAACTCAAGGGCTACCGGCGCACCGATCAGAGTGTCCGCCTCGGCCACCACACAGCCGTGTTCGATGGAGCTGTGCGCCCCGAGTGCGCGCAGCCCGGCCTGGTGCATGTCGAGTGGCCGGGACCCGATGGCGTCGCCGCCGGGCAGGGCGACGACCGCGCGATGGCATCGGGCCATCAGTGGACCGAGCACACAGACCGAGGCGCGGAACTGCTTGACCGCATCGAAATCGGCGTGGAACTTCGGTTCGGCCGGCGCATCGATCATCACGGTGTCGCCGTCGATCGACACCACGGCTCCGAGTCCTCGCAACACATCGGCCATCAACGGCACGTCTGCGATCTCGGGTGAATTCGTAAGTGTGGTGGTGCCCTCGGCCAGCAACGAGGCGGCCATCAGTTTCAACACACTGTTCTTGGCCCCACCGACGGAGACCTCACCGGACAGGCGGGCGCCACCGGACACCATAAAGCGATCACTCACGGTGCCACCTTAGCCTTCGTCGGCGCTCGTTCCGCTCGGACCGCCGCCCCGCCGGCCCGCCCCGGGTCGGGCACGATCCCCACCCGGCACCCACTTGACGTCCCCGCCACCGACCGGCGGCCGATTCGCGACGCGCGCCAGGATGAATAGCAGGTCCGACAGCCGATTCAGGTAGCGGGCAGGAAGCACGCTGGTGGTATCCGGTTCGGCATCGACGGCCGCCCACGCAGAGCGTTCGGCCCGGCGGGCGACGGTGCGTGCGTGATGCAGCAGGGCGCTCAGTCGCGTGCCCCCGGGAAGAATGAAGGAATCCAGCGCGGGCAATCCCTCCCCGAATTCATCACACCAAGTCTCCAGTGCGTCGATGTAGCTCTGTTCGATCCGCAACGGCGGGTACTGCGGATTCTCGATCGCCGGGGTCGACAGGTCGGCTCCCGCATCGAAGAGGTCGTTCTGCACCGTCGCCAGCACGGTGGCGACCTCGGCGGGCACCTGGTCGGCCAATGCCAGCGCCATGCCGATGACCGCATTGGCCTCATCGCAATCGGCGTACGCTGCGACCCGCAGGTCGGTCTTGGAGACCCGCGAGAAATCGCTGAGGCCCGTAGTGCCGTCGTCGCCGGTACGTGTGTAGATGCGGGTGAGATGTACAGCCATGGTCTGAATCTAGTGCCCCGCGTCGCGTGGGTCGCTCACGCGGTACGGCGTCGCTGGGAGCGTTCATTCTGGCGCGATTCCAGCCAGGACTGGAATGCAGTAACCGCCCCGGGCGCCATCGCCAGTTCGTAGGCTCCACCGTGGGCGTCCGCGCCGGCGGCCAACTCCACGATCACCATGCCCTCCAAGATGTCGGACTCACTACCGAATGGCCGGCGCCGTCCGGTGATCTCGATCGATTGCCGCACCAGCGTGCGGGTGGGGCCGGGCCGCAGCGCGGTGAGCCGGAAATACCGCAATGCGTCGTCACTGTAATGAACGGTGCCGTGACGCCACCCCTCGTCGTCGGCGGCCGGGATCGGGCGCAACAGTACGGGCGTGCCCATTCGACGCAGCTGACTCAATCGGTACGCCAACAGGCCACACACGATCAAGGCGGCGACCAGTAGGACACCGAGCAAGATCGCTACCAACGACACCAGGCGAACCTCCGAAAACGACCGACGTGGGGCTGAGGCCAGAGCGCGGGCTGTCACGCACCGGCAACGAGTCGAGCGACTCGAGCGGTCTTTTCTACCTCCAGCATGCCAGACGGATCCGGAAAGACGACAACGGCCGGTCACCGCCAACTGGCGGTGACCGGCCGTTGAGCCGAGCTGTCTACTTGGCGGTGTGTTCGGCCGCGACCAACCGGGAATGCGCGCGGTTGTACTCGTCGGAGCCGGGGTCGGCAGCTTCCATGGCCGCGCGCTCGGCAGCGGCATCGATGCCGTCGGCCCACTGCGCCGACTCGGCGAGGATGGTCACCGCCTCGCCCGTGACCGACAGGAATCCACCCTGGACGGCGAGCGTGCGACGGTTGCCGCCCTCCTCGACGACCACCACGAAACCGCCGGCCACCAACTGGCCCAACAGCGGCTCGTGGTTCGCCATCACACCGAGCTCACCAGAAGTGGTCTGCGCGATCACGAAGGTCGCCTCACCCGAGTAGAGCCTGTCGTCAGCGGCGACGACCTCGACGTGAAAGGACTTCTCTGCCATGGTGGTTCGCTACTTTCCGCTGATCTTGGCGGCGGCTGCCTCCACGTCGTCGAGGCCACCGCAGCTGTTGAACGCCTGCTCGGGCAGGTGGTCGAACTCACCCTTGCAGACCCGATCGAATGCCTCGATGGTGTCGGCGAGCGGAACGACCGAGCCCTTCTGGCCGGTGAACTTCTCGGCGACGAGGAAGTTCTGGCCGAGGAACTTCTGGATACGGCGAGCACGCTGCACCGTGACCTTGTCCTCTTCGGAGAGCTCGTCCATACCGAGGATGGCGATGATGTCCTGCAGTTCCTTGTACTTCTGCAGGATGCGCTTGACCTCGTTGGCGACGCGGAAGTGCTCGTCACCGACGATCGAGGCCTCCAGGATGCGGGAGGTCGAGGTCAGCGGGTCCACGGCCGGGTAGATACCCAGCTGCGAGATCGGACGCGAGAGCTCGGTGGTTGCATCGAGGTGGGCGAAGGTGGTCGCCGGCGCCGGGTCGGTGTAGTCGTCGGCAGGAACGTAGATGGCCTGCAGCGAGGTGATCGAACGACCCTTGGTCGAGGTGATCCGCTCCTGCAATTCACCCATCTCGTCGGCCAGAGTCGGCTGGTAGCCCACCGCAGACGGCATACGGCCGAGCAGGGTGGAGACCTCCGAACCGGCCTGGGTGAACCGGAAGATGTTGTCGATGAACAGCAGCACGTCCTGGTGCTTCACATCGCGGAAGTATTCCGCCATGGTCAGCGCCGACAGCGCCACGCGCATACGAGTGCCCGGCGGCTCATCCATCTGCCCGAACACCAGTGCGGTGTCCTGCAGAACGCCCATCTCCTCCATCTCGAGGTGGAGGTCGGTGCCCTCACGGGTGCGCTCGCCGACACCGGCGAACACCGAGGTGCCGGAGAACTCACGTGCGATACGGGTGATCATCTCCTGGATGAGCACCGTCTTACCCACGCCCGCGCCGCCGAACAGGCCGATCTTGCCACCCTTGACGTACGGGGTCAGCAGGTCGATGACCTTGATGCCGGTCTCGAGGATCTCGGTCTTGCCCTCGAGCTCGTCGAATGCCGGGGGCTTGCGGTGGATGCTCCACTGCTCGCCGTCGCGGCCGAGGCCCGGGGTGTCGAGGCAATCGCCGAGCGCGTTGAAGACGTGACCCTTCACGACATCGCCGACCGGCACGACGATCGACTTGCCGGTGTCGCTGACCGCGGCCCCACGCACCAGACCGTCGGTCGGCTGCATGGAGATGGTGCGGACCAGGTTGTCACCGAGGTGCTGGGCAACCTCGAGGGTCAGCGTCTTGGCCACCGCTTCGAGCTTGATCTCGGCGTGCAGGGCGTTGAACAGATCTGGGATCGAGCCGCGCGGGAACTCGACGTCGACGACGGGGCCGATGATGCGGACGACCCGGCCGTCGGCCGATCCCGTCTCGGCCCCCGTGGGGGAGGTTACTGCTGCAGTCATTGTCGTTGGGTCACTTCCTCTTTGGGTCGATAGGTCAGTTGGCCAGAGCGCTGGAGCCGCCGACGATCTCGCTGATCTCCTGGGTGATCTGCGCCTGGCGGAGCTGGTTGGCCTCACGGGACAGCGACGTGGCCAGTTCCTCGGCGTTGTCGGTGGCCGCCTTCATGGCGGTGCGTCGCGCCGCCGACTCGGACGCCGCTGAATCCAGCAGCGCCGCATACACTCGCGTCGCCACATACTTGGGCAACAACGCGTCGAGCAGCGCCTCCGGAGCCGGCTCGAACGAATAGTTACGCGACGGCTTGTGGATCTCGGCGTCCTGATCCACCTCCGCCTCCGACACCACCAGCGGCGCCACCCGGCGCACCTCGGGTGCCTGCGTCAACATCGAGACGAACCGGGTGTACACCAGGTGCAGCTCGTCGACCCCCTCGAGGGAGCCCTCGCCGTCGGGCCGCTCTACCTGCTCGCCGGAGCCGGCCAGGAACAGGTCCACCAGGAAGCCGGTGGCGGTGGCCGCGTCGTTGTAGTCGGGCGACTGGGAGAATCCGGTCCACGAGTCGGCGATGTCGGTGCCGCGGAAGCTGAAGAAGCCGACGCCCTTCTGCCCCATCACGAACAGCACCGGCTCCTTGCCCTCGTCGCGGACCAGCGCCATCAGTTCACGGGCCGCACGCAGCACGTTCGCGTTGTATCCGCCGCACATGCCCCGGTCGCTCGTGACGACCAGGATGCCGGCGCGTTTGGGCTGCTCGCGCTCGACGAGCAATGGGTGGTCGAGCGACCCCGCATTGCTCGCGAGTTCCGAGAGCACCTCGGTCATCTCGTGTGCATACGGCTTGGCCGCCGCCACGCGCGCCTGCGCCTTGGTGATGCGCGAGGTCGCGATCAGCTCCTGGGCCTTGGTGATCTTCTTCGTCGAGTTCACCGACCGGATGCGCGAGCGCAGCTCACGAATGCTGGCCATGAGCTCTCACCCCTTCCTGCGGACGAATGTCGGACGACGCGATCACGACTTGCGGACCGTGATCTGCTCGTGTTCGACGTTCTCCGAGTCCATCGCCTTGGCCTCGGCCTCGTTCACGACCCGCTTGCCGTCGTGGGTGAGGTAGCTGTTCTTGAACTTGTTGGTCTCGTCGACCAGCGCCTCGGCCTGATCGTCGGAGAGAGCCTTGCCGCCTGCGATCGAGTCGTAGACGCCCTTGGCCTCATGGTGCAGGTGGCTGAGCAGCTGCGTCTCAAAGTTACGCACGTCGTCGACGGGCACCGAGTCGTAGTGGCCTTCACCGCAGAGGTAGATCGAGACGATCTCGTCCTCCACCGAGAAGGGGCTGTACTGGTCCTGCTTGAGCATCTCGACCCAGCGCGCACCGCGCTCGAGCTGCGCCTTCGATGCGTCGTCGAGGTCGGAGGCGAAGGCCGAGAAGGCTTCGAGCTCGCGGAACTGTGCCAGTTCCAGACGCAGCGAACCGGAGACCTTCTTCAGTCCCTTGGTCTGTGCGGCACCACCCACGCGCGACACCGACGTACCGACGTTGATTGCCGGGCGAACACCCTTGTTGAACAGGTCCGACTCCAAGAAGACCTGGCCGTCGGTGATCGAGATGACGTTGGTCGGGATGAACGCCGAGACGTCGTTGGCCTTGGTCTCGATGATCGGCAGACCGGTCATCGATCCGCCACCCATCTCGTCGGAGAGCTTCGCGCAACGCTCCAGCAGACGGGAGTGCAGGTAGAAGACGTCGCCCGGATAGGCCTCGCGGCCCGGCGGGCGGCGCAGCAACAGCGAGATGGCACGGTAGGCCTCGGCCTGCTTGGTCAGGTCGTCGAACACGATCAGGACATGCTTGCCCTGGAACATCCAGTGCTGCCCGATGGCCGAACCCGTGTACGGAGCGAGCCACTTGAAGCCCGCGGAGTCCGACGCCGGGGCGGCAACGATGGTGGTGTACTCCATGGCGCCGGCCTCTTCCAGCGCGGTCTTGACGCCGGCGATGGTCGAACCCTTCTGGCCGATCGCGACGTAGATGCAGCGCACCTGCTTGTCGGGGTCGCCGGAGTCCCAGTTGGCCTTCTGGTTGAGGATCGCGTCGATGCAGACCGCGGTCTTACCGGTCTTGCGGTCGCCGATGACCAGCTGACGCTGCCCGCGGCCGATGGCGGTCATGGCGTCGATGGCCTTGATGCCAGTGGCCAGGGACTCCTCGACGGGCTGGCGCTCGAGCACAGAGGCCGCCTGGAGTTCGAGCACGCGCTGCTCGTCGGCCTCGATGTCACCGAGGCCGTCGATCGGGGCGCCGAGCGGGTCGACGACGCGCCCGAGGAACTTGTCGCCGACGGGCACCGAGAGCACCTCGCCGGTACGGCTGACCTGCTGGCCTTCTTCGAGTGACTCGTAGTCACCGAGGATGACCGCACCGATCTCGTCCTCGTCGAGGTTCAGGGCCACGCCGAGCACGCCACCCTCGAACTGCAACAGCTCGTTGGCCATCGCGCCGGGCAGGCCGCTCACGTGAGCGATGCCGTCCGAGGTGTCGGTGACGATGCCCACCTCGTCACGGGAGGCATCGGCTTCGAACGACGAGACATACTGCTCGATCGCTCCCTTGATTTCGTCTGGTGAGATCGTCAACTCCGCCATGGGTTTTCGTCTTTCTTGCTCAGTCCGGCTGGTGGTTTGTCAGTTGCTGGGTTGGGTTCGGTGCAGGTCAGCGCGGCAGGCTCTCGGCCGCCTTCGCCAACCGGGTCGCGACATCGGCGTCGATCACCTCATCGCCGACACCGATCCGCAGGCCGCCGATGATCTCCGGATCTATCTCGGTCTGCACCGAGATGGTCCGCCGGTAGATCTTGCCGAGCACGGTCGACAGACGCGCGGTCTGTGCGTCCGACAGCCGGGTCGCGGACACCACGTGCGCCACCGATTCGCCGCGACGGGCCGCGGCCAGTTCGGCCAGGTGATCGACGGCAACCTCGGAGGGCTGACCGTGCAGCAGCACGATCAGATGCGACAGCAGATACCAGGTGTGCGACCCGACCTTCTCGCCCACCAGCGAACGCAGCAGTTCGACCCGACGCGCACCGTCATGGGTGTGATCGGACAACAACGACGCCAACTGTGGGTTCTGGTCGAGCAGCCGTCCGACGGCGAACAGTTCGGTCTCGACCTGCTCGATCGATCCGTCACGCTCCGCCGCGGTCAGGACGACCAGTGCGTTCTGTCGGCGCAAGGCCGCGGTGAGGTCTGCCGCGGTCGACCACCGCTGTTTGACGGCGGCGACCAGGATGTCCACGACGATCTGCGACACCTTGCCGCCGAACAGGTTCTGCACAAGGGCGACCTGCCCGTCGACGTTGTCCTCGTCCTCGGTGAGCCGCTTGCGCAGCACCGGGTTGCCGTCGATGACCCGGATCACCTCGGTCAGCTCGGTGGCCGCCGTCGTGAGCGCCGCGGAGTCGAGTGACTGCGAAGCCGAGTCGAACTCGGCGGCCACGGCGAGCGCAGCGTCACGGCTCGACGCCCGCATCGAATGCAACCCGATCAGATCCGCGGTGTGCGGGACCTGCGTGGACGGTCCGCCGGCCGCCATCGCCTCGAGCTCGTCGATGACCCGATCGATGCTGTCGGACTGGGCACCCGGGTCGGCGAGATGATCTCGAACCAACTTGCCGGCCCCGTCCACGGCGGTCAGGCCGAGGTCGCTGCGCAGCTCGCGGATCAGGTTCGACCGGTTGAGAGCCACCTGGGCCTTACCGTGTTCACTGATCCGCTTGACCTCGGAGTCGACCTGCGCGGAGAAGTCCTCGGCGATGCCCTTGGCATCGGTGAGCGCGTTCTCGTGCATCTCCTTGGCCTCGGCCTTCGCCTCGGCGAGGGCACGTTCGTGTGCGGCCTGGGCGTCGGCCACGCGCTCCTCGGCAGCTGCGCTGTCGACGACCTGCTGGTTGATCGCCTCCTTCTGCGCCTCCACCATTCGCGACAGCGGCGGCCGCACGTACTTCCAGAACAGGAAGCCGATGAGCGCGAAACCGATCAGGTTTCCAATGACGATGTCCACTTACTTCACCGTTCCTGTCGACTCGGGTGCCGCGGCAGCGGACGGCGCCACCTCGGTGCCCAGCACGCGGCTGGCGAGTACCGCCGAAAGACGGTCGACCTCAGCGCGTGCCGTCGCGGCCGCGTCGTCGCCGTCCGCCTTCAATTGCGCGACGCTGTCGGCCAGCACCGAATCCGCTTCCGCGGTGGCACGTTTCTTGGCCTCCGACAACTGCTCGTTGCCGTCGGCACGGGCCTTGTCCCGAATACCGGTGGCATCGCCCCGGGCGTCCTTGAGCGCTGCCCGGTATTCGGTCTCGGCGTCTGAGTAGCTCGCCGCAGCCGCCCGGTTGTCCTCAACGGTCTTGGCGACCCTGGCATCACGTTCGTCGAGCACCTTGAGGATCGGCGGCACGACCATCGTCCGGATGATGAGGAAGACGATGACGAAGATCAGCAGACACACGAAGAATGTGCCATTGGGGATGAGGAAGTTCTCTGCGGCGAGATTCATGGTGCGGATATTTCCCTTTGATCCTTGGAGGATCTGGTCGTCAGACCGAGATCAGGACTGGCCGGAGATCGGCGTTGCGAAGACGAACAGAGCCATGAAGGCCAGGTTGATGAAGTATGCGGCCTCGACCAGACCCACGGTGATGAAGAACGGGGTGAACAGACGTCCCTGGGCCTCCGGCTGACGGGCGATACCGGCGATCAGCTGCGAGCCGGCGATGCCGTCACCGATACCGGCACCGATCGCGCCGCCACCCATGATGATGCCGCCGCCGATCAACGCGCCCATACCGATCAGATTGGGATCCATTGAGAACTTTCCTTTCGGGTGAAACTGACACTTCAGTGCCAGGTCTTTGCTCCGGTCGGCGTTCGCCGTCCGGGTCGTACTAGTGGTGGTCTTCGTCCAGTTCCATCGCCTGGCTGAAGTACAGAACGGTCAGCAGCGCGAAGATGAAGGCCTGGATCAGTCCGACGAACAGGTCGAAGGACTTCCACAGTGCGTTCGGCGCCCACATGACGTAGACCGGCATCAGCGCGATCAGGCCGAGCATGATGGTGCCCGCGAACAGGTTGCCGAAAAGTCGGAGGGACAGCGAGACCGGCTTGGCGATCTCCTCGATGATGTTCACCGGCGCGATACCGACGGCGTGACCCTTGATCAGCTTGACCGGGTGGCCGATGATGCCGCGGCGCTTGACACCTGCGGCGTGGTACCAGACGAAGACGAAGATGGCGAGCGCGTACGCGAAGTTGGCATCGCTGGCCGGCGGCTTGAGCCATTCGCTGGTGGACCCGGTGCTGGTGCCGTATTGCGAGGGCACGATCGCCAGCCAGTTGGCCACCAGAATGTAGGTGAACAGGGTGACCGCCAGCGGCAGCACGAAGCCCGCGATCTTCATCCCGATCGCACCTTCGATCTGGTTGCGCATCTGGACGGTGATGACCTCGAAGTACAGCTGAACCGAGTTCGGCTTCTTGGAGGTCATCCGATTTCGGACGAAGAACGCCATCGCGACCACGATGACCGCGGCGACGCTGCTACCGATCACCGTGTCGAGGTTGACGGTCATCCCCAGCCACTCGACGTGGATGTGGTGTCCCACCTCGATCGCGGCTTCGTCCTCGGCTTCTTGCGCGGTCTCGGCCAGGAAGAACAATGAGGTCATAGCTGCTTACGCAGTCCTTTCATCACCGGAATCACCGTGTTGAGCACCAGAACGACCTGGCCGATGGCGAGTCCGAACATCGCGCCCAGCCCATCGGGCCGGACCAGGAAAGCCGCCACCAGTGCGAGGACGGTGATTGCCCCGAGGCGAACGGCTGAGTTGACGGCAAGAGCTTGCTTGCGAGGGTGTTCTTGCGCGGCCACGACCTCGACCGCTCGTCGGACCAGGATCGCGTTCACGAAGATCGCGACCGTTCCGGCGACGAAGAAGACCGCGAACCATACGTGCCCGACGGCGATGCTGACGCCGATGACGATGGCGACGACGACCGCGGCGATGATCGCCGGACGACGCAAACCGGTCGGCGCGGCAGGGTAATACGACGTCGAGTCAGGGGCTGCTGTGCTCATTCGCCTCTCCTCAACTCCTCCCCGCCCGTGGGCACGGGTCAACGCGCGTGCGATCGGCGACCCTCGTCACCGGACGTAAGCTCACGGTTTTCTGTGACACTACCAACACCGGCGCCCGTGCTCACCGGGGGGTATGCACGGTCCGGAGCAGGGGCCGGCCGATGCGGGCGGCGAACACGCCGGCTCGTCGGCCGGAAGTGGCGCGCCGCGTCGGCAACCACCTACTACAGGCGATAGTACATGCTTTTTACCAAAGCCTTACCTAGGGGTACTTCCGATCACGCGAGCGGTCAGATTCGCGGCGTGACGGAACCGTCGGCCCCGGCACGATCGGCACGACCGCGCGTCCGGATCTCGGCATACCGACGATGCAGCCGCGGCGCCATGGTCGCCAGCAACGCGACGATCAATCCTGCGCCGAACATCGGCGCGACAACCGATATCGGGAACAGCGTACTGGCTGCGGCGGAAAACGCCAGCACACCGACCCAGAGGTAGATGATCAGCGCAACCCGGCGCTGCGAATGTCCTAGTTCGAGCAGTCGATGGTGCAGATGCATCTTGTCGGGTGTGTAGAAGCCCACCCCGGCACGCGTGCGGCGTACCACCGCCATCAGCATGTCGAGCATCGGTACGAACACGACGGCTGCGACCAGGATCAACGGCGAGAGCAGAGTGAACACGTCGGCCGGTCCGTAGGCGTTCATCGCGATGCGGCCCGACGCGCTGGTCGACGCCGCCGCGAGCATCAACCCGATGAGCATCGCCCCTGAATCGCCCATGAAGATTCTGGCCGGCGAGAAGTTGTGCGGCAGGAAACCCAGGCAGGCACCGGCCAGAACCGTCGAGATCAGTGCGGGCGGGTAATAGCTGACATCTCCGCCCTGATCGTTGAGCAGCCCCAAGGAGAACATGGCGATGGCCGACGCGGCGATGAGTCCGAGGCCGGCGGCCAAGCCGTCCAGACCGTCGATGAAGTTGACCGCGTTGATGGTCGCGACCGTGATGGCGACGGTGAGCAGGCCGGCCTGCAACGGGTCGAGGACCACGGTGCCGATGTCGGCGAACGGGACGTAGAGCAGATACCAGCTGACGCCCATGATGACGAGTACGCCGGCCGCGGTGAGCTGGCCCGCGAATTTCGTCAGAGCGTCCAGTCCCCACCGGTCGTCTATGACACCGACCACCACGATCACCGTGCCGGAGACGATCACCGCGCTCATGTCGCTGGTGTAGGCGAAGCCACGCGTCAGCGCGGGAAGATTGGCGGCCAACGCGATGGCCGCCACGACACCGGCGAACATCCCGAGTCCACCCAGCCGCGGCGTGGGAATGACGTGGACATCGCGGACCCGCGGCACCGCGACGGCGCCCACGCGGATCGCGAACACCCGCACCAGCGAGGTCAACAGGTAGGTGACCGCAGCTGCCGTCAACGCGACGAGCGCCAGCTCGCGCAACGGCACACCGGCACCGCCGGTGTCGACCACCGACGAAGCCATCACCTGGACGCCGACCCCCGGGGCGCCCGGCGACAGTCCGGGGAGGCCGGCGACGGTATCGAACACCGTCTTCACGCTACCCGCCGAGCCGAAGCTGGATTTCGTGGCGGATGTCGGCGTGTTGGGTGGCCCCGACGTCCACCGCCAGTGCGCGCATCATCCAGTCGGCCACGTCGCCCATCGCGTCGGGTCCGAGGCCCGCGAGTACGGCGCACGGCGTCCCGAACCTGATCGCGGACCCCTCGGTCACGGGCCTGCTGTCGAATGGCAGGACCGCCCGGTCCACCACGATCCCGGCCGAGGCCAGTCTGTGTTGGGCCTCGATGCCAGTGAGTCCCCGTTCCGACACGTCGACAACGGCGAGGTGCAGGTCCGTGCCGCCGCTGACGACGCGCAGTCCCGCGGCGGTCAGTGCCTCGCCGAGTCGCTGCGCGGAGGTCACCGTCGCCGCGGCGTACTGCGCGAAGCCCTCGCCGCCCGACTCGCGCAGACACACCGCCTTCGCGGCGATCGAGTTCATCGAGGGACCTCCCTGCACGAACGGATGCACCGCCTTCTGCAGGACCGCACGGTGCTCGTCCCGGGCGAGGATCATGCCGCCCCGGGGACCCTGCAGCACCTTGTGCGTCGACAGGGTCACGACGTCGGCGTGTGGTAGCGGAGAATCCACGACCCCGCCGGCGACCAGACCCGCCAGATGCGCGGCGTCCACCCACAGGATCGCCTCGGCCTCGTCGGCGATGGTGCGCAGCAGGGCAAAATCGAACGACCGCGAGTGCGAGGAAGCGCCGGCGACGATGATCCGCGGCCGGTGCAGCAGCGCGAGGTCACGCAATTCGGTGTAGTCGATCCGTTCGTCGGAGCGCCGCACGCCGTAGTGGATCGGCGCAAACCAGCGACCGGAGAAGTTGGCCCGGGACCCGTGCGTCTGATGACCACCGTGGCGCAACCCGAGTGCCAGAATCGGATCGCCCGGCTGCGCGAAGGCGGCGTACACCGACAGTCCGGCAATACTCCCCGACAGCGGCTGGACGTTGACGTAGTCGGCTCCGAACAGTGCTGCTGCGCGTTCGATGGCAAGGTTCTCCACCTCATCGGCGACCGAACACCCGCCGTGATACCGCGCACCCGGGTACCCCTCGGCATACTTGGCGCCGAGGTCGGAGGTGAGCGCCGCGCGCACCGCGGGACTCGCCGGCGTCTCCCCGGCGAGCAGCTGCAGCGTCGAATCGCGACGCCGGGTCTCACGTTCCAGCAGATCCGCGACCTGCGGATCGGAGAGCGAACCCGCCATGGATCAGTGCGCGGTCAGCACATCGGCGTCGAGGTCGAGCACCTCGGCGATGGCCTGTGTGGGCACTGCACCCTCCCGCAGAATCCGCGGGGTGGCGCCGGAAAGGTCGACGATGGTCGATGCCTGCGCCGCGGCCGCCGGCCCGCCGTCGAGGTAGATCGATACGGCCTCGCCGAGTTGCTCGCGCGCCTCGTCGGCCGTGGTGGCCGGTGAACGCCCGGAGACGTTGGCACTCGACACGGCCATCGGGCCGACCTCGCGGAGCAGGTCGATCGCCACCGGATGCAGCGGCATCCGGAGCATCACCGTGCCGTCGGTGTCGCCGAGGTCCCAGGCCAGCGACGGCGCCTGCGCCACCACCAGACTCAGGCCACCCGGCCAGAATGCCTCCACGAGGTCACGCGCGGCGGTCGACACCGACAGCACCAGGCCGTCGATCGTGTGCCACGATCCGACCAGAACCGGGACCGGCATGTCGCGCCCACGCCCCTTGGCAGCCAGCAGCGACGCGACCGCGTCGGAGTCGAATGCATCGCAACCGATCCCGTAGAGGGTGTCGGTCGGCAGCACCACCAGCCGACCGGCTTTCGCCGCGCCGACGGCCGCACGGATGCCCGCCGCCCTGGTGTCCGGTTCACCGCAATCGAATACCGTGCTCACCCGGCCATCTTCCCACGGGCCTGCGGGGTGCGACCGTCGGCCCGCCGTCCCGTGGCGAAGCGCAGACGACCGGCGAGGTCGGCATGTGCGCGCACATCGACGAACTGCCCGGTCGACTCCAGCGCGGTCAGCACCGACACCGATGTGGTGTCGTCATGCTCGATCCCGACATATCCGCCGGGTCGCAGCAGATCGGCAACGATCGGCACCATCGGATCGATCACCGTCATGCCGTCGGGTCCGGCGAAGACCGCCTCGGGTGGATCGTGGGCCACCTCCGGCGCGATCGTGTGACCGTCCGGGACATAGGGCGGATTGGCCACCACGACGTCGACGCCGGCCGGGCCGATGAGCTCGCCCATCTGTTCGGCATCTGTGACATCGGCGCAGCACACCGAGATCCGCGCGGCGACGTCGGCGGCGGCCGCATCGACGTTGCGCCGCAACCAGTGCAGCGCGCGTGGCGAATACTCGACGGCGGTCACCCGCACACTCGGCACCAGCGTCGCCACCGCTATCGCCAGCGCACCGCTACCGCTGCACAGGTCCACCAGTTGCGTCCCGGCGGTGTCCGCCAGCGCGCGGGCCGCCCAATCGGCCAGGAACTCGGTTTCTGGCCGCGGAGTGAAGACGCCCGGCCCCACGGAGAGATCGACAGGCCCGAATGCTGCAGTACCAGTGATGTGCTGCAACGGGATTCGCTCCGCGCGCTGCGCAACGGCGTGGTGGAATCGGGTCCGGGCGTTGTCGGACACGGCATCGACGAGCAGCAGGCGCCCGCGGTCACACCCCAGGGCATCGCACAGCAACCACTCGGCGTCGGCGCGGGGGCTGTCCACCCCGGCTTCGGCCAGACGCTGTGCCGCCCATCGGAGTTCGGCCGCCACCGGGCGAGCGCCGACCGACCCACCATCCGGTTGACTCATCGACTCACTCGGCTTCGAGCCGCGCCTGACGGTCGGCGGCGATCAGCGCATCGAGCAACGCATCCATGTCGCCTCCGAGTACCGCATCGAGATTGTTGGCCTTGTAACCGATCCGGTGATCGGAGATGCGGTTCTCCGGAAAGTTGTAGGTGCGGATGCGCTCGGAACGGTCCACCGTCCGGATCTGCGCGGCGCGGCCCTCGGCAGCGGCGGCCTCGGCCTCCTCTTCGGCGGCGAGCTGCAGCCGAGCGGCGAGCACCTGCATCGCACGCGCCTTGTTCTGCAGCTGGGACCGCTCGTTCTGACAGGTCACCACGATGCCGGTCGGCAGATGGGTGAGCCGGACCGCGGAGTCGGTGGTGTTGACTCCCTGGCCGCCTTTACCAGAAGACCGGTAGACGTCGACGCGCAGATCGTTCTCGTCGATCTGGATCTGTTCGACCTCCTCGGGCTCAGGGTAGATGAGCACACCTGCGGCCGAGGTGTGGATTCGTCCCTGGGACTCGGTGACCGGGACCCGCTGGACGCGGTGCACGCCACCCTCGAACTTCAGACGAGACCAGACTCCGTCGCGCAGCTGCACTTTGGCCTTGATGGAGATGGTCGCCTCTTTGTAACCACCCAGATCACTCTCGGTGACCCCGAGAACCTGCACCTTGTAGCCCCGTCGCTCGCAGTACTTGAGATACATCCGTGCCAGGTCGGAGGCGAACAGCGCCGACTCCTCACCACCTGCGCCCGACTTGATCTCGAGCACCACGTCGTCCCCGTCATGCGGGTCGCGGGGGGCGAGCAGGTCGGTGAGCGTGGCGTCCAGCTCGGCGACGCTCGCCTCCAGCGCCGGCAGCTCCTCGGCGAAGGAGGCGTCGTCGGCGGCGAGTTCCCGCGCGGCGGTGAGGTCGTCGCGGGCCGCCTCGAGCCGACGATAGGTCGCCATGATCGGCGCGAGCTCGGCGAACCGTTTCCCGACCCGGCGGGCAGCGGTGGGATCGTCATGCAATGACGGGTCGGCGAGTTGCGCCTCCAGGCCCGCATGTTCGGCGAGGATGTCGTCGATCGCCGACGGACTCTGCGTGGTCACGGGACCTCACTTCTCCCTGAGATCGAATCTGAATCGAGAAACGGCGACATCGATCGCCGAAATGACAACGACGCCCACCCGGCGTGCATCGCACGCGCGCGGTGGGCGTCGTCGGTACAGCTACTTGGCGTCGGCGTTCTTGGTCCGCTTGCCGTAGCGCTTCTCGAAGCGGGCAACACGGCCGCCGGTGTCGAGGATCTTCTGCTTACCGGTGTAGAACGGGTGGCACTGCGAGCAGACCTCGACGTTGATACGTCCGTTGTCCGCGGTGCTGCGGGTCTCGAAGGTGTTGCCGCAACCGCAGACGACTGTGGTCGTCGCGTACTCGGGATGGATTCCCTGCTTCATCTGGTTGTCCCTTTCTGTGGTCGCCGGGTCACCGTCGGGGATCGACGGTGTGAACCGGAACCGGACTCGACCGCTCAGTATGCCACGCGGATCCCGCAGCGAAGAAATCCGTTCCGGACCCAACACCACTGCCGATCCACGCGGTCATCGCGCGATCCTTCGGCACCAACGCGACCCCCTCCGCGTTCATTCCCGCACGCCATATGAACTACCGTGCTTAGGCATACCTAACTCACGATGCCTTCCGGGCATCGCACACCGCCCGCGACAAACGGGCCGACCCGCGAGGATCCCATGCCGCTCGACAGTTCTTCTCCCCCGGTGCTGCGCGAATCGAGCTCCCGCCACGTACCGACGCGTGTGAGGTCGAAGTGGTCGAGGAAGAACCCCTATCGGGCGACGGTGGTGGCGAACACCGTGCTGTCCGGTCCGGGTTCGGACAAGGAGGTTCGCCACATCGTGCTCTCGCTCGGTGACAGCGGGATCGAGTATCAGCCCGGTGATGGCATCAACGTCTGGCCGGTGAACGATCCGGACGTGGTCGCCCGGATCATCGATCGGTTGGGCGTCGCACCCGACACCCCCGTCGCCGATCGCCGCACCACCCGAGCGCTCTGCGAAGCGCTGACCCATGGATACGAGGTCTGCACCGCGCCGGAAGATCTGCTGCGACTGATCGCGTGCCGGACCGGCAACCCCGAGCTGAACAGCCTTGTCGCCGACGACGTCGTCGCCCGGGATGCCCGCGATACCTGGCTGGCCGGCAAAGACGTCCTCGATCTGCTCGAGGTCGACCGCTCGGTGGTCATCGCCCCCGAGGAACTGATCGCCCAATTGCGTCCACTCGTGCACCGGCAGTACTCGATCTCGTCGAGTCCGCTGGTACATGGCTCGACCGTCCACCTGACGATGGCCACTGTGCGTCATGACGGAGCCGACCGACGCCGCGGCGGCACATGCTCGACCTTCGTCGCCGACCGCCGACCGGCGGGCACCGAGGTCGACGTGTTCGTTACGGCCAACCGCGCCTTCCGTCTGCCACCCGATGACATCAAGGCCATCATGATCGGCCCGGGCACCGGTATCGCGCCGTTCCGCGCATTCCTGCACGAACGTGCGGCCCGCAGGGCCAGCGGCGGCAACTGGCTGTTCTTCGGCGACAGACACCGCGAACACGATCACATCTACGCCGACGAGATCGAGGGCTTCGTCGCCGACGGCCTGCTGAGCCGTGTCGACCTGGCTTTCTCCCGTGATCAGGAGCACAAGATCTACGTTCAGGACCGGATGCGGGAACAGGGCGCGGCGCTCTATGCGTGGCTGTCGGAAGGGGCGCACATATACGTCTGTGGAGACGCGACCCGGATGGCCCGCGATGTCGATACCGCGTTGCTCGACATCATCGCCGAGCACGGCGGGCTGTCGACGACCGCAGCCCACGAGGTCGTGGACGAACTGCGGCGCACCAAGCGCTACGTGCGCGACGTCTACTGACGGGCTAGACGACACAGCTGCCGGTTGACGCTTCGATCGCGTCAACCGGCAGCTGTGGTGATCCGTCGCGCCGATCGGGTGGGACTAGTCGTCGTTCATCGCTCCCGGCGCGGTCTTCTGGACCTGCATCAGGAACTCCACGTTCGACTTGGTCTTCTTCAGCTGGCTGATCAGCAGGTCGATGGCCTGCTGGGAGTCCAGACCCGACAGCACACGGCGCAGCTTGTGCACGATCTGGAACTCCTCCGGCGACAGCAGGAGTTCGTCCTTGCGAGTACCGGACGGGTTCACGTCGACCGCGGGGAAGACTCGGCGTTCGGCGATCTTACGATCGAGCTTCAACTCGGCATTGCCGGTTCCCTTGAATTCCTCGAAGATGACCGTGTCGCCCGTGGAGCCGGTCTCGACCATCGCCGTCGCGATGATCGTCAGCGAACCGCCGTGCTCGATGTTGCGTGCCGCGCCGAGGAACCGCTTCGGCGGATAGAGCGCGGTCGAGTCGACACCGCCGGAGAGGATGCGACCCGATGCCGGGGATGCGTTGTTGTAGGCACGCCCGAGTCGGGTGATCGAGTCGAGCAGCACCACCACGTCTTTGCCGTTCTCCACCAGCCGCTTGGCACGCTCGATCGCGAGTTCGGCGACCGACGTGTGATCTGACGGCGGACGGTCGAACGTCGACGCGATGACCTCGCCCTTCACCGAGCGCTGCATGTCGGTGACCTCTTCGGGACGCTCGTCGACGAGCACCACCATCAGATGGCATTCCGGGTTGTTGATGGTGATCGCGTTCGCGACGTCCTGCAGAATCGTCGTCTTGCCTGCCTTCGGCGGCGACACGATCAGCGCACGTTGTCCCTTGCCGATGGGCATTATCAGGTCGATGACCCGGGTGTCGAGCCGCTCGGGGGTGGTCTCCAGCCGCAGCCGCTGATTGGGGTACAGCGGCGTCAGTTTGCCGAACTCGGGGCGCTTCTTCGCGGTGTCGATGTCGGTGCCGTTCACCGAGTCCAACCGGACGAGCGGGTTGAACTTCTGGCGCTGGTTGGGCTGCTCGCCCTCGCGGGGCACCTTGACCGCACCGGTGATGGCGTCACCCCGGCGCAGGCCGTTCTTCCGGACCATGTTCATCGATACGTACACGTCGTTCGCACCCGCGAGATAGCCCGAAGTACGCACGAATGCGTAGTTGTCGAGCACGTCGAGGATGCCGGCGACGGGCTGCAGCACATCGTCCTCGGAGACCTGGGGTTCCGCACCGCCCGACGAGTCACGGTCACGCCCGCGGCGACGTTCCCGGAACCGGCGTCCCCGCCGGCCGCGGCCGCTGCCGTCTCCGTCACCGTCGTCGTCGCGGTTGTTGCGCTGATCCCGGTTGTTCTGACCACCCTGGTTGCCCTGGCCGTCCCGGTTGTCGCGCTGGTTGTTGTTGTCGCGCTGGTTGTTGTTGTCGCGCTGGTTGTTGTCGCGGCCGCCCTGAGAGTCCCGGTTCTGGTTCCGGTTGGGGCTGTTCTGATTGCGGTTGCGCCCGCGATTACGCTGGTCATCACCGGATTCGTCAGCGCCTGCGGTGGGTGCGGCCTCGGCGTCCTTGGGTCGCTTCGACTCGGCGTCGGTCGACTTCGCGGCGACCTCCCCATTGCCCGCCGCCGTGTCGGCGGTGGCCTCGCTACCCGATTCCTCGGCTGCAGCGCGAGCGCGTCGACGACCCCGCGCCGGGGTCTCGCCGTCCTTCACCGCGACCTGGTCGGAGTCGGACTCGGTGCTGGTCGGCGCCTCCGCCTTGGGACGACGTCCCCGCCCCTTGGCCGGCGCCGACTCTTCCTCGGCGAGGCTCAACTGAGCCGACTCACCCTTCTGGGCTGCGCCGGAGGAGGCCTGACGTTCCTTGATGGCGGCGATCAGGTCGCCCTTGCGCATACCGGAGGTGCCCTTGATGCCGAGTTCACCGGCGAGTGCACGTAGCTCTGTGAGCACCATCCCGGACAGCCCACTACGGGCGCGGGTCGAGGAGCCACGTGTGGTCGAACTCACCGCAGGCGAGGAATCCTCGCTGTTCGAGGATGCTGGTGCGGTGATCAGGTCCGTTTCCGTCACGGATGTCCTTTCGTTCCCCCGAGCAGAGCGTGGGCTCGCCGGGGTTCCTTTGTCACCCCGCCGCATTCGGCGGGCTTCGTCCCCGTCGGAGATGTCCCTGGGATTCTCCTCAGAAGACGGTCAGAAGAAATGTGGTCCGCTCCGGTGTGTCCGATGGACGTGCTCGGCGACTCCTGACAGAAGATCATGCGACCGGCACCGGGCCAGCAGCCTGGATCGTAGATCGGAGAGGAGCACGGCAAGACAAGCCTGCGCGGCTAGACCCGTTCATCGTAACTCGTCCGGATGATACGGGCAACATACCGACGGTTCCAATTCTTCCCGATGCCCCACAGCTCGCTCATGCGCGACGACCCGAGTCGTCCCTGTCGGCACAACCGCATCGGACGCGCGTCGGATCGGACACGCATCGGATGTAGGGCCTCAGGATGGCCGCGTGATCTCGACTCCCCCGGCGATGGCCACCGTCGACGGTACGTATCCGGAAGCAAGCGCGATGTCGCGCGCGTCTGCGGGAACCGGTCCGGCCGACAACACGAGCACGGTGGGCCCAGCGCCGGAGACGGTCGCAGCCAGGCCACGTGTGCGCAGTTGCGCAACGAGGCCGGCGGTGGGGGCCATCGCGTCGGCCCGGTAGTCCTGATGCAGTCGATCCTCGGTGGCGGCGAACAATGCCGTGGGATCGGAGGTGAGCGCCACCACGGCCAACGCCGCACGGCTGACGTTGAACACCGCATCGCGTCGCGGCACCGATTCCGGCAGCAGGCCACGCGTCACCGAGGTCGACGACTCGGTATCGGGCACGAACACCGTCGCAGTGATGTCCGGGTGCACCACCAGTCGTCGTGCGCGGTAGCGGTTCTGGTGGGCCCCATGTTCGATCCAGGTCACCACGGCCGAACCGAGCACACTTGCGGCCGCATTGTCCGGGTGTCCTTCGAATTCCGAGGACAGCTGCACCATCTCGTCGGCGTCGAAGGCGTCACGCACCCCCGCACCTTCCAACAGGCCCGAGGCCGCGGCGAGACCGGAGACGGCCGCGGCCGCCGAGGACCCCAATCCGCGTGAATGCGGAATCGCGTTGACACACCGCAGCTTCAACCCACCGGCCACCGCACCTGCCGCATCGAGGCCGCGGAAGATGGCGCGCGCCACCAGATGTGAGGCGTCACGCGGGACCTCCAGGGCGGCTTCGCCGATCACCTCGACCTCGACCCCGGATGCGGTCGTCTCCACGATCAGTTCGTCGTAGATCCCCAGCGCCACGCCCAGGCAGTCGAATCCCGGCCCCAGGTTCGCGCTCGACGCGGGAACCCGCACGCGCACCGAAATTCCTTCGGGGATCAGCACTCTGGCGTCACTGACGGCCGTCTCATCGGTCATCGCGGTGTCCACACCCGGGGACTCAGCGGACACCGAGCGCATCGGCCACGGCCACCGGGTCCACGGGGATCGCCTCCACTTCCGGCATCCCGGACAGCGCGGTGTCCGGATCCTTGAGACCGTTACCGGTCACCGTGCAGACCACCGTCGAGCCGGCCGCGACCCAGCCGTCGGCGCGTGCGGCGAGCAGACCGGCGACACCGGCCGCCGATGCCGGCTCCACGAACACACCCTCGCGCCCGGCGATGAGACGATAGGCCTCGAGCAGCTTCTCGTCGGTGGCGGCCCGGAACTGTCCGGAGGATTCCTCCTTGGCGGCGACCGCCTGGTTCCAGCTCGCCGGCGAACCGATCCGGATGGCGGTGGCGATGGTCTCCGGCTCCTTGACCGGTGCACCATCGACCAACGGCGCGGCCCCGGCGGCCTGCACACCCAGCATGCGCGGTACCGACCCACTCACACCGTCGCGGTGGTACTCGGTGTAGCCCTTCCAGTACGCGGTGATGTTGCCCGCATTGCCCACCGGAAGCGCGTGGACGTCGGGAGCGCGACCGAGCACGTCGACGATCTCGAACGCGGCGGTCTTCTGCCCCTCGATCCGGGACGGGTTGACCGAATTGACCAGTTCGATCTCGCCGAACTCCGCGGTCGCCTTACGTGCGAGCTCCAGGCAGTCGTCGAAGTTGCCCTGGACCTGGATGATCTTGGCACCGTGCATGACGGCCTGCGCAAGCTTGCCCATCGCGATCTTGCCCTCGGGGATCAGAACCGCGCAGGTGATCCCGGCCCGCGTGGCGTATGCGGCAGCCGACGCCGAGGTGTTGCCGGTCGATGCGCACAACACGGCGGTCTTGCCGTTGTTGACCGCGGTACTGACGGCCATGGTCATCCCGCGGTCTTTGAACGACCCGGTCGGGTTGAGCCCCTCGACCTTGAGGTACACCTCGCAGTCGGTGATCTCCGACAGGTGCGGCGCGGCGATGAGCGGCGTCCCACCCTCCAGCAGGGTGACGACGCGCCAGTCGTCACCGACCGGGAGTCGATCACGGTAGGCCTCGATCAATCCGGGCCACTGCCGGTGCACCGGGGTCACGTCAGTCATCGGTTCCTTCCAATCGCAGAACGCTCGACACTTTGAGCACTGCATCCATGTCTTCGAGTGCGGCAACGCATTCCGACTGCGCTCGGTCGGGCGCGCGGTGGGTCACCAGGATCAGCCGCGCGTCGTCGCCCGCACCCTCCTGCCGGACCGCGGCGATCGAGACGGAACGCTTGGTGAACTCACCGGCGACCTGCGCCAGCACGCCGGCCCGGTCAGCCACCTTCATCGAGATGTAGTAGCGCGTCGGTACATCGTCGACCGGCGCGATCGGGAGCGACGCGTACGTCGACTCCAGCGGACCGCGGCCACCGTGCACCTTGTTGCGAGCCGCCATCACCATGTCGCCCAACACCGCCGACGCGGTGGGTGCGCCACCGGCGCCCTGACCGTAGAACATCAATCGTCCGGCGTTCTCGGCTTCCACCACAACCGCGTTGAACGCACCGTTGACGGTGGCCAACGGGTGGGTCAGCGGGATCAGTGCCGGATACACGCGCGCCGAGATCCGCTGCCGCCCGTCCGCGTCGTGGACGCGCTCACAGATCGACAGCAGCTTGACCGTGCAATCGAACTTCTTGGCCGCGACCAGGTCGGCCGCGGAGACCGAGGTGATGCCCTCGCGGTGCACGTCGGCCGCGGTGACCCGGGTATGGAAGGCGATGGACGCGAGGATGGCCGCCTTGGCGGCGGCATCGTAGCCCTCCACGTCGGCCGTCGGGTCGGCCTCCGCGTATCCGAGTCGGCCGGCCTCGGCCAGGGTGTCGGCGTAGTCGGCGCCCGTCTCGTCCATCGCACTGAGGATGAAGTTGGTGGTGCCGTTCACGATTCCGGCCACCCGTTCGACGGTGTCACCGGCCAGCGACTGCATCAGCGGGCGCACCACCGGGATCGCGCCGGCGACGGCTGCCTCGAAGTACAGATCCACCTTCGCATCGGCTGCCGCGGTGGCGAGTTCGCCGGTGTACTCGGCCAACAGCGCCTTGTTCGCGGTGACCACCGACTTGCCGTGCTCCAGTGCCGTACGGATGAGACCGCGGGCCGGGTCGATCCCGCCCATGAGTTCCACCACGATGTCCACGTCGTCGCGGGCCACCAGCGCGTCCGGATCGTCGGTCAGCAGCTCCTGGGCGACCTTGCGGGGTTTGCTCAGGTCGCGCACCGCCACGCCGCGCAACTCCACCGGCGCACCCACGCGGGATCGCAGATCATCGGCATTGTCGGCGATGATGCGCACCACTTCGGCACCTACATTTCCCATGCCGAGCACGGCCACGCCGATGGTGCGATCTGGGGTCGGGTTCATTCGGTCACCTCCAAGGCGAGGAAGTCGTCGATGGTCTCACGGCGCAACATCATTCGGGCCGATCCGGCGCGCACCGAGGTCACTGCGGGACGCAACACCATGTTGTAGCGGCTCGACATCGAATAGCAGTACGCCCCGGTTGCGGCGACGGCGACGAGGTCGCCCGGACCGACATCGCCCGGCAGCCAACAGTCCTTGATCACGATATCGCCGCTCTCGCAGTGTTTACCGACCACTCGACTGACCACTGCGGGCGCCTCGGAGACCCGCGACACCAGGCGAATGTCGTATTCGGCCTGATACAGCCCGGTCCTGATGTTGTCACTCATGCCACCGTCGACGGAGACGTATCGGCGGGTGAGGTTCTTGCCGACCGTCACATCCTTGACCGTGCCCACGCGGTACAGGGTGACCGTCCCGGGACCGGCGATCGCGCGACCCGGCTCCACGGCGAGGGTGGGCATCGGGAGGCCGACAGCGGCCGACTCGCGCCGCACGATGTCCGCGAGAGTCTCCGCGACGTCACCGATCGGCAGCGGGTCGTCTTCCGGGAGATACGAGATACCCAGTCCGCCACCGAGATCGACGATCGACAGCTGGGACGTCTTGTCGACACCGAATTCGGCGACGACGTCTTTGAGCAGGCCCAAGACGCGGTGGGCAGCGACCTCGAAGCCGTCCATGTCGAAGATCTGCGAGCCGATGTGGCTGTGCAGACCCACCAGGCGCAGGTTGTCGGTGGCGAAGACCCGGCGCACGGCCGCCATCGCCACTCCCCCGGCAAGCGCAAACCCGAATTTCTGGTCGTCGTGCGCGGTCGAGATGAACTCGTGGGTGTGCGCCTCCACACCCACGGTGACCCGGACGAGTACATCGGCGACCACCCCGCGCGCACCGGCGAGCTCGTCGAGCCGCTCGATCTCGACCATCGAATCGAGAACGATGTGCCCGACTCCCATGTCGAGTGCCAGCGCCAGTTCCTCGACGCTCTTGTTGTTGCCGTGCAGGGCGATTCGCTCCGGCGGGAAACCGGCGTGCCGGGCGATGGCCAACTCACCGCCGGTGCACACGTCCAGCGACAGCCCCTCCTCGTCCACCCACCGGGCGATCTGGGTACTCAGGAAGGCTTTCGACGCGTAGTGCACGCGGCCGTAGGGGCCGAACGCCGCGAGCATGTCGGCGCAGCGGGATCGGAAGTCCGCCTCGTCGACGATGAACAGCGGAGTGCCGTAGGTGTCGGCGAGTTCCGCCACGCCGACTCCGGCGATTTCGACCTCACCGGTGTCGCGACGCACAGCGTTGCGCGGCCACACGTGCGCCGGGATCGTCGCGAGTTCGGCGGGGTCGTTGGGCCGCTCGGCGAGATGCGGTGCGGCCAACATCTCGGCATGCCGGGGTCCGGCGGGGTGCGCGTTCACATCCGCTCCGGTGCGCTGACGCCGACCAGGTCGAGCCCGTTGGCGATCACCTGACGGGTCGCATCGCACAACGCCAGCCGCGCGGCGTGGATGTCGGCGGCGGGTTCGTCGCCCTGCGGGAGCACACGGCACCGGGCGTAGAACCGGTGATAGGCGCCGGCGAGACTCTCCAGGTACCGACAGATCCGATGTGGTTCACGCAGTTCCGCGGCGCTCGCCACCACCTCGTCGAAGTCGCCGATGGTGCGGATCAGGTCGCCTTCGGCGGGGTCGTCGAGCAGATCCAGATGCGAGGTCGACATCGTCAACCCCAGATCGGCGGCGTTGCGCGACAACGCCGACAACCGGGCGTGTGCGTATTGCACGTAGTACACCGGATTGTCGTTGGACTGCTTGCGCAGCAAGTCGAGGTCGATGTCGATGTTGACGTCGACCGACGAGCGGATCAGCGCATATCGTGCGGCGTCGGTTCCCACCGCGTCGACGAGGTCGTCGAGGGTGATGACGGTGCCCGCCCGCTTGCTCATGCGCACCGGTGTGCCGTCGCGGACCAGATTGACCATCTGGCCGATGAGCACCTCGACGCTCGCCGGGTCGTCACCGAGCGCCGCCGCTGCGGCCTTCAATCGGCTGATGTAGCCGTGATGATCGGCGCCGAGCATGTAGATGCAGAGGTCGAAGCCGCGGTTGCGCTTGTCCTTGTAGTACGCGATGTCACCGGCGATATAGGCGGCGTCGCCGTCGCTCTTGATGACCACGCGGTCTTTGTCGTCGCCGAAGTCGCTGGACCGCAGCCACCAGGCGCCGTCGGCCTCGTAGAGGTTGCCGTTGGCCTTCAACTCGCCGATACACTCGTCGACCAGCCCGGACGTGAACATCTTGTTCTCGTGGGTGTAGACGTCGAAGTCGGTGCCGAAGTCGTGCAGGCTGGTCTTGATGTGGTCGAACATCGACTCGACCCCGACGGACCGGAACGTCTCGAGCCGCTGCGCATCGGGCTGGTCGAGCACATCAGGCACCTGCGCGAGAACATGGGCCGCGATCTCGGCGATGTAGTCGCCGGCATAGCCGTCCTCCGGGGTGGCCTCCCCACGTGCCGACGCCTCCAGTGAACGGGCGAAGCGATCGATCTGCGTGCCGTGATCGTTGAAGTAGTACTCGCGGGTGACCGCGGCACCGCGTGCCGCGAGTACTCTGCCGAGGGCGTCGCCGACAGCCGCCCACCGGGTGCCGCCCAGATGGATGGGCCCGGTCGGATTGGCCGACACGAACTCGAGGTTGATGCGTCGTCCGGCGAGATCGTCGCCGCGGCCGTAGCCCGCGGCACTGTCCAACACCGAGGCGACCACGGAATTCTGCGCGGCTGCCGCCAGCCAGATGTTCACAAAGCCCGGCCCGGCGACCTCGGCTTTCGCGATGCCGTCGGTAGCGGCGAACGCGTCGGCCAGCCAGCCGGCGAGGTCGCGCGGTGCCACACCGAGCTTCTTGCCGAGCCGCAGCGCGATGTTGGTCGCATAATCGCCGTGGTCAGCGTGGCGCGGCCGCTCGACCACGACGGATTCGGGCACGGCCGCATCATCGAGCCCGCGGTCGCGGACGACGGTCACGGTCACCGTGCGCAGCAGCGCAGCGAGGTCGGCGGGAGTCACGGAACATCATCCTATTGGCCCATGTCCCCGCAGGGATAATCGCCTCCGCCTGCCCGGCGTGCGCGTGGGCGAAAACCGGCATTTCCGACGTTGCGTAGACTGGCCGTCGCTGTGCCGATCTCCCCGCCGCCGCGGGGAGATCGACGTTCGGCGGCGAATGAGATCGGTGAAAGAGAGCTATGGCGCGCACCCCGGGAGCCAACGTCCCCAAGGCCGGCCGAGGATCGGGTGCCCGGCGCGGCATCGACTGGATGATCGTCGGGGCCATCGTGCTGGTGCTCGCGCTGATCGGTGGTCTGATCTGGTACCTGCTGCCGAAGTTCCGCGACCAGCAGGAAGCCCAAGAACTCAAACCGCAGACGGTTGCGGAGTTCGTGCCATCGGCGCAGAACCCGGACCCGTCCGACGCGATCGATGGCGTCACCAAGATCTATTACCAGGCCGCTCAGCACGTGCGGGCCGACCAGCGCGTGGCCTACGACCAGTCGCCGCCATTCGGCGGCCCGCACGACGAGGTCTGGGCCACCTGCACCGGCATCGTGTACCCGGACGCATTGCGCTCGGAGAACGCCGTACATGCGCTCGAGCACGGCGCGGTGTGGATCGCCTACAACCCGGACACGATCAGCGACGCGGACCTCGACGTGCTGACGAAGAAGGTCAGTGGTGAACAGTTCCTGTTCATGTCGCCGTATCCGGGCCTGGACCAGGCGATCTCACTGCAGAGCTGGGGACATCAGCTGAAGCTCGATACCGCCGACGATCCGCGCGTCGACCAGTTCATCACCGCCTTGCGACGCAACACCACGCCCGGCGTCTACTCAGAGAATCCGGCCGCCGCGGCGTTCCCCGAGACGCAGGCCGCCTGTGCCGCCATCCCGGGGGCCTTCGACCCGAGCGACCCGCCGGCTGCCGACGAGGGCCAACCCGGCCCTGACGCAGTGCAGATGGACGGGACCGGCGCGACGTCGGGCGCCGGTCAGGACATGGGCACCGGCGCACAGGCGCCGACCGACGCAACGGGTACGCCATGACCGACGGTGACGGTATGACCGACGGTGACGGTATGAACGACGGGGCGCACGATGCCCACGGAACCGACCGCGAGGACCGGGCACCCGATCCGGAATCAGCTGCCGCATCACGCAGGATGTTGCTGAGCACCCTGGCCACGGTGGCTGTGCTCCTCGTGGGGATGGGGCTGGGCCTGCTTATCGCGTCCATGCTGCACAGCGACGACGCGGAGTCCGACGCGGCGCCCGCGACCGATTCCGCTGCGGTCGGGTTCGCCCAGGACATGATCCGCCACCATGAGCAGGGAGTCGAGATGGCGGCGATCGAACTCGAGAACGGTACCGACCCGCAGGTCCGCAGCATGGCCTTCGACATCCTGACCACGCAGAGCAACGAGATCGGGCAGATGCAGTCGTGGCTGACGAGGTGGGGTCAACCTCTGATCAACCCGAGCAGCCCGATGGCGTGGATGGGTCACGAGATGAGCGACTCGGCGGCGTCGTCGGGCACCCCGCACGACCACGGCACCTCCGACGGGCACGAGCACGGCACCTCCGACGAGCATTCCGCGGCGCACGACGGCGCAGGCATGGCGCCCGAGGATGCGATGCCCGCAGTTCCATACGCCGAACCCCCGATGCCCGGGATGGCCACCCCGGCCGAGATGGACCGCTTGCGGTCGACACAGGGCGCCGACACCGACGTCTACTTCTTGCAGCTCATGCTGCGCCATCACGAGGGCGGGATCGAGATGATGGAGTACGCGACCGACCCCGACCAGGTCTCCGAGGACTACGTTCGTGCCCTCGCCGCCGGCATGCAGCGCACTCAGACCAAGGAGATCGCGATCCTCACCGCGATGATCGGCGAACGTGGCGCACAGCCCCTGCCGATGAACTGAATCGGACGTGACCGACGGTCAATCCTGGTCCCAGCGCGGAAGCGTCAGGGCGGCGGACAGCCAGAAGCACACCGCCCCGACGAACGTCCCGGTGTTGGCGACCGACTGGCTGATCACCACCCCGGTGGAATCCACGTATGCGCCGACCGCGGAGACCCCGAAGGCGATGCAGCCGAGCAGGTTGATCTGCACCGCCCACCACTCTCGTCGTCCCGGCGCCCAGATCCGCACCGCGTGGGCGAACACCAGCACCGCGAGCACCCCGCTCACCAAGAAGGCGACCGATCCCGCAGCGTCCGGCGTCCAGACCTGCCGCCTCTCCTGCACGACGGTGTCCGCGTGCAGAGCCGCTGCGGTGCTCACGTTGAACAACAGGGTTCCACCGAACTGCGTTGCCGACGAAAGCCATTCGGTGCGAATGTGTTTTCGCCCGGATACCTCGGTGGTGGCGTCGCCACTGAGCACCAGTTGGATCAGCGCAGCACCGGTGAAGAACCAGGCACCCACGAAGAAACTCACATTTGCGGCTGACGAACCCGCCCATGCAACGAACCCGGGTGCCGACCCGAGCGCGAACAATGCGGATCCGATCATGAATCCCCAGCACTGCTTGTCGACGGTGGCCGCGAAGTACCGATCCGGTCCGGTAGCGGCGGCTTGTGTAGTCATAGGTGAATCTTGCGGTGCGGACCCCGATTCGGCGCGGCAAACCGGGCAACGTTCATCGAAGATTGATTGGCATCGTGCAGGTGCATCGCACACCGACCGGAGGTCGGCAGGGATGTGACAGTGCGCCCGCGCAAAAATCTTTCAAACCACAGTGGGCGCACACCGACCGGAGGTCGGCAGGGATGTGACAGTGCCCCCGATAGGATTCGAACCTATGGCCTTCTGCTCCGGAGGCAGACGCTCTATCCCCTGAGCTACGGGGGCTCATCGGGCGAGGGCTAGCGTAGCGCACCCGGCGGGGTGATCCCAAAACCGGGGCGGCGCGTCGCGAGGGGCCTCGATCGTCACACGGCGACGATCTCGGCCTCGTCGACACCTCGGTATCGGTCGGGGCTGCATGTCAGCACGATGACCTGCGCGTCGCGCCCGGCCGCGGTGAGCACCTCTCCCATGGCCGCGATCCGGTGCGGATCGCTGTAGCCGAGTGCGTCGTCGAGGAGCACCGGCACTCCGTCGGCCTCGTCGACGAGCGTGGCGCAGGCCAGCCGGGTGAGCAGTGCCAACTGTTCGCGCGCCCCGCCGGACAATGCCTCGTGCGCGATGGTGAGGCCATCGACGGTGCGCGACACCACTTCCAGGTTGTCGTCGACATCGAAACTCACTCCCGCTCCGAATACGTGGGCACCCAGCTCCGCCAGGCGCCGGGCGAAGGGGTCGGCGTAGCGGGTGCGTGTCTGCTGACGTTTGTCCAGGAGCGTCCGGTACAGCAGCTCGGCCGCGTCGGCACGCCGCTGTACGCGGTCCCGGGCTGCGATGGCACTCTCGAGTTCTGCCGTCGCGTCCTGGAGCAGGTCGAGGCGCGACTCGTCACGGTAGAGCTCGATCCGCGCGCGGAGTTCGGTGGCGGAGCGTTCGAGGTCGGCATGTTCGCGCGCAATCGCGGCGAGGTCGGCGGTCACCCGCTCCCGCCGTAACTCGATCTCGGCGACGTCGAGACGCGCGAGCTCGGTCTCGAGTCGACCGAGCCGGTCACGTGCCTCACCGAGCCGCGTGGCCGCGGCCTGCACCGTTCGTCGCGCATCATCGTCGCTGAGTTGCGCGAGCATCTCGGCGCGGCGTCCTTCCAGCTCGACCATGCGGCCAGCCAGTCGCTCGCGCTCCTCCCGAGCCATACGCCCCTCGGTGCGGGCCTCCCGTGCGGCCGAATGCTGCTGTGTGACCGCACGTTCCGCCGACATCACCAGTTCGGAGAGCTCACGCTCGGTCCCCGCGAGCGACGCGATGTCATCGGGGTCAACGTCGGCGCCTGCCGACTCCGTCTCAATGATGGTGCGCAGCTCGTCACGTCGTTCGACCATGGCACGGTGGCTTCGGTCACCGATGAGTTCGCGTGCCCGTCGTTGCGAACTCGCCCGCCGCTCCACCAGGTTCGCGCGCTCTCGCGCCCGATCCGCATGGTCGTCGAGGCCGGCGAGCCCGTGGGTGGCACAGAACGCCGCTATCTCATGGTCTACCGTTGCGAGTTCTTGTGCCGGAGCGGCGGTGTCGGCACCGGGGCGGACCGTGACCGTGACCACTCCGGCGACCTCTATGACCGCGTCGGTCACGGCCACCCGATCGGCGGTGTCGGCCACGGCCTCACCATCCACGGTGACAGTGCTCGCACCGGTCGGTTCGACGGTGAAGCGCGCCGCGACCGCTTCCAGCCGCGCCTGAGCCACCGCACGACGCCGCGCCAGGTCGACCGCGGTGTGGACCGCGGACGCATCGACGGTGTTGGCCCGCAGCGACTCGTCGAGAGTCGACGACTCGGCGGCGATGCGATCGAGTTCAACGAGCCGTTCATCGAGATCGCGCAGTTCGCGACGTTGTTCTCGAACGCGCTGCGCGGACTGCGCCGCCGACAACGCGGTCTGGACCATCTGCCAGCGTTCGCGGACGGCATGCAACTCGTCCTCGAGGTGTCGCGCCGAGGTCTCAGCGCGTTGCGCCCGTGCATCGTGGTCGGCGATCCCGGCTCCCAGCCGTTCGGCATCGGCCGTCGCTGCGGCGATCTGCGCCGCGACCCGCTCCCGATCGACGACATCGCGCTGCGCCAGCTGACTGGCCGTGAGCAGATGCCGCACCTCGGCGTCGGCCGCCGCCTGCTCGGTCTGTAGACGCTCGATTTCGGTCCAGCTGATCGCGAGTTCGTCGCGCTCGACCTCACGCAACTCCCGGGTGCGCGCGAGTTCGGACCGGCGATCGAGGAGGCTGCGAAGGCGCTGCGCATCGGCGTCGACCGCGTCTCGGGCGTCGGCAAGTGTCCGGCAACGCTTGTCGAGCTCGTCGGCGGTCCGCATCGCGGCGGCGAGTTCGCCAGTGGGCCGGCCCTGACCCAAGGTCCGGTAGCGACGGTACTCGGCCTCGGCGGCGTCGATGAGGGCCTGTTCGGCAACCTCCGCCGACGCGGAATCCGCTGTGTCACCGTCGGACTCCGAAGCCCGATCCAGAGCACGGGCGAGAGCGGCACTGTCGCCCATCGGACGACCGGCCGCGTCATCGGCCTGCAACAACCGAAGAGCGCGGAACAGCGTGAGATCGGCGTGTCCGCCCAGGATCTCCAGTACGCGTTCGTGCGCGTCGCGCCCGGTGAGCTGTTCTGGCCGCGTCCGATGGATGCTCAGATTCGTCGCCGGCTGCCGATTGAACCGCTTCGAGTAGGTGAAGTGCCAAGGGCCGCAGGATATCTCGACCTCGACCTCGGTACCCACCTCACGGCCGGCCGGCATGATCGCACGGACCTTCGCCGCTTTGCTCTCGGCACGGACGTCGAGCAGCAACTCAAGAGCCTCGATCATCGAGGATTTGCCCGCCTCGTTGGCGCCCTCGACGACGGTCACCCCGCGTTCGGCGAACCGGATGTCCCGGTCGGCGACACCCCGGTACTCGTGCAGACGCATCCGATGGAGCCTCATCGAATCCTCCCGGTGAGGCGATGCAACAGGGCCAGCGCATCGCGCGCGTTGCGCGCCTCGTCGAGGTCGGTGGATCCGCTGCGGTCGAACAGCTCCTCGGCGGCCTCCCGGACGTAGCCCCCGACCCCGAGGTCGGCTAGGTCACCATCGTCGGCGACCACCACGAGATCTTCCGCGCCGTCCGGCCGGGTGACCGAGGCGAATCGGTCGGCGGCCTCCTCGAGCAACTCGTCGAGCGCTGCCCCCTCCGTGACCGACACCGACCCGACGAGCCGCAAACCGAGCACCACCCTCGGTTTGTCGTCGATGTCGTCGAGTCGCCGGCGCAACGCCTCGATGTCGGCGAGTCCGGCGATGTCGGCCGACACCGTCCGAAATGACCACTGCCCCACCCGATGCGGAACCACGTCGACATCGCGCGACGAACCGGAACGGCGCAGGGTGACCGCGAGGACATGGCCGGGCTCCTGCTCGATGTGATCGAAGTTGGTGACCTCGTGTGCACCCGGGTACCACACCCGTCCGGTGGTCCCCACCGAGGTGACCGAGTGCCGATCGCCCAGAGCGACATAGTCGAGCAGGCCACCGTCGACCGCGGCCTCCACCGCGGCGAGCCCGATGAGCGCCTCGTCGCCGCCCGGGGTCAACGCGTCGACACCGCCGTGCCCCACCATCACCCGGATGGCGTCGGCAGGCGCGAGACGTGCTACCTGGGCGGCCACCAGATCGGTTCCCGGCTGCTTGTGCGACCAGGGCGCAGCGATCAGCTCGACACCCGCGCGCACCTGATGCACACCTGCACCCGAAAGCACCGTGACGTTGTCCGGGCACGCCTGCGCAAAGGTCCGGGAACGATAGATCCCCGCCGCGTCGAAGGGATCATGGTTGCCCGGCAACAGGTATACGGGGATTCCGTAGGCGCCGAGAGCGTCGAGGGTGCGGCGGATGATCTTCGACGACACCCGATGGTCTTCGAAGACATCCCCGGACACCACCACGAACTCGGCGTCCACCTCGGCGGCGAGTGTGCCGATGCGTTCGACGGCCTCGTGGCGAGCGGCGGTGTAGGCATGCGCGGCGTCGGCATCGAGGTGGCGCCGCGTCATCCCCAACTGCCAATCGGCCGTGTGCAGGAAGGTCACCTCGTGCGCGGACCCGGCCACCGATCCCGGCGACTCGAGCCGGCCTGCGCCCGCCGCCGCTGGCCGGGACCGGTTCGGCTGTGTCTGGTCGGGATCGAACCCCGGCAGGTCGAACAACGGCACGGTCATGTCTCACCTCCCACTCTCGAGCCGCATCCTACGAGCGTGGACCGACACACTGTGGGAGGCGAAGCCGTGATCTGGTGCGGTGCCGCGCGGATCAGGCCGTTGCGACGGGCCCGGCCGCCGCGCTGTCGCCGGCCTGCGCACCTTGCCCACCAGGCGCGGGCACACCGGCCTGATGACGAGGTTTGACGAAGAACAGGGCCGCTGCCACGCCGATCAACAACACTGCCGCGGGCAGGTAGAGCGACTGACCCATGGCGGTGGCGAAGCCGTCCCGGACCGCGTCGGGTAGCTGGCCGCCGGCGCTGTGGTGTTCGGTGTCGACTCCCGGGAGCAGAGTGGCCAGACGCGTCTGCATCAGCGCGCCCACCGCGGCGCTGCCGAGCACCGAACCGATCATCCGCGTGGTGTTGTACACGCCGGCGCCGGCGCCGGCCTGATGCCACGGCAGGTTGCGGGTCGCCGTGGCTGCCAACGGCGCCCAGATCCCGGCCGACGCGACGCCCATCAGACACATCGGGATGATCAGCAGCCACACCGGGGTTTCCGGACGGGCGATCACGCCGAGCCAGCCGACCGCAACGGCGTTCAGCAGCAACGCAGAGGCGATGATCGTACGTGGGTGCACCCGGTCGAGGACCCGACCGACGATCGGCGCGAGTGCACCGGTCAGCAACGCCATCGGCACCATCATCACCGCAGCCCGGGTGGGTGACATGCCCCCGACGAGCTGCAAGAAGAACATCGTGGGGATCATCAGACCGGAGATCGCGAAGCCCATCGACGCGATCCCGATGTTGGCCAGGGAGAAGTTGCGGTCGGCGAAAAGCGACAGCGGCACCAACGGTTCGCCCTTGATCCGCGATTGCCACCACACGAACAGAGCCATGAGGACCACGCCGCTGATGATCAGTGACCAGATCAAGGCGTTCCAGCCGTACTTCTCGCCGTCCTGAATTCCGAAGACGAGCGCGAACATACCCACTGCCGACAAGGCCACACCGAGCCAGTCGAATTGATGGTCGTGCGTTCCCACGTCGGGCACGAGCACAGCGGCCAACACCAGGCCGACGACGCCGACCGGCAGGTTGACGAAAAAGATCCACTCCCAGCCCAATCCGTCGGTCAGAATGCCGCCGAGCAGCGGCCCCACCAGCGTCGCGACGCCGGCGACGGTGCCCCAGACGCCCATGGCCGCACCACGCTTCTCCGGCGGGAAGATGCGGGTGATCAGCGCCATCGTCTGCGGGGTGATCAAGGCGGCGCCGACACCCTGGAGGGCTCGGGCGGCAACGAGTTCACCGATGGTGTCGGAGAATCCGCACCAGACGCTCGCGATCGTGAATACCAGCAAGCCGATCTGGTAGACGCGTTTCGGCCCGTACTTGTCGCCGAGACGGCCGGTGATCAGCAGCGGGACCGCGTAGGTGAGCAGGTAGGCGCTGGTGACCCACACGATGCCGTTCACGTCGGTGTCGAGTGCGGTCTGGATCTGCGGCTGCGCCACGGCGACGATCGTCATGTCCACGAGGATCATGAAGAAGCCGACACACAGCGCCAGCATGGCCGCCCAGGGCCGGGTGGTCAGCGGCACGGCGGGGGTTGATGGAGAGGTCATGCGTCGGCGTCCTTCTCGTGCGGTGCGGTGGAGGCGGCGACGGCCCGGAAGTCCGGGTCGTCGAGCCAGGCGATGGAGTGGTTTGTCAAACGTTCGAGCAGGCCACGGAGCCAGTCGATCTGCGCACTCAATGTCGTGATGCGACAGCCGATGTCGAGATAGAACATCTCCGCCTTGCCGCTGTCGGCGGCCTCGGCGGCGCTCACGCGCAGGTTCTCGAGTTCGGCGCACATCTGCGTCAGCCGCGTGGTGAGCAGCTCGATGACACGCGACCGCGGCAGTCCATGGGCCTCCGAGAGCGCCAGATACAACTGTGGATACTCCGTCGGATGCCCTTCGAGCAGCTGCTCGAGGCTGCGCGCCAAGGCGGCGCGGCCGGTGGCGGTGATGCGATAGATCGTTCGCTCGGGGCGATTGCCCTCCCGCTCGACGTCGTGAACCTCGATCAGCTCTTTGTCGGACAATCGGTCGACCGTGTGATAGAGCGTGCCGGGCCGGAATTTCACGAGGCGGTCTTCGCGCCGCTCGATCGTGGTCTGAAACATCTCATAGGGATGCATCGGCCGCTCGGCCACCAGCCCGAGCACGAGTACCGCCAGGGGCGGCAACATCCCGTTCGCCGACATGCGCTGACCCTCGCTCGCTATCCGAAGTCAAATATTCCAGATGGAATATACCGTTTCGACCATCTTCTGCCAACCGTCGGACGGGGTCATTACTGTGGATCACATGACCACCAACAGCCCCCGCACCGCCGCGGCCGCCCCCACCGAGGGAGCGGCGACCGAGCAGGGTGTCTATGTGACCACCGGACAGGAGTTCGTCCGGGACACGAACTACATCGACACACGGATCACCCGCGACGGCCGCGACGGTTACCCCGTCGAGGCAGGCCGCTACCGCCTGGTCGTCGCCCGGGCCTGCCCATGGGCCAACCGGACGATCATCGTGCGCCGCCTCCTCGGCCTCGAGAACGCGCTGTCGATGGGCATGTGCGGACCCACCCATGACTCCGACTCGTGGACCTTCGACCTCGACCCCGAGGGCCTCGACCCGGTGCTGCAGATCCCCCGTCTCAAGGACGCGTACGAGAAACGGTTCCCCGGTTACCCCAAGGGGATCACCGTGCCCGCGGTGGTCGACATCCCGACCGGTGCGGTGGTCACCAACGACTACCCGCAGATCACCATCGACTTCGAACTCGAATGGACCGACCACCACCGCGAAGGCGCACCGGAGCTCTATCCCGAACATCTGCGCGATGAGATCGACGAAGTCAACCGGGGTGTGTACACCGAGGTCAACAATGGTGTCTACCGTTGCGGCTTCGCCGGGGACCAGGAGTCCTACGAGAAGGCCTACGACCGGCTGTTCGCCAAGCTCGACGAACTCTCCGAGCGCCTGGCCAACCAGCGCTACCTGGTCGGCGACACGATCACCGAGGCCGACATCCGACTGTTCACGACCCTGGCTCGCTTCGATCCCGTCTACCACGGCCACTTCAAGTGCAATCGCAGCAAGCTCGCGGAGATGCCGGTGTTGTGGGCATACTCCCGCGACCTGTTCCAGACGCCCGGATTCGGCGACACCATCGATTTCACCCAGATCAAACGCCACTACTACGTGGTGCATCGAGACATCAACCCCACCGGCGTCATCCCGGTGGGTCCCGACCTCCACAACTGGCTGACTCCCCATCATCGCGAGGAACTCGGGGGTCGCCCCTTCGGCGACGGCACACCCCCCGGACCGCCACAGCCCGGCGAGGTCGTGCCCGCCGCGGACGGAGTGCCGACCGATGGCTGATCGCGACCGGACCCATGGAAGCGGGGATTCGGGCGACCAGCAGCGCCCTCCCGGCAAGGCCGTGGAGGTGACGGGCGGTCTCCTCGACCGCGCGCAACGCCTGCAGGCGCCGGCAGTTGCCCGATATGTGCGTAGCCTGCGAACCGCGAATCCGGAGGAGACGCCGGCGCAGATCATCGCGCGACTCGAGAAGCTCTACCTCACCGCCGTCACCGGCTCCGGCGGCGCCGTCGGCGCGACCGCCGCCGTCCCCGGCGTGGGCACGATGACCGCACTGGGCGCGATGACCGGCGAGACCGCGTTCTTCCTCGAGGCATCGGCCCTGCTCGCGTTGTCGATCGCCGAGGTACACGGCATCCCGGTGCACGATTCCGAGCGCCGCAAAACCCTCGTCCTCGCCGTCGCGCTCGGCGAGGAGGGCGTCGTCGCGCTGGGGCGCCTCGTCGGCACCCGGGGCGGGGCCTTGCGGCGGCTGGGCGGCGCGAGCATTCCCGGCGGCGGCCTGGCGAAGCTGAACAAAACACTCGTCAACAAGGTGGCCAAGAAGTATGCGTTCAAGCGCGCGCCACTGCTGTTCGGCAAACTCCTGCCGGCCGGCATCGGCGCAATGATCGGCGGGGTCGGCAACCGCGCCCTGGGCAAACGCGTCATTGCCAACGCACGCGAGGCGTTCGGCCCACCGCCGACCACGTGGACGATCGACGGCGAGGTCGTCGCCGGTACCGGGCTTCCGCCGGGACGTCGGTGATCTCCGCGCTCCAATCCCGAGTGCGGCACGGTGACAAGGGGACGCCGCCGGCAACCGACGACGCCCCCACCCGACGCGGCTGGATCCGGCGACTCGTCGCCGAATGTGGACGCCATCGCGCGCTGGTCACCATCACACTGGCGGTGACAGCGGTGGCGGTCGCGGTCGACCTGATCGCGCCGCTACTTGCCAAGGCGGCCATCGACCACGCGACCGGCGCCGTCTCCGACGGGTTGTCGATCCGGCTCATCGTCATCGCGCTCGTCGTCTTGGCGGTGGTGCGCTACGGATGTCAGTTCGGGCGGCGCCTCACCGCGGGACGGCTGTCGGTGACCGTGCAGAACGGGCTGCGTCGCAAGTTGCTCGACACGCTGCTGCATCTCGATGGCAACGCGCAGAACCAGATCCGTACCGGCCAGATCGTCTCCCGGTCGATCTCGGATCTGCAGATCGTGCAGGGCCTGCTGGCCATGGCGCCACTCTCAATCGGGGCCGCGGTCCAGGTCGTGTTCGCCATCGGCATCATGGCTTATCTGTCACCCCTGCTCACCTGCGTCGCATTGTCGATCTTCCCGCTGGTCGCCCTGGTCGTGATGCGCACTCGCCGAAAGCTGTTCGCCGCCACCTGGTCTGCCCAGCAGGCGGCCGCCGACGTGGCACAGCATGTCGAGGAAACCGTCACCGGTGTCCGTGTGGTCAAGGGGTTCGGTCAGGAACGCCGTGCAGTCGACGAACTGGTCGGCCTGGGCACCCGCCTGTTCTCGCTGCGGATGCGGGCCGGACGGATCAACGCCCGCTTCACCCCCACAATGGCCGCCATCCCACAACTGGGCATGGTCGCCGTGATCGCGCTCGGCGGGTACCTCACCATGCACGGCCACATCACGGCCGGCACCTTCCTCGCCTTCGCCACCTACATCGCCTCGATGACCGCATTGGCGCGACTACTCACCAACCTCGTGGTGAGCGCGCAACTCGCGCGCGCCGCCGTCGATCGCGTCTACGACGTGATCGACCATCCGCGCGACCCGGCCGAACACAACACCGCGACCCTGCCCGACGGGCCGATCGGGCTGCGGGTACGCGACGTCGGGTTCGCATTCGGTGACCGACAGGTCCTCGACGGGGTCGACCTGACTGTGGGGCCCGGCGAATGTGTCGCCGTGGTCGGCCGCCCCGGGTCGGGAAAGTCCACCCTCGCGGATCTGGTCGGACACTACTACCGGCCCGAGCGCGGTGCGATCGAGCTGCTGGTCGGCGACACGGTCCACCCGGTCGACGCACTGGCACCCGACGCCTTGCACGACGCGGTGTCGGTGGTCTTCGACGAACCGTTCCTGTACTCCGACACCATCGCGGCCAACATCATGCTCGGGCCCGACGGCGCCGACACCAGCCTCGCCTCCGGCGCGCCACCGAGCGCCCGACTGGTGTCGGCCGCCGAGCGCGCGGACGCGCTCGAGTTCATCGACGGCCTCACCGATGGCTTCGACACCGTCGTCGGCGAGCGGGGACTGACCCTGTCCGGCGGCCAGCGCCAGCGCGTGGCCCTGGCCCGCGCGCTCTACGCCGGGTCCCGCGTACTGGTCCTCGACGACGCGACCTCAGCGGTGGACGCCTCCACCGAGGTCCGGATCCTGCGCGGGCTGCGCGCCGAGCGCCGCACGATGCTGCTGCTGGCACACCGCCGGTCCACGCTGGCCCTGGCCGACCGGGTCGCCGTTCTCGACGGCGGGCGGATCGTCGACGTGGGGACCGTCGACGAGTTGGACGCGCGGTGCGGGTTGTTCGCCAGCCTGATGTCCTCGGCCGACCCTGAACAGGTGGTCGGCGAGACCCTCCCGGAAGTGCCTGGGGGCCCGGCGCTCGACGACCTGTGGCCACCCACTCCCGTCACCGCACCCGATCACACCATCCGACGACCGGTGACACCCACCCGAGGCCCGGGTGGCGGCGGCGCCAGGGGCGGCGGTGGCATGGGCGGCGCCCTTGGCTCGATGCCGGCGACGCCCGAACTCACCGCCGCAGTCGACGCGCTACCACCCGCCGACGAGCAGCCCACCATCGACGTGAACACTGCCCGCTCGGACAACCGGGACTTCTCCTTGGCTCAACTCCTGCGGCCGGTGCGCTGGCTGCTCGGCGCCGCAATCGTCACCATCGCGATCGACACCCTCGTCGGGTTGGCCTTTCCCTCCCTGGCGCGCACCGTGATCGACGCCGCGACGCACACCGACGAAACGACGCTGTGGTGGGCGAGCGCGGTGGGGGTGGCACTGGTGGGCGTCGGCTGGCTGGCCGCCGCCACGATGACGATCACCTCGACCCGGGCCGGCGAACGCGTCCTGTTCGGTCTGCGCGTCCGCAGCTACGCGCACTTGCAGCGGCTGGGTCTGGACTACTACGAGCGCGAACTCTCCGGTCGGATCATGACCCGGATGACCACCGATGTCGACGCACTGTCCACGTTCCTGCAGACGGGCCTGTCCACTGCGGTCGTCGCAGCGCTCACCCTGGTGGGGGTCACGGTGGCCCTGCTCATCACCGATCCGTTACTCGGTGCGCTCATCCTGCCGGTCTTTCCGGTGCTGATCGTCGCCACCGTGATGTTCCGCCGTATCTCCTCGGTGGCCTACACCCGGTCACGGGAGTTGGTCAGCCTGGTCAACGCCGACTTTCAGGAGAACATCGCCGGTATCAAGACCACGCAGACCTATCGGCACACGCCCACCGCGACGGCACGCTTCACCCGCCGCACCGACGAGTGGCTGAGCGCCCGGATGGTCTCCCAGACCGCGATCTCGATCTACTTCCCGTTCATCACTTTCATGTCCGACCTCGCCGCCGCGGTCGCAATCGCGGTCGGCGCACACCAGATCTCCCAGGGCTCGCTGTCGGCGGGCACCCTCGTCGCGTTCGTCCTCTACCTGTCGATGCTCTTCGGGCCGGTACAACAGCTCTCCCAGGTATTCGACGGATACCAGCAGGCCGCGGTCGGCCTACGCCGTATCGGCGACCTGATCCGCACCCCGAGTTCGCTGCACCGTCGCGACAGTCACACTCCCGTACCGGCAGCGGGTTTCGACGGCCGCGTCGACTTCGCCGACGTGTCCTTCCGTTACGCCGGCGCCGATCGCGATGCGCTGACCGAGATCGACCTCACGGTCCCGTCCGGCACCTCGCTGGCGCTGGTCGGCAAGACCGGCGCGGGCAAGTCGACCATCGTCAAGTTGCTGGCCCGCTACTACGACCCCACCTCGGGTTCGGTCCGGATGGACGAGACCGACATCCGCGACCACGAACTCGAGGCCTACCGCGCCCGCATCGGAGTCGTGCCACAGGAACCACATCTGTTCACCGGCACCGTCGCCGACAACATCGCGTACGGCCGACCCGATGCCCAGCGGGCAGAGATCGCCGCGGCGGCGTCGGCGGTCGGCGCCGCGGGCATGATCGCCGAGTTGCCCGGCGCGATGAACCACCCGATTGGCGAGCGGGGGCAGGGTCTGTCGTCGGGGCAGCGCCAACTGATCGCGCTCGCGCGCGCCGAACTCGTTCACCCCGACCTGCTCCTGCTCGACGAGGCGACCGCCACCCTCGACCAGGCGACCGAGGCGCTCGTACTCGCCGCCGGCGAGGCCCTCACCCACCGCCGGACGTCGGTCATCGTCGCCCATCGCCTCGCCACGGCGGCACGGGCCGATGTCATCGCCGTGGTCGACGGGGGCCGAATCGTCGAGTGGGGAACACACCGCGAGCTACTGGCGTTGAACGGACGGTACCGCGCGTTCTGGGATGCCGGTGTCGCCCCAGACGCCGACGGTATCGCCACCGCCGGTGACATCCGCCTCAGGTGACAGGTGACATACACCTCAAGATGCTGTGTTCGGTGAGGTCAGACGCACGCCACCGACTCGGCACGCGTACCATCTGCAGGTGGTTCACCGATAGTCTTCACAAGGGACTTACGTGGTGACAAGCGACCCGACACCAGAGGGAATTGAGGCGAGTAGGCGCTGTGAGCAGTTCGATTTCGGATTTCGGACAAAACACCTGGCTGGTCGAGGAGATGTACCAGCAATACAAGAAGGACCCGAAGTCGGTCGATCCGAGTTGGCATGACTTCCTGGCCGACTACGACCCCAACTCGAACGGCTCGTCCGATACGGCGGCCACCGCTGACGCCCCCGCCACCGCAGCTCCGGCGACCTCGTCCGCCGCGAAGGCCCCGGCAACGCCGTCGGCCTCGGCAGAGTCCACCTCGAAGTCTGCGCCGGCCAAGCAGAGCAAGCAGGTGACCCTCGACCAGCAGCCGACAAAGGCTGCCGCCCGCAAGGCCGGACCCACCAAGGAATCGACGGCCACCAAGGCCGCTTCCGGCCAGAGCACCGCCAGCCGCGACGGATCGGCCCGTTCGCAGAAGGCCAAGGAGCCGGCGAAGGCCGCGGCCACAGCACCCAGCGCGGACGAGAACAAGGTCCTCCGCGGCCCGGCCGCCGCGATCGCCAAGAACATGTCGGCGTCGTTGGAGATCCCGACCGCCACCAGCGTTCGCGCCGTCCCGGCCAAGCTGATGATCGACAACCGGATCGTCATCAACAATCATCTCGCCCGTACCCGCGGCGGCAAGATCAGCTTCACCCACATCCTCGGCTACGCCATCGTCCAGGCGATCAAGGCGTTCCCGAACATGAATCGCCACTTCGCCGAGGTCGACAACAAGCCCAACGTGGTCACCCCCGCGCACACCAACCTGGGCCTGGCCATCGACCTGGTCGGCAAAGACGGCAATCGGACGCTGGTCGTCGCCGCGATCAAGAACTGCGAGACGATGGGGTTCGCGGAGTTCTACACCGCTTACCAGGACATCGTCCGACGTGCGCGTGACGGCAAACTCACCGCCGAGGACTTCTCGGGTGTGACCATCTCGCTGACCAACCCGGGCACCATCGGCACCGTGCACTCAGTACCGCGCCTGATGAAGGGGCAGGGCGCCATCGTCGGCGCCGGCGCGATGGAATATCCAGCGGAGTTCCAGGGCGCCAGCGACGAGCAGATCGCCGATCTCGGCGTCGGCAAGCTGATGACGCTGACCTCCACCTACGACCACCGCATCATCCAGGGTGCCGAGTCGGGCGACTTCCTGCGGACCATCCACCAGTTGCTGCTGGACGACGCCTTCTACGACGAGATCTTCACCGCGTTCCACATCCCCTACGAGCCGGTCCGCTGGCGCCGCGACATCCCCGCCGGACTGGTGGACAAGAGCACACGCGTTCTGGAACTCATTGCGGCATACCGTAACCGCGGGCATCTGATGGCTGACATCGATCCGCTGATGATGGACAGCGATGCACGCGCGAGTCATCCGGACCTCGATGTGCTCACCTACGGCCTCACTCTCTGGGACCTCGATCGCAGCTTCAAGGTCGGCGGTTTCCACGGCCAGGAGAAGATGAAGCTGCGCGACGTGCTGTCGATCCTGCGCGATGCGTACTGCCGCCATGTGGGTGTCGAGTACACCCACATCCTGGAGCCCGAACAGCAGCGCTGGGTGCAGGACCGGGTGGAGATCAAACACGTCAAGCCGCCGGTCGCCGAGCAGAAGTACATCCTGTCGAAGCTGAACGCCGCCGAGGCGTTCGAGACGTTCCTGCAGACCAAGTACGTCGGTCAAAAGCGCTTCTCGCTCGAGGGTGCCGAGTCGGTGATCCCGATGATGGATGCCGTGATCGACCAGGGTGCCGAACACAGTCTCAACGAGGTCGTCATCGGCATGCCCCACCGCGGCCGCCTCAACGTGCTCGCCAACATCGTCGGGAAGCCGTACTCGAAGATCTTCACCGAGTTCGAGGGCAACCTGAATCCGTCGCAGGCGCACGGATCGGGCGATGTGAAGTACCACCTCGGCGCCGAGGGCAAGTACTACCAGATGTTCGGCGACAACGAGATCAACGTCTCGCTGACCGCCAATCCGAGCCACCTCGAGGCCGTCGACCCCGTTCTCGAGGGTCTCGTCCGCGCCAAGCAGGACCTGCTCGACGACGACGATCAGTTCTCGGTGCTGCCATTGATGCTGCACGGCGACGCCGCCTTCGCCGGTCAGGGTGTGGTCGCGGAGACACTGAACATGGCGATGCTCCCGGGCTACCGTACCGGCGGCACCATCCACATCGTCGTCAACAACCAGGTCGGTTTCACCACGGCCCCGGAGCATTCCCGGTCGACCGAGTACTGCACCGACGTCGCCAAGATGATCGGCGCGCCGATCTTCCACGTCAACGGCGACGACCCGGAGGCGTGCGTGTGGGTCGCCAAACTCGCGGTCGACTACCGTCAGGCCTTCGGCAAGGACGTCGTCATCGACCTCGTCTGCTTCCGTCGCCGCGGCCACAACGAGGGCGACGACCCGTCGATGACCCAACCGGCCATGTACGACGTGATCGACACCAAGCGCGGCGTCCGCAAGAGCTACACCGAAGCCCTGATCGGTCGCGGTGACATCTCCACCAAGGAGGCCGAGGACGCTCTGCGCGATTACCAAGGTCAGCTCGAGCGGGTGTTCAACGAGGTCAAGGAACTCGAGAAGTATCACGCCGAACCGAGCCCCTCGATCCAGGCCGATCAGACCCTGCCGACCAAGCTGGTGACCGCCGTCGACAAGGAGGTCCTCGAGGCCATCGGCGACGCGTTCTTCCACACCCCCGACGGCTTCGATGCGCATCCGCGTGTGAAGCCGGTGCTGGAACGTCGCCACGAGATGTCGCGTCACGGGAAGATCGACTGGGCCTTTGCCGAGCTGCTCGCCTACGGTTCGCTCGTGTTGGAGGGCCGCACGGTCCGCTTGTCGGGTCAGGACTCCCGGCGCGGCACGTTCACCCAGCGGCACTCGGTGCTCATCGACCGCGACAGCGGCGCGGAGTACACCCCGCTCAACAACCTGAAGACCATCGCCGGCGACAGCGCCGAGGGCCGGTTCATGGTCTACGACTCGCCGCTGTCGGAGTTCGCGGTGGTCGGCTTCGAATACGGCTATTCGGTCGGCAACCCGGACGCGCTGGTGATGTGGGAAGCCCAGTTCGGCGACTTCGTCAACGGCGCGCAGTCGATCATCGACGAGTTCATCTCCTCCGGCGAGGCCAAGTGGGGACAGCTCTCCGACGTCGTCCTGATGCTGCCGCACGGGCACGAGGGCCAGGGCCCCGACCACACCTCAGGTCGTATCGAACGATTCCTTCAGCTTTGTGCCGAGGGATCGATGACTGTCGCGCTGCCGTCGACCCCGTCGAGCTATTTCCACCTGTTGCGCCGCCACGTGCTCGACGGCATCAGCCGTCCGTTGATCGTGTTCACCCCGAAGTCGATGCTGCGCAACAAGAATGCCGTCAGCCCCATCGAGGAGTTCACCGACGACAAGTTCCGCTCGGTACTCGACGACCCGAGGTTCCTCGGTGGCGCCGATCGCAGCAAGGTCAAGCGAGTGCTGCTGGTGAGCGGCAAGCTCTACTACGAACTCGCCGCGCGCCGCGACAAGGAGAAGCGCGAAGATGTCGCTGTCGTGCGCATCGAGCAGCTGTACCCGGTGCCGCACCGCCGTCTGCGCAACACCCTCGAGCAGTACCCGAACGCCGAGGACTTCCGCTGGGTCCAGGAAGAGCCGGCCAACCAGGGTCCGTGGCCGTTCCTGGGCCTGTGGCTGCCCGAGGTGCTGCCGGACGTGCTCAGCGGTCTTCGGCGCATCTCGCGTCGGGCCATGTCGGCACCGTCGTCGGGCTCGAGCAAGGTGCACGCCGTGGAGCAGCAGGAGATCCTCGACGAGTGCTTCTCCTGATGTGACGGCCTCCTGACCGCACCTCGCGGCGGTTAACCGAACGGCAGCCACCCCACTTCCGCAACGAAGTGGGGTGGCTGCGCCTTCGCCGACAGAACCCTGTTTCACGCCGACAGAACCCCAAATTCCGCCGACAGAACCCACAATTGCGGCGACGGAATCGCTCGCCGAGGCTGGTGGTCAGAAGTACCCGCCACGCACACGCAGAGCCTTCTCGATCTCCATGACGATTCCCCACTGATCGGTGCGCATCCGTTCAGCATTGATACGTATGACAATCCATCCGAGTGCCCTCAGCTTGGCGTCACGGGCCTCATCATGGGCCTTCTGTGCAGGCGTCGAGTGAAAGTCCTCACCGTCGTACTCGATCGCTATCTTGAGTTGCTCGTAGGCGAGGTCGATCCGCGCGAAGACGTGCCCATCAACCGGATCGACCACCTCGACCTGCAGATCCGGTGTCGGAAGATCGGCTCGGAACACCAGGAGTCGGAGCCAGCTCTCGGGCGGTGATTCCGATCTGCCGTCGATCATCGGAATCAGCGCACGCAGTTGGCGGATACCGCGGCGCGCTGGGAACTGCTTGACGTAGGCGGCCAGGTCCTCGGGGCAGAAGCCGGTCGCTGATGCGAGGTCGTCGAGATGACCGAGCGCGCGCCATTCCGGCGGTACCCGACCAATGTCGAGGGCAGTTCGTAACACCGACGTCACCCTCACACCATCGATGTCCACGACATCATCGGGCTCGAGGTCTGTGCGATGAACCGCCCGTCCGCGCCCTCGCTTGTTGCCGGCGTCAGGAGCGCGGATCAGCTCGACCGTGAAATCCCCGTCATGCCATGTGCCGCCGTGCATGACTTTCGCAGCGATCCCACCGACGACCACGTCGTCGGGCGCAGTCCGTGCAGTCGCGATGATCCTCTCACGGGGCGCGAGAACAGCCGATCGTTCGACGTAGCTGTCACCATGCAACCGTGTGAACGCGACAGCGAACTGCTCCGCCGACATTTCAGTGGACGCCACGGCCTTCTTGCGTCGGACAAGGTACTTGTCGCCATTCGGTGAATTGCGTGCCATGAGGACATTGCAGGGCACCGGCGCTTCCACAACGACATCAATCGTGCGCCTGGGGACAATTCACGCCGTTATCCACAGCCTGCGGTAGGGCCGAGGGTTCAGTCGGCGCGAATCCGGGTTCTGTCGGCGAGATTTGGGGTTCTGCCGGCGATCAGGGGTGCTGGACGACCGAGGCCAACGCCGGGAGCGACGCGGTGATGACGCCCAGCAGTTCGTCACGCGTGACCACCGGCTCGGTGAGCCAGCTGATGGTGGTCTCCTCCACGAATGAGATCCAGCCCTGCACAGTCATCTCCACCACCGGTGTGACGTCGATGCCCAGGGCGGGCGCGTGGTCGAGAATGCGCGCCGACATCACCGCGCGAGTTCCGTCGAACACTTCGCGCATGGCAGGGTCCGCGCTCGACGACCCACGCATGAAAGCCATATACGCCTCGCGATTGGTGCTGACGTAGTCGATGAACGCCGACATCGAGCCCGACAGCATCGCCAGCGGATCACCGAGGGACTCATCGGGCGCGGTGCACTCGAGCATCTCGTCGGCCTGCGCCCGAGCGATCGCGACGTGGAACTCCTGTTTGGAGGCGAAATAGTGGAACAGCAGTGCGCGGGAGACGCCTGCGGCCTCGGCGATGGCGTCGATCGACACCAGTTCCAGCGGACGATCGCGCACCATCTGCAGGCCGAGATCGATGAACTGGTCGCGCCGTGCTTCCGGACTCATCCGGGTCCGTTTCGCCGTCTCGGCGGGACGTTGTGTCGCAGAACCTCGGGTCACCGTCACAGCTTACGTGTCCTCTCCCGCGTTCGTTTCCGCGCATTCGTGCTGGTCCACTCCACCGTAGGCCGCTATTGATCATAGTTCAACAAACTATTGACGCTCATTCAGTAGAACGCTACGGTGAGACCATGACAATGATCGATGTACAGATCGCCATCGTCGGGGCAGGCTTCTCCGGCCTGGGCGCAGCCATCAAGCTCAAGCAGAACGGTGTCGACGATTTCGTGATCCTGGATCGCGGGGCCGACTTCGGCGGCACCTGGCGCGACAACACCTACCCGGGGGCCGCTTGCGACGTCCCGTCGCAGCTCTACTCCTACTCATTCGCGCACAACCCCCGATGGTCGCGCTCGTACTCACATCAACCGGAGATCCACCGGTACATCAACGGTGTCGCCGATGAACACGGAGTGCGCGGCCACACCCGCTTCGGTACCGAGGTCGAGCGCGCCGAATGGCATGAGGACCAGCAACGCTGGATTCTCGACGTCGTCCGCGAGGGGCAGAACGAGCAGGTGCGCGCTGAGATCATGGTCGGCGCGGTCGGCCCGCTGTGCGAGCCCAACCTGCCCGACATCGACGGATTCGACGACTTCGACGGCAAGATCGTGCACTCGGCTCGGTGGGACAACGATTACGACTTCACCGGTAAGCGAGTGGCGGTGATCGGCACCGGCGCGTCGGCGATCCAGCTCGTGCCCGAACTGGCCAAGGTCGCCGGCCGCCTCGACGTCTACCAGCGCACCGCACCGTGGATCGTGCCGCGGACGGAACGTCCGTACACCGCAGCAGAGCACTGGGCGTTCGAGAACGTGCCGGGGTTCCAGACGGCGATGCGCGGCGTCGTCTACGCGGCCAACGAGGTCACCGCGTTCGGACTCACCTACTCCCCCAAGTCACTCAAACCGGTCGAGCTCATCTGCCGCGCCAACATCGCCCGGTCCATCCGCGACCGCGAGCTCAAGCGAAAAGTGACCCCCACCTTCCAGGTCGGCTGCAAGCGGATTCTGCGTTCCAACGACTGGTACCCGGCGATCGCCCGATCCAACGTCGACCTGGTCACCGATCCGATCGCGGGCGTCACCGAGTCGGGCATCCGCACCGCCGACGGACGTGTGCGCGACGTCGACGTCATCGTGGTGGCCACCGGGTTCCACGTCACCGACTCCCCGGTGTTCGGCAAGATCATCGGCACCGACGGCAGCAGCCTGGCCGGGGTCTGGGACGAGATCGGCATGCAGGGCTACAAGGGCTCGTTCGTCAACGGGTTCCCCAACATGATGCTGATGATCGGCCCGTCCACGGGTCTGGGCCACACCTCGATGGTGTACATGATCGAGTCGCAGCTGAACTACTTGGTCGACTACGTGAAAACGGTTCGCCAGCAGGGCATCACACGCACAGACGTGAAGTTCGACGCTCAGCGCGCCTATAACGCGGAGATCCAGCACAGCCTGCGCAACAGTGTGTGGGTCAACGGCGGATGTGCGTCCTGGTACAAGGATCACCACGGCAACATCACCACGCTGTGGCCCGGCTTCACGTTCAACTTCCGACGAGTCACCAAGCGTTTCGACATCGCCGCCTACGATGTGGAGCGCACTCGCAACGCCCCGGCAACCACAGACACCACCGACAAGCGGCCGGCCTCGGTCACCGCCTGAATGCCGTCGAAGGAGACACACCATGAAGGACTTTCGTGACAAGGTCGTCGTCATCACCGGCGCCGGTTCGGGAATGGGCCGCGACCTCGCGGTGAAGCTGGGCCGGATGGGCGCCAAACTCGCCATCTCCGACCTCAACCCGGAAGGCCTGGCGGTCACCGAGAAGCTGGTCGCCGAGACGGGGGCACCCGTGCACGCGCAATTGCTCAACGTCGCCGAGCGGGAGTCCGTGCTGGAGTACGCGGACACCGTGGTGGCCCATTACGGCATCGTCAACGTCATCTTCAACAATGCCGGCATCGCCCATCACGGGGAGATCGAGCGCACCGAGTTCAAGGACATCGAGCGGGTGATGGACGTCGACTACTGGGGAGTCGTCAACGGCACCAAGGCTTTCCTGCCACACATCATCGCGTCCGGAGACGGCCACATCGTCAACACCTCGTCGCTGTTCGGGCTACTGTCCGAACCCGGGCAGGCCGCCTACAACTCGGCGAAGTTCGCAGTCCGCGGCTTCACCGAGGCCCTCAACCAAGAGATGATCGTCGCCAAGCACCCGGTGAAGGTCACCTGCGTGCACCCCGGCGGTATCAAGACCGCGATCGCGCGCAACGCCACCACGTCCGGTGAGCACAACCAGAAGTCCACTGCCGAGTTCTTCGACCGCTACCTCGCCCGGATGACGTCGGCCGACGCCGCCGACGTCATCATCAACGGCGTCCGCCGCAACCGCGCCCGCGTGCTCGTCGGTACCGACGCCAAACTGCTCGACCTCTGGGTCCGCGTCGTCGCCTCGGGCTATCAGGGCGTCGTCGCCCGGATCGCCGGCTGGGCGTTGTCCAAGGCCCGCTGACCAGGCGGTTGGCCGGACCGGTTCACAGACCGTGTTCGGCCAACCACTCGCCCGCGAGTTCGGCCGGGTCTGCGCCGGTGTCCACGGCGCGAGCCAGCGTTGCCAGATCCGCCGTGGTCATCTCGCCGGCGACCACATTCATCGTCTTGACCTCGTCGAGGGTGAGAGCCGCGCTGCGATAGACCGGCACCAGTTCCTCGGGTCGCGGCCCAACGTCGACGACGGCCGTCGCCGACGGCGCGGCCGAGGCTGTCGCCGATGCGGTGGCGTCGGGCACCGACACCCGCAGCGCACGAATGTCACCGACCGACCCCTCCGCGTCGTCACCCGCGACGTCGAGCGGGGTCAGGACGCCGACCGCCTGCCCCGAGGCGATCCGGTCGGCGGCCGCAGACACCGAGTCCACCGATTCCACCGGACCGAAGCGACATCCGGCCGCAGCGAACGCCGCCACCACACCCTGCTGTGGCGCACCGATCATCACCACCGGCAGGTCGGCGGGCAGCCGGCCGCAGTCGGCGAGGTCGCTCACCTGCCCGTCGTCGGCCGTCGAAGCAGCGACGAAGACCTGCGGTGTGGCGGTCACCATCGTCGCGTCACCCACCGACACCCCCTGCGGGAGTGACCGGTTGAGATCGGTGTAGACCTCCTCGGCGGTTCGTGGCTCGAGCTGCGGCGCGAGCCGGCTGAGCAGGTTTCCGCTGAATGCCGGGAACAGGTCGACGTCGAGTGTGTCCATCTCGTCGAGGAGTTGCCGGTAGTCACCGGTGTGTATTTCTGTCGACACCGGGCTACCCGCATGTCGGAGTGCGCCGGCATAGACCTGGGCCATCACGATCATCGCCGATGAGTCCGGTGCGCCCAACGTCACCTCTCGGCCCGGCGAGGTGTCCTCAGAGCACGCCAGGAGGGTCGCCGCGAGGGCACAGATCGTCAAAACAGCCGTCAGTGCGCGCTTCATCACGCGCCCCACGTTAGCCGCCCGCGGCGACGAACCCAGCGACGGAGTCGGCGATCAATTGGACCGCGATGGCGGCGAGCAACAGACCCGCGATCTTCGCCAACAACGTGATACCGCCGATGCCGAGCAGGCGGATCAGGATCGTCGAATAGCGCAGCACGATCATGACGATCAAGTGGACGCTGATGATGGCCGCGGCGATCGCCACATAGCCCCCGGCGTTACCCGCTTCGGCGCTCACCGCCACGATCACCGCTGCGATGGCGCCCGGTCCGGCCAGCAGCGGGGTCCCCAGTGGCACCAATGCCACGTTGACATCGTCGCTGGCCTCGGGTTTGCCCGCAGAGCCCAGTCCGGTCAGCAACTGCAGCGCCACCAGCAGCAACAGCAGCCCGCCCGCACCCTGCAGGGACGGGATCCCGATGTGCAGATAGTTCAGGATCGCCTTGCCACCGATCGCGAACACACTGATCACCAGCAGACTGACCAGCGGAGCCTGCCAGGCGGCGCGGCGCCGGTACTCCGCCGATCGGTGGCCCACCAGGCTGAGGAACACCGGTACCTGGCCGGGCGGATCCATGATCACGATCAGCGTGATCAAAGTGGTGGTGTAGACGGTCACGTCGAAGGGCACGCGGTGATCCTACGAGTAGCATCCACCTCGTGCCCTCGATGCCGCATCTGCGGCCCGGCGGATTCGTCACGCCGCGCCGCGACAAGCGTCCGCTGCCGCGTATCCCGGTGCCCGCGGCCCGCGCGGTGGTCGACTGTGCCGTCTACGTGAACGGCGATCGCCGCCCCGGGCGGGTGTCCTACCGCGAAGCGCTGCACGAGGTGCGCGCGAGTGGCGAGGGGTACGTCTGGCTCGGCCTGCATTCCCCCGACGACGAACAGATGCAGGACGTCGGGCGGGTCTTCGGGCTGCACGAGTTGGTGGTGGAAGACGCCGTCAACGCCCACCAGCGACCGAAGCTCGAGGTGTACGACGACACCCAGTTCCTGGTGTTGCGCACGGTGAAGTACGTGGAGCACGAGTCGATGGACAAGGCCAGTGAGGTCGTCGAGACCGGCGAGATCATGATCTTCGTCGGTCCGGATTTCGTCATCACCGTCCGCCACGGCGATCACACGCACCTGTCCGGATTGCGTCGGCGGCTGGAGGCCCGGCCCACACGACTGGAGTTGGGACCGACCGCGGTGCTGCACGCGATCTCCGACCTCGTCGTGGACAGCTATCTCGCGGTCACCGATCGGATGGAAACCGACATCGTCGCCATCGAGAGCTCGGTGTTCGGGACCCAGCGCTCCCTCAACATCGACCCCGTCTACCTGCTCAAACGCGAGGTTCTGGAGTTGCGACGCGCAGTGACCCCGCTGACCGGGCCGTTGGCCCGGCTCACCGCCGACAATCCGATGGTGCCAAAGGAGATCAGGCGGCACTTCCGTGACGTCGCCGACCATCTCACCACTGTCATCGACCGGGTCGTGGAGTACGACGAGGTTCTCACCTCGTTGCTCGGTGCCGCGGCGGCGAAGGTGGGCATCCAGCAGAACACCGACATGCGCAAGATCTCGTCGTGGGTCGCGATCGCGGCCGTGCCGACCCTGGTGGCCGGGATCTATGGCATGAACTTCGAGTACATGCCAGAACTCGACGAACGCTGGGGTTATCCGACGGTGATCGTCGGACTGCTCGTCGCGTGCTCCGCGCTGTGGGTGATTTTGCGCCGACACCACTGGCTGTAGCGCCGGACGCCGACCGGCGTTTTCCTCCTAGGACCGCTCAGAGCTTCGCGGCGGCTCGCTCCGGCGACATCACGTCGATTCCGGCTTCACGCCAGGCCTCACGCAGGGCGTCGGCGCCCTTGAGCCGTACCCATGCGGCCTCGTTCGCGGTGATCGGCACGGCACGCAGGAATCGAACCGGATCCATCGGCTCCGGTAACACCAGGTCGCCGAGGTCATCGGGTTCGAGGAGCAGCGCCGTCGGTGCCGCCCCGTCCCAGACCGGTTCGGACAGGTCGACGAGGGCATCAGGGGCCAGGATGAGGCCTTCGACGGCCGGCGCCGCGGCCACCGTCGCCATCCGCTTGTGCAGGCCGGGCAACGGGGTCGACGCGTGCAATCGCACCACGACCTCGGCGCGTGGCCCCGTGACGGGGTCGGCGTGGAGATCGCTGGGTTCGCTCATCGGGTGCCGGGCGCAACCGAGGGTCACGTAGACGACATCGTCGCCGCCGGCGAACCGCAGTACCTCGATCGGCTCCACTCCCAGGAAGGTGACCGAGGCACGTTGCGGTTGCGTGGACATACGCTCGCCGAGGAACTCACTGATCCGGTCGGTGACTGCATCGCTCACGGCTCCAACCGTAGTCGCCGCGCTGACCGGCCCCGTAACCTGACAGGCGTGGTTCGTGTGCTGGCGGTGGCCGACGAGGTCGTGGAGTCGCTGACCTTCGGTATGGGTATCGAAGGTCGGCCCGACGTCATCCTCGGTGCCGGCGACCTTCCGTTCGAATACCTGGAGGTGCTCGCCACGCTCTGCGACGCGCCGTGCGTCTTCGTACCCGGCAATCACGATCGGGATCTGTCGGGCTACCGGCAGGCACGCGCAGGCTGGGTCCGTGCCGGGTTACCGGCCGCCGAACCCGGGCCACGTGGCGCGATCAACGTCGACGGCCGCACCACGACCGTCGCCGGTCTGCGGATCAGCGGGCTCGGCGGCTGTCGGCGTTACAACAGCGGCCCCAACCAATACACCGATGTCCATCAGCGGCTGCGCTCCTGGCGGTTGACCTGCTCGCGGCCGACGCCCGACATTCTGTTGACCCACAGCCCGGCACGTGGGGTCGGGGACGGCGACGACGCCCCGCATCGCGGATTCGACTGTTATCACGGCCTCGTGCGGTCGTTGCGCCCCACCCTGTTGGTGCACGGGCATGTGCATCCGTACGGAATGCGGCCGGCCGACAAGATGATCGGCGACGACACGATCTCCATGAATGTCGTGGGCTACTGCGAGTTCGACATCGAGCCGGGCAGCCGGGAATTCCAGGTCGTGAGGCGACGACATGGCTCGTGACACCGGTTTTCCCGACGCCGACGCCGAGAACGACTTCACCCGCATGCGCAGGCATGCCGAGATGTCGCGGCTGATGGCGTGGTTCACGCGCCAACCGGCCGACGTCAACACCGTGTTGCCGTTCGACGAGGTCGTCGCCGCACTCGGCCGCGTGGGCGAGACGGCGTTGGGCCTACAACAGGTCGAGGTCAGCACGATCGTCGGAAGCGTGGACCGTACCAGGGATTTCGATCGGTACTTCCGACCCACGTCGTCCCGGATCCGGGAGCGTTGGCAGCGACTGGCCGCGGCGCAGCGCCGTGGCGAATCGGTGCCGCCGGTGCAGTTGTACCGGGTGGGGTCGATGCACTTCGTCCTCGACGGCCATCACCGTGTGTCCATCGCCATCGCGCGGCACTTCCGCACCATCGACGCGTATGTGACCGAGATCCACACCCGCATCTCCGCCGACGGCATCAACGTCACCTCGGACCTACTGCTCAAGGATCATCGGCGGCTGTTCCTGTCGCGGGTTCCACTGCCCAGCGCGCAGGCCGAGGCGATCAGGCTCGCCGACCCGTTCGACTATGCAGAACTCGCGGAGAACGTGGAGGCGTGGGGGTTTCGCCTCAGCCAGGAACTCGGCGAGTATCTCGGGCGAGCCGAGGTGGCCCGCCGCTGGTTCGGCGAGGAGTTCCTACCGGTGGTGCGGATGGCGCGCCGAGCCGAGATCCGCACCGACCTCGAGAGCGACGCGGAACTGTACATGTGGCTCGCGTGCGAACGGTATCGCCTGGTGCGCAAGCACATCTGGGATGACGAGATCATCCGCAAGCTGCACGAACAGGGGCATCGTCGGCGCCGGTGAACGCCCTTCGTGACGCCGCACGCTCGCTCCTCACCGACCAGGGGAAGCTACCTGCTGAGCGGTCAGAGTGACTCCCCCTCAGGCGAGACGCAGGTTCGCGCCGGAGGACTGGTCGAATACCGCGACACGCGAGGTGTCGTAATAGAGTTCGGCGTTGCTGCCGCGACTGATCGACGACTCCGGGGACACCCGCGCGATCATTTGCCCGCCACCGATGTCCACACCGCCCGCGTCGGCGGACAACTCGCTGAGCGCGTCACTCGTCGCGTGCGGGGTGTCCACCGAGAAGTAGACGTAGTTGTCCGACCCCATGTTCTCGATGACATCCACGGATGCAGTGAAGGTCGCGCCCTTCTCCCGCACCGAGGTCTCGACGAGTGCGGCATCCTCGAGATGCTCGGGCCGGATGCCGATGAGTACCTCGCCATTGCTCTGCGCGCGTTGGGCATTGGCGACCACCTGTTGGTGATCGGGAACGGAGATCGAGCCGATCGGCGTTTCGATGGAGTCGGAACCGAGCCGCCCGGGCAGGAAGTTCATCGCGGGAGAGCCGATGAATCCAGCGACGAACAGGTTGGCCGGCTCGTTGTAGAGTTCCTGCGGGGTACCGATCTGCTGCACGTATCCGCCGCGCAACACCACCACCCGATCGCCGAGAGTCATCGCCTCGGTCTGGTCGTGGGTGACATAGACGGTCGTGGTGTTCAGCCGGTTCTGCAGTCGCGCGATCTCGGTACGCATCTGCACGCGCAGCTTGGCATCGAGGTTCGACAACGGCTCGTCCATCAGGAACGCCTTGGGCGAGCGGACGATCGCACGGCCCATCGCCACGCGCTGACGCTGCCCACCGGAGAGGTTGGCGGGCTTGCGGTCGAGATACGGTCCGAGGTCGAGGATCTTGGCGGCCTCATCGACCTTGGCGGCGATCTCGGACTTGTTCATCTTCGCCAACGTCAGCGGGAAGGCGATGTTCTCCCGTACCGACATGTGCGGGTAGAGCGCATAGCTCTGAAAGACCATCGCGATGTCGCGGTCCTTGGGCGCGCGCTCGTTGACCCGCTCCCCGCCGATCCGCAGCTCGCCGGACGTGATGTCCTCGAGTCCTGCGATCATGTTCAGCGTGGTCGACTTTCCACATCCGGACGGCCCGACCAGAATGATGAACTCGCCGTCGGCGATGTCGATGTCGACCCCGTGGACCGCCGTCGACCCGTCGGGGTACTGCTTGGTTACCTTGCTCAGGGTGATCTCGGCCACGGGTTATCCCTTCACGGCGCCGGAGGTCAGGCCGGCAACGATTCGACGTTGGAAGAAGAGGACGAAGATGATGATCGGAATCGTGATGACCACGGCGGCCGCAGCGATCGACCCGGTCGGTTCCTCGAACTGTGAGTCGCCGGTGAAGTTCGCAATCGCCACCGGCGCGGTGATGGCCCGCTCGGTGGAGGTCAACGACAGCGCCAGCAGCAGGTCATTCCAGGCGAAGATGAACACCAGGATGGCGGCGGTCACGACACCCGGTGCGGCCAGCGGAGCGATCACCTTACGGAACGCCTGCCACGGCGTGGCTCCGTCCATCTTCGCCGCTTTCTCCAGCTCCCAGGGGATCTCTCGGAAGAACGCCGACAGCGTGTAGATCGCCAGCGGGAGCGCGAAGGTGATGTACGGCAGGATCAGGCCGGGCCAGGTGTCGAACAGGCCGATACTGCGCTCGATGTTGAACAACGGGGTCACCAGCGAGATCTGCGGGAACATGGCGATGAGGAGGGCGGCACCGATGAGTAGGCGCTTACCCGGGAAGTCCAGCCGGGCAACGGCATAGGCGGCCATCGTGCCGAGGATCACCGCGATCAGCGTGGTGATCAGCCCGATACCGATGGAGTTGCGCAGCGCACTGGTGAACGCGCTGGTCTCGAAGATTCCCTTGTAGTTGTCCCAGGTCCACTGCTGCGGGATGAAGTTGCCGTCCTTGATACTGCCCGGCGGCTTGAAGGACAGGCTGATGATCCAGAGCAGCGGGATGACGGCGTACAGCACCACCAGAACGTTGGCGACGGTCCACCAGACCCGATTGGACACACTCTGCGACATGTCCGGCCCTACCTCCCCTCGTTGTCAGAGCCGGGCGCGGCGGTGCCGAAGCCCTTGACGAAGATGAACGCGATGAGCGCCACACAGATGAAGATCAGGATGCTGATGGCCGAACCGATTCCGAGGTTGAATGCCTTGAACAGGTTGTCGTAACCCAACATCGACACCGAATAGGTGTTGTTGGACCCTCTGGTCAACACGTAGATGTTGTCGAAGATCCGGAACGCATCCAGGGTGCGGAACAACAGGGCCACCAGGATGGCGGGTTTCATCAAGGGGATGATGATGCGCCACAGCCGCGTCCACGCTCCTGCGCCGTCCACCTGGGCGGCTTTGAGCAGATCGTCGGGTACCAGCGCCAAACCGGCCAGCAGCAGCAGTGCCATGAACGGCGTCGTCTTCCACACCTCGGCCAGCACGATGATGGCCAGAGAAGGCCACTGTTCGGTCAACGGTGCACTGCCGTCGGGCAACAGGTTGGCGAGATACCCGGTCTCCGGCGTCCATGCGTAGTACCAGCTGAAGGCAGCGGCGACCGTCACGATGCCGTACGGGATCAGCACCACCGTCCGGATGGTGCCGCGCCCGAAGATGGTGCGATGCATGACGAGCGCGATCGCCATACCCAGCACGAGCTCGATGGCCACCGACACCACGGTGATGCCCAGTGTCACGAAGAAGGAGGTCCACCAGTAATCCGAACTCAGGACCGTCAGATAGTTGCTGAACCAGACGAACTCGCGCTCGCCTGGCGCCGACAGACTCATCTTGTTCAGCGACAACCAGAACGCGTAGATGATCGGGTACCCGGTCACCAGCAGCATCATCAGCGCGGCCGGCGCCACCAGCCAGAACGCCAGCCGACGCTCGGCGGATTTGCCTTCACTGATCGCACTCTTGCGCCGCGACGGCTCTGCCGGGTCACGGGTCGCCGTCGCGACCGCACCCTGCGGCGCGGTCGAGGCCGCTGCCGGGAACTCCGGCGCACGGCCTGCCGCGGCACCCGATTGCGGCGGGACCCAGCCCCCCGATGCCGGTGCGCCCGAGTCCGGACGGCGCGTCACCTCGGGCGGCCGAACCGAGGGCTCACGCGGGGTCGCGTCGTCGGGCATCGAATGCCGACCCGGCCGGGTCCGCGGATCGTCGTTGTCTCCCGTGGTCATGGGATCAGCCCCTCCCCGTCAATCGCGCGTTGGACCTGGTCGGCGAGTTCATCGACCATCGTCTCCGGATCCCACGCTCCGACCGGACTCAGCGTGGCGGTGACCAGTGTCGAGATGGCCTGGTAATCCGGCGATGCCGGACGCAACGCCGCGGTCTGATCGCTGAGTTGGTCTCGAATGTCGTCGCCCATCGGGTAGGCGTCCTGGAAGTCCGGGTCGTCGTAGATGGACGCGATCGTGGGCGGGGTGCCGCCCTCGATCGAGTACACGCGCTGCGCATCGCGATTGGTCAGGCAGGCCGCGGCCTCGAATGCCAGGTCCTGCTGTTGCGAGGTACTGGCCACTGCGATGTTGATACCGCCGAGTGTCGTCTTGGTCTGCATATCCGGACTCACACCTGGATAGGGCGCGAAGTCGAACTTGGTTCGCACCACCCGATTGACCGGAGCGAGATCGCTGTCCGCAGGCGGATTGTCCGGATCGGCGAACATCGGTCCGAACTCCGTCATCTCCGGAAAGAACGGCACGTCGCCCGCCGCGGCATTGCTGCGCATGGATGAGAAGACGAACGGCCAGTTGACCTGGTAGAGGGCGTTGCCGCTCTCCATACCCAGACGGGCCGCCGACTCGTCGGAGTTGGTCAGCGACGGGTCGTGTCCGGGCGCGGTGGCCACGGCCTTGAGTGTCCGAAGGGCCCGCAGCGTTGCCTCACGATGGGCCGGGGTGTCGTTGAGTGTCTGTTTGCTCGGATCGTCGGGATCGACGATTTCCCCACCGGCACTGGCCAGCACCGAGTTGAACCACACCATGAGGCCCTCGTATTGACGACCCTGCACCATGATGTAGCTCGGCCCGCCTTTGGCCAGCACCGCCTGGGTGTCGGCGAGCATCTCGTCCCACGTGGTCGGTGGACGGTTCTTGTTCAGGTACTCACGCAACACGTCCGGCCGGTACCAGAGCAACTGGGTGTTGGTCCAGGTGGGGATTCCGTAGAGCCGTTTCTCCGCGTCATCGTCGGTCTTCCACGTCGCGGTCTCCAGCGGGCCCCCCAGGGTGTCGCGCTCCACGTCGGCGGCCAGGTCATCGGGCACCGGGACCATCCATCCCGCGTCAGCGAATTCGGCGGTCCACACCACGTCCATGCCCATCAGGTCCAGACCGTGGTCGTTGCCTGCGAGCCGCCGTGCCAGCTGCAGGCGTTGGTCGTCGGCGGACTTGGGCAGCGGGGTGGTGACGATCTGGTAGGCGCCGTCGGATTCGGCCGAGCACTTCTGCCCGACCTTGTCGATGAACGACGCGCCGTCGGCGGGTGGATAGATGTTGATCACCCGTGGCGTGTAGCCCGAGCCGCAGGCGGTCACGATGGGTAGCGCAGTCGCCAGCGCGGCCGCCGCCACCACCAGTTTTCGCCGCAGCCCGCGCTGCCGCCTCGGATGGGTTGTCGATAGACCGGATTCGGAACTGCCAGCCCGGAACCGCACGCAGCCTCCTCGATGTCGTTCGCGGTGCAAGACTTCGAGGCCGCACCGGTCAGCGTCTGAGGCGCTACGTTAGCCGTCACAGTTCGTGACATGCAACACATTCGGTAAGGGCGTGCCAGAACGTAGGAGAATCGTGATCTGGCCCGCGCCCATTTCCCACCGGATCGGGGTCAGTTGGACAGGCGGCTGAGCATGTCCCGCGCCCGCTCGGCGGTACGGGGGTCGCAGAGCACGTCGTAGCGACCCGCGACGAGCTGCATGGTGGACGCGAAGTCGCGTTGCCCCCGGGTCGCGGCATACGGGATGGTCGTCGAGATCACACCGAAGATGATGCCGCCGATCAAGCCGAACACGATCGGCGCGAAGCCGGCGCCGGTTACCACCAACGACACGAGAAGACCGAAGAACAAGCCCAGCCAGGCACCGGAGACAATGCCACCGCCGATCACCTTTCCCCAGGTCAGACGCCCGATGACGCGCTCGACCTGCATCAGGTCAACGCCGACGATCGTCACATCCTGCACGGTGAAGTTCTGGTCGGAAAGGTGGTCGACGGCGCGCTGCGCCTCGGCGTAGGTGCCATAGGAACCGATCGGCCATCCCGTCGGCGGCGTCGGCAGACCCGGGGTCTCGCGACCGGGGCGCATCGGGTTCGTCATCTCGCGTCCTTCTTTCTTCGGCGCCTGCGGCGCGCGTTCGTCAGGCGCCCGCGACACACTCATTCGGCACCGCGGCGGGCAGGATCGGCCCCGCCGCGGAGGCACTGCGGCGGGTCGGGACGCGCGCAGTGCGCATCCCGATACCACTACCCTTACTCCCATGGCGGTGGTGAGCAAGGTGTACGTGGCCAGGTTGGTCGGATTGGCCGTGCTCGGACCCGATGGCGAGTCGATCGGCCGGGTGCGTGATGTCGTCGTCGCGGTCCGCCTGACCGGACAACAGCCGCGTGCGCTCGGCCTGGCGGTCGAACTCACCACCCGACGACGGATCTTCGTCCCCATGCTGCGGGTCACCGCCATCGAGCCCCAGGCGGTCACACTCAACACCGGAACGGTCAGTCTCCGTCGGCTCCACCTACGCCCGGGCGAGGCGTTGGCAGTCGGTCAGATTTTGGATTCCCGTGTCCGCGTTGATGATCCGGACCTGACCGACTTGGCGGGCATCGACGTGACCGTGGTCGACCTGGGCATCGAGCGCACCCGCACCCGCGACTGGGTGGTGTCGCGGGTGGCGGTTCGCACCGGGCGTCGGGGATTGCGGCGGCGCGGGGAGACCCACGTGGTGGACTGGACCCACGTGCACGGACTCACCCCGACCGACCTCAACCTGCCCGGCCAGGGCGTTGCTCAGGCGCTGCAACAGTTCGAGGGCATGCGGGCCGCCGACGTCGCCAACGCGCTGCGTGAGCTCCCCGGCAAGCGCCGGGACGAGATCGCGGCCGCCCTCGACGACGAGCGCCTCGCCGACGTGCTCCAGGAACTGCCACCCGACGACCAGACCGAAGTGCTGAAGAATCTCGAGCCCGAGCGTGCCGCCGACGTGCTGGAGGCGATGGATCCCGACGACGCGGCCGACCTGCTCGGCGAGCTGCCCGACGCAGAGGCCGAGTCGCTGCTCGAACGCATGGACCCGGAGGACTCCGAGCCCGTCCGCCGCCTGCTGACCCACTCCCCCGACACCGCGGGCGGTTTGATGACCCCCGAGCCGATCATCGTCACCGCCTCCACCACCGTCGCCGAAGCGCTTGCCCGCGTACGCGATCCGGATGTCACCCCGGCGGCGGCGAGTCTGGTGTTCGTGGTCCGCCCGCCGACGTCGACACCGACCGGCAAGTATCTCGGCTGCGCGCACGTGCAGGCGTTGCTACGCGAACCCCCCGCCCACCTCGTCGGCGGGATCATCGACACCGATCTGTCCCGGCTGCACCCCGAGGACTCACTGGAGACCGTCACCCGGTACTTCGCGACCTACAACATGGTGTGCGGGCCCGTCGTCGACGACCAAGGTCACCTGGTCGGAGCCGTCAGCGTCGACGACCTGCTCGACGAGATATTGCCCCGTGACTGGCGGGAGACCGACACCGACGACACCGGACCCATCCCCCGGATCACCGGCGCCGACACCGCAGGAGCAGGTGCGTGAGCCCCGAACAGAGCGGTCGCCGCCTCGACACACCCCGCGGGGGCCGGCGATTCTCGTTCAATCTGGACTCCGACGTGGTCGGCGTCCACGCCGAACGGATCGCCCGGTTCCTGGGTACCGGACGCTACCTGGCCATCCAGACCGTGGTGGTCATCGTGTGGATCGCCCTGAACCTGGTGGCAGTGTCCTGGCGGTGGGATCCCTACCCGTTCATCCTGCTCAACCTGGCATTCTCCACGCAGGCGGCGTATGCGGCGCCGCTCATCCTGCTCGCGCAGAACCGTCAGGAGAACCGCGACAAGGTCGCGCTCGACGAGGACCGCATGCGCGCGGCGCAGACCAAGGCCGACACCGAGTTCCTCGCACGCGAACTCGCCGCGGTGCGGCTCGCGGTCGGCGACACCGTCACCCGCGACTACCTGCGCCGCGAACTCGATGACCTGTTGACCGAACTCACCGAGCGCTTGGCGCCGTCGGCCGACGAGGAGGACGGCGAGCAGACCGACAGCGGCGCTCGCAACGACGCGCGTCGGTAACGCCCGACCGTTCACCCACCGATCAGATGGGCGTGGCCAAGAATTGTCGGGTTCCGGTATTGGGGCGGTCGACCCATATGTATCGTGGGTCACACGTCGGCCGGCCCCGGGGAGACGTCCGGGACACCCGGCACACACAGGGTCGATGCCGACACCAAGCCGCGAGGGTTCGGGGCGGACATGCATGAGCGGTGGACCATCGGAGTGGGTGTGGACAGGCAGGCGATATCGGTGACGCAGATGCGGACGCCGACGATGAACGGGGCGGCGTCACCGAGGTTGCGCCGATGAGCCCGCGTCCTTTCCGTCGCGCCCGGGGCCCGCGGCGCGCACACGTACCTCGTCGCGCCCTGACGGTCGGAAGCGGCGGACTGTTGGTGGGCGCGATGCTCCTCGGTGCGGCGACGTCGAGCGCATCCGGTGGTGCGATCTCCACCCGATCCGAAGCCGTCGCCGCAGCCGCTCCCCCGACCTCAGCCGAGATCGTTCCTGGCGCGCCGGTGACCTTGCTCGGCTTCGCCCCGCCCCCCAAGGCGGCCGAGCCGGCCGTGGCGCCGCAGTTCCGGATCACCGCGGCCCTGCCGAGCGGTCCGCTCGGCATCCCGGGAGTCGTCCTGCAGGCATACAAGTTGGCCGCCAACCGGGTTGCCGCGGAATCTCCCCAGTGCCGACTGCCCTGGTTCCTGCTCGCGGGTATCGGACGCATCGAGTCCAACCACGCATCAAACGGTTCGGTGGATCAGTACGGCACCACCATAAATCCGATCGCCGGACCCGTCCTGGACGGCTCACTGGCCGGCAACGCCGTCATCCGAGACACCGACGGCGGTCGGATCGACGGTGATGCGACCCATGACCGCGCGATGGGCCCGATGCAGTTCATCCCCAGTACGTGGGCCAGCTGGGGCTCCGACGCCAACGGCGACGGCAAGTCGGATCCGAACAACGTCTTCGACGCGACGTACTCGGCCGGGCGTTACCTGTGTGCGGGCGTCAGCGACATCATGGCCGAAAAGAACAAGGTGTCGGCGGTGCTGCGCTACAACCATTCGATGGAGTACGTGGCGAACGTGCTGAGCTGGGCAGGCGCCTACGCCACCGGCGTCATGCCGACCAATCCCATCCCGGAACCCAAGCGCAAGCCGAAGAAGTCGTCGTCGTCGAAGACGTCCTCGACGCCATCCACCCCGAGCGAGCGTTCGTCTGCCCCGTCGAGCCCGCCGTCGACGACGACGCCGGCACCGACCTGTCTCGGCCAGCTGTGTCTGCCACCGGATCTGGTGCCGCCGGAACTGCTGCCGCCCGAACTACGACCCAAGACCGCGCCGCAGCAGCAACCGGCAGGCCCGCGCGATTCGGGCACCAACCGCAAGCCCGGCGCTCCGAGCACCACCCCTGCCCCCGGAGCGCCCCGCTGACCGACCGCCCTGCGGTATCCGACCGGTGGACGTGGACGTCTGCCGATGCCCGTCTGCCCGACAGTTAAGCTGGCAGGTGATGACTACCGGAGTTGTACCCACCGAATCGGCGGTTCGCGCCGCGCTCAGCAAGGTCAATGATCCCGAAATCGGCAAACCCATCACCGACCTGGGGATGGTCGGGTCGGTCGCGGTCAACGACGATGCGAGTGTCGACATCGTCGTCCTGTTGACCACCTCGGGCTGCCCGATGCGTACCGAGATCAGCGGCCGGGTGGAAAGCGCAGTGGCCGACGTGCCCGACGTCGGTACGGTCCGCGTCGAGCTCGGCGTGATGGACGACGAACAGCGCACCGAGCTCCGCAAGAAGCTCCGAGGCGATAAGGCCGAGCCGGTGATCCCGTTTGCGCAGCCCGGCTCGCTGACCCGCGTCTACGCGGTCGCCTCCGGCAAGGGCGGCGTCGGCAAGTCGAGCGTGACGGTCAATCTCGCCGTTGCACTCGCTGAACGCGGTCTCAGCGTGGGTGTCCTCGACGCCGACATCTATGGGCACTCAGTACCCCGCATGCTGGGCAGCGATGCCAAGCCGACCCAGGTCGAGCGGATGATCATGCCGCCGCAGAGTCACGGCGTACGGTTCATCTCGATCGGCCAGTTCACCGACGGCAACACCCCGGTGACCTGGCGTGGCCCCATGCTGCATCGCGCACTGCAACAGTTCCTCGCCGATGTCTACTGGGGCGACCTCGACGTCCTGCTGCTCGACCTGCCACCCGGCACCGGCGATGTGGCCATCTCGATCGCTCAGCTCATCCCCGGGGCGGAGATCCTGGTGGTGACGACGCCGCAGCAGGCCGCCGCCGAGGTCGCCGAGCGTGCCGGTGCCATCGCGTTGCAGACCCGCCAGAAGATCTTGGGCGTGGTGGAGAACATGTCCTGGATGGAGCTGCCGGACGGCTCCCGGATGGAGCCGTTCGGGTCCGGCGGCGGGGAGAAGGTCGCCGAACGGCTCACCCGAGCGGTCGGCGCCCAGGTCGAGCTGCTGGGACAGGTTCCGCTGGAGACGACCTTGCGCGAAGGCGGCGACTCCGGTGTGCCGGTTGTGCTCTCGTCCCCGGACTCGACGTCGGGGTCGGCGTTGCGTGCCATCGCCGAAAAACTGGCGGTCCGGCGCCGTGGGCTCGCCGGGATGAGTCTCGGTATCGACACCACTCGGAACGCCTGACCGGCAACAGACGGCTCAGGTGGCGTCCCAGTCGCTGACGCGGTGACCGCGCACCGTCGGCGCCGATGAGTCTGCGTCACCGTCCGTCGATGACCTGGCATCGGTGACAGGATCCGGCAGCGGCCGGGAGACCGGTTTGATCTGCGGGGTCTCGGTGGTGGTGCGGTCCACCGTGGTCGCGTCGAGTCCGAGGTTGAACACCGAGTCGTCGCCGTCGAGCAGGTGTTTGGTGACCACGGCGCGCGGAGTCATGCCGCGCAGTTCGTTGAGATCGGACAACGGCTTGCGCAGGTCGTCGAACTCGGGGCCGAGTTCGTTCTTGAGTTGGTCGGTGGCGCCGGTCGCGTATTCACGGACCTGCCGCAACGACTTCATCGTCCAGGACACTGCACCCGGGAGCCGTTCCGGCCCGAGGATGATGAGACCGGCGGCCAGCAGTACGGCGATCTCACCCCAACCGATGCTGCTGAACATTGTGCTTCCCCATCGCTCGTGCCCGCTGCCGTACCGTCAGGCGGTCTGGTCAATCACTGGCGGGCGTCATCGTACCGGTGAAGGTCCGCCCGTCACGCCAGTATGTGAAGGGCACCGTGTCGTCGATCTTCGCGGTGCGGACCGCCACGGTCAATTCGTCGGCACTCTCGATGGTCCGCTCGTTGAACGAGGTGATCACGTCGTCCTCGCGCACACCTGCCTGGTCGGCCGGTCCGCCGGCGACCACGTTGCGCACCTGTGCCCCCAACACCCGGTCGTTGCGCACCGAACTGGCGTTGACACCGATCTGCGGATGACGGACCTCGCCGTTGCGGATCAACGTCTGCGCGATCGGCACCACCTGGTTGATCGGGATCGCGAAGCCGAGGCCGATCGACCCGCCGCCGGGCACCAGTCCGGCGGTGTTGATACCCACCACCTCGGCGTCGTCGTCGACCAGTGGGCCGCCGGAGTTACCCGGGTTGATCGCCGCATCGGTCTGGATGGCATCGATCACGGCGTCGGTGTCGGACTCCGCATCGGGTCGCAGCGGCACCGGACGGTGCAAGGCGCTGACGATGCCACTGGTCACAGTACGGTCGAGACCCAACGGCGAGCCGAAGGCGACGACTTCCTGCCCGATCTGCAGATCGTCGGAATTGCCGATCGTCGACACCGTCAGGTTGTCGACATTGTCCACCTTGACCACGGCCAGGTCGGTCTTGGTGTCACGGCCGACGATGCGCGCGGGCACCCGCCGACGGTCGAAGAAGACGGCTTCGAGTTTCGCGTTGCGGTCGTTGGCGGCCATCGCGATGACGTGGTTGTTGGTCACGATGTAGCCGTTCTCGTCGATCACGAAGCCGGATCCGGTGCCCACCGAACTCGAGGTCCGGACATCGAGTGCCACCACCGACTTCTCCACCGCCCGCGCAACATTCGCGACCGGAGACCGGGGTTCGGCGTCATCGTCGGACTCGCCGGTGGACAGCCGTACGGAGTCGGAGTTGAGTGGTGAGACGACCTCGGCCGTCCATCGACCCATCAGGCCCCCGACCAGGCCCACCAACAATGCCAGCACCGCCAGTGTCGCGAGCACATGCCAACTCACACGTCGGCCGAAGAGGATGTCCCGGATACCGAGCCTGGGTCCGGCTTCGGTCGGCTCGGCGCTCGTCGGTGCGGTGAGCGCCGGATCGGCCAGGGCCACCATGGACTCCGGGTCACGCCAGGGATCCGGCGGGGCCGACGGAGCCTCGTCCCGGCCATAGGACGCAAGCGGATCACGCTGCAGGGTCTCGGTCTCCCCGGCCGGACGGCCGAACGCCTCTGCGAGTACCGGATCCGGCGCGGAGATCTCCGGGACCGGCCGATCGTTGGGCGACTCGGGTGACTCCGCGAAGGAACCTGCCACCCCGTCGGGCCGGCCGAACACCGCTGCAGTCTGGGGTGAGACCGCGGCGCGATGCGGACCGGATGGGCCGCCGGCCGATGTGTTCGTGGTCTCGCCGTTTATGTCGCCGGTGGCGTCGTCGCCCCACACGGAGTCGTCGGCTTCGCTGAGCGCGTCGTTCGTCGGCTGCGCGCCGGCCGTCTGCTCAGTCGTGGCGTCCTTGGCGGCCCTGTTCGCCTGATCGACTGCGTCGTCCCTACTACCGTCCACCTGTCAGCGGCCCCGCCAACGGCTCATCCGCGCACGCGTCGGACCCGACTCGAAGGCATCGGTGGGCATATTCGGCTGCGCCGATCCGCCGTCGGCCGGATCGAAACCGACGCGATCGGTCGGTGTGTCCGACGACATGGCGGTGACGTCGATCTCGCGAGTGGGGATCTGGCTCAGCTGACCGAGCAACCCGGCGGGCATGGACACGTCGCCGGCGGCCCGCAGCCGGGTGCGAGCGGTCACCTGCGCGTCGACCGCGGCCATGCATTCGCGACACTGCGCGAGATGTTGCGTGGCGCGCAGGTGAGCTGTCATCCCGAGTTCGGCGTCGACAAAGGCGGCCACCGCCTCCGCGGCGAGATGCTCGGTGGAGGCGAATCGGCGTCCCCCGGCCGTTCCCGGCGCTCGATAGTCGCGATTGGGCGCCAACGAGGCGGTCACCGGAGTCCAGGTGGCGGGGTTCCATGAGGATCGTCGGCGTCGTCGGAGATCGGATGTGGGAAGCGGGCCATCGATGCCCCATCCCGGTTGCCGCGAGTCCGGTTGCCCCGAGGCTGGCCTTCCTCGGCTCATCTCCATCTGACGTTCACCTCTCTCGCCCTGTGCCTCACGTCACCTGCTGATCGGCGGCGCCGCCACCGATACTCCGATGGCAATCGCGCGGAGTGTGACAACGCGCGGCCACCCAGCCTATCCGAAGATGACAACGAAGCCCGGGCGGCCGCGGTTCCCGGGATCTGCAGATGCGTGGCGTCCGCAGGTGTCAGGGACGAGGCCGCTAGGAGGAACCGACGGCGACCGAGCGACTGCTGGTGTGACCGCGGGCATTGAGGTGGTCACGGATCGCCTGGCGGCCACGATGGATGCGGCTGCGCACCGTACCCAGTTTCACACCGAGCGTCGCGGAGATCTCTTCGTAGGACAATCCCTCGATGTCGCAGAGCACCACGGCGGCGCGGAACTCGGGCGGCAACGCGTCGAGCGCGTCCTGCAAGTCGGGGTCGAGGTTGGCGTCGTGGAAGATCTGTTGCGGATCGGGGGTGTCCGCGGGCACCCGGTCGTACTCCTCGGGCAGGGCTTCCATCCGGATCTTGCTCCGCCGGCGCACCATGTCCAGGAACAGGTTGGTGGTGATGCGGTGCAGCCAGCCCTCGAATGTGCCGGGCTTGTAGTTGGACAGGGACCGGAAGACCCGGATGAACGTCTCCTGCGTGAGGTCTTCGGCATCATGCTGATTGCCGGACAGCCGATAGGCGAGCCGGTACACACGATCGGCGTGTTCGCGCACCAGTTCGTCCCATGACGGCATCAGATTGCCGTCGCCGGTTGCGTCGAAGCCGGCAGTGCCGGCGGGGACGACGTCTGCAGACCCCAGGGGATCAGTCATGTTGAGTGGCCAGTTCCCTTCCCCGGTCATCGCATCGGATGACGGATGTTCACGATGGTAAACCAGGACCCTCGCCAAACTATTCCGCCGGGCGAGGACATCGCTGATTGAAACCCTCTCCCATCGTGTTGTGGTCGCCGTATGAGAGACCTGAGGTTTCGCTGAGGATGTCTGGTCGGTCGACAAATGGGGCCTGACCACGCCGTTCTGTACCACGAGTGGCGCGCCGCGCACGGAAAGGCCACGCGGGGACATAACCTCGAAGGGTGACGGATTCAGAAGGAGGCGCCGACGATGCGGCCGCCTCGGCGGGCAACACGCTGATCGACTATGCCGAATCTGCGATCGTCGAGGACGACGCCTTACTGGCGGCCCGCGCCCGGGCCGACGAGCTGGGTGCCGCGGCCGTCGCGCCGGCGGTGGGTGCGTTGCTGGCGCTGTTGGCGCGCAGCTGTGACGCCCATGCGGTCGTCGAGATCGGGACCGGGGTCGGGGTGAGCGGATTGTGGTTGCTCAACGGCATGGCCTCGGACGGTGTGCTGACCACCATCGACCCGGAGCCCGAGCATCATCGCGCAGCCCGCCAGTCGTTCGCCGGCGCCGACATCGCCTCGGGCCGCACTCGGCTGATCAACGGCACCCCGCGCGACGTGCTGCCGCGACTCGCCGACGAGTCCTATGACCTGGTCTTCGTCGACGGGCCACTGATCGACCACCCCCGGCACGTGACCGAGGCGGTGCGCATGCTGCGGCCCGGCGGCGTGGTGGTGGTGCACAATGCGACCGCGGGTGGCGCCGTCGCCGACCCCACCCGCACGGAGCCCGCCGCGGTCGCCGCACGCGAGGCCGCATTGCTGATCGCCGACGACGAGCGCCTACTGCCGGTGGTGATCCCGCTCGGGGCGGGTGTGCTGGCGGCCGCCAAAGCCCGCTAGAGTCGCCCCTCGGTCCTGTCGATCAGACGTCGGTCGAGAACCGAACTCCGTTGTCGGGCAGCTGGACCCCCGGCCACACGCGGGCGCCGCGGAGTAGTTCGCAACGGGCACCGACGTCGGCACCATCACCGATCACGGTGTCGCGGACGAGCGCCCGGGGACCCAGCCGGGCACCGAAGCCGACGATGCTGCGTTCCACCACTGCCCCGGCCTCGACGACCGCCCCGTCGAAGATGACGGCGCCGTCGAGGCGGGCGCGCGGACCGATCTCGGCGCCGCGGCCGACCACCGTGCCGCCGATCAGCACCGCGCCGGGTGCCACGCCGGCACCTTCGTGCACGAGCGATTCACCTCGGCGGTCACCGAGCGCCGGCGATGGGGCGATGCCGCGGACGAGGTCGGCCGACCCACGGACGAAGTCTTCCGGCGTACCCATGTCCCGCCAGTAGGCGTGGTCGGCGTGAGCCTGGATGTGCCGACCGTCGGCGAGCAGCTTGGGAAACACCTCGCGCTCCACCGACACCGGTCGGCCCGGTTCGATCTCCTCGATCACCGCACGCCGGAAAACGTAGGTACCGGCGTTGATCTGATCGGTCGGCGGGTCCTGGGTCTTCTCCAGGAAGTCGGTGACCCGGCCGGTGTCGTCGGTGGGCACGCAGCCGAAGGCGCGCGGATCGCTCACCGACACCAGGTGCATGGTGACGTCGGCCCCACTGCGCCGATGTGTGGCAAGGACCTCACGGACGTCGGTGCCGCCGAGGACGTCACCGTTGAACACGAGGATGGTGTCGGCGGTGAGTTGGTCGAGCACGTTGCGGATGGCCCCACCGGTGCCGAGCGGCTCGGTTTCGGTGACATAGGTCAGGTTCAGTCCGAGCTTCGATCCGTCGCCGTAGTACTCGGAGAACACGTGGGCCTGGAAGGAGGTGCCCAGCACCACGTCGACGATGCCGGCTTCCCTGATGCGGGAGAGCAGATGCGTGAGGAACGGCACGCCGGCCGTCGGCAGCATCGGCTTGGGTGCCGACAATGTCAGCGGACGTAACCGCGTGCCTTTCCCGCCGACGAGTACCACGGCCTGCACGCCGTCGCCTCCCGACGGCGCGTCGACTGGGTTGTCACTGGTCATGGCTTGCTCCTCGGTGTCGTTCCCCAGACCTGCGGGCCGCGATGACCGCGACCCGCGAACGCAGTGCGAGTCCGATCCGCAACGCGAGCCGCACCGGCGCCTGCAACACCCCGGGGTGTCGGTCTGCCTGAAAGCGGTACGCGCTGCGGTGATGGGCGGGCAACATGGCGTCCGGATCACGTCCGGCCGCATGCCCCTTGGTGTGCACGACCTCCGCGCCGGGCACGTAGACGTTGAGCCAACCGGCCCGACCGAGCCGGTCGCCGAGATCCACGTCCTCCATGTACATGAAGTACCGGGAGTCGAAGCCCTGCACCGAGTCGAACGCCGCCCTCCGCACCAGCAGGCACGACCCCGACAGCCACCCGACGGACCGTTCGCTGGGCTCGGCGTTGTCGGCGCGATAGGCCGTCGTCCACGGATTCGACTTCCAGATCGAGCCGAAAACGGCGTGTCCGGCGCCGGAGATCAAATCGGGTACCCGGCGCGCGGATGGGTAGACCGAGCCGTCCGGTTCGCGGATCAGCGGACCAAGCGAACCGGCACGGGGCCACCGTCGGGCCGCCGCGAGGAGTTCGTCGAGCGAGCCGGGCGACCACTCGACGTCGGGGTTGGCCACTGCGATGAACTCGACGGACGGGTCGAGTTCGGCGACGGCCCGATTGATGCCGCCGCCATAGCCGATGTTGCCGCCGGTGTGGACCAGCGTCACGTTGTCGTGTTCGCGGGCTGCCGTCTCCGGCGCGCCATCGGTGGAACCGTTGTCGGCGATGACGACTCGCGGCGGTGGCGCCGACGTGGCCTTCGCCAAACTCTCCAGGAAGGTCGAGAGATGCCTCCCCGACGAATACGTCACCGTCACGACGGCCAACTCAGCGGTCACCGGGTAAGGGTAACCAACGTTGACGGATGTCCTGCGCGGCTGCGACACGTGTCAGTCCACCGAAGCGTGATCGAGCGTCACGGCGGCATGCAGGGCTGCCCGCCAGTCACGCAATGGGGCCAGGCCCGCCTCGGCCCACGCGGTCGGCGACAACACTGAGTACGCCGGTCGCGGCGCGGGACGAGGGAACTGCGCGGTGGTGCACGGATGCACCCGGTCCGGATCGGCCCCCACCTCGGCGAACACCGCGCGTGCCACGGCGAACCAGGTGACGCTGCCGGAATTGGTGGCGTGCAGCACCGCGCCGGCCACCCTCCGGTCGCGGCCGCGCGCCGCGAGTTCCCAGAGCCCGGCCGCCAGATCTGCGGCGTAGGTGGGCGATCCGGTCTGGTCGTCGACCACCGACACCGTGTCGCGGGACGACTCCAGGCGCCGCATGGTGCCGACGAAGTCACGACTGTTCGGACCGCCGGTGTAGACCCACGCGGTCCGCACGATCGTGGTGGCCGGATCGAGCTCGACGGCGAGTTGCTCGCCGGCGAGTTTGGACGCGCCGTACACCGTCTCCGGGGTACCCGTGACGTCGCCGGGTTGGTACGGCTGCGCGCGGCGTGGGGCGGTGGTGGTCGCCGCCGCGCCGGCGAAGACGTAGTCGGTCGAGACGTGGATCAGCCAGGCCCCCGCCGCACGCGTTGCTCGCGCGAGATTCGCCGGTCCGTCGCGATTGATCGCGTAGGCGCGGGCGGTGTCGGACTCCGCACCGTCTACGTCGGTGTAGGCCGCACAGTTGAGCACCACATCACCCGGCCCCAGATCGGACAACGCCGTGGACACCGACGCCGCGTCGGCGATGTCGACGTCAGCCGACCCCAGCGCACGTATGTTGGCGGGCGCATCCGCGTCGGCCCGCAGCGCGGTGCCGAGCTGTCCGGTCGCACCGATGACGAAGAACGTCGGACTCATGGCTGCCATCGTGCCGCACGCGGGCCGCCGGGACGCGATGGCGGTCGGTGATGTGAGTCTCGCGGGACTGATACGGCGTGGCGTTCCCGGATTTCCTACGCCACTTCAATAGCCTGGCGTCAGAACTGCAACATCTGAAACGCCAACATCACCGACATCTGCACACACATGCGTCACACCCAACAGTGACCGGCAGGCAAGCAGAGCCGTGGTGACCGACGACGAAAGGTGATGACCCGCTCGTGGAGTCTCGACCTGGTGATGCACGCCGACGTCACGGTGGTCGCACACGCCCCGACGAGTCCACGCCACGTCCCATGTCATCGACGGACCGGAAGCCAACCGACCGAAAGAGGCCAGAGGGGGCGCCGGCTGATGACCGGAGGATGACAGGTGGCCGGGAGCAGCCACGCACACCTCGCCGGCGGCCGCCGGAACAGGCCCCGTGGTCGGGACCCGAGCAACGCCGCCGCAGGCCCTCTCCGGAGGACCGCGTCGACCCGCGCGCGTCCGGGCAGCCGAAGCGCCGCCGACCGAGCCCTGATGATGTGTCGGCACCTCCGCCACGCCGGCGACCCGTGTCCTCACCTCCCGCGGGCCGAGGTGTCCGGGGCCGCCGGCCCGACGTCGTCTCGACCGCATCCGACGAAATCCACACCGACGGCGCCACAGATTCACCGCGGCGGCGACGACGCCCGGCAGCCGAGGCCGATCAACGTGGTGGCGGCCCCTCCGACCCCCGACACCCGCGCTCTCGACGTCGGGCGGCGCAGCCCGAACGGCGAGACCGACCGGATCGGCCGGCAGCAGCAGCGACCGCGACATCGGGTTCCAATCGGCGCCCCCGCGAACCGCGTCCAGACGGAACCGGCCCGACCCCGCCGTCGCGCCCGTCCTGGCGGGCCAAGACCAGCCGGGCCGGCATCGGTCGTGGGCTCGTCGCGCTGCTCTCGGTGTCGGTGCTGTTGTGCACCGGCTACGCGTGGAACAACGTAAACAATCTCAACTCCAACATCACCCAGTTGGGTGGCCTGGGTCTCGGCGGCGCCGACGACGGCGCGGTCGACATCCTGCTCGTCGGCACCGATTCACGCACCGATGCCAAGGGCAATCCGCTGTCGGCGGACGAACTCAAACTCTTGCGCTCGGGCGAGGAAGTCGCCACCAACACCGACACCATCCTGTTGATCCGGATCCCGAACGACGGATCGTCGGCGACGGCGATCTCGATCCCTCGCGACTCCTACGTCGAGGTTCCCGGCATCGGGATGTCGAAGATCAATGCGGCATACGGCACCACCAAGGAGGGTGTGCGCCAGCGCGCGGTCGAGGCCGGTGCGACGCCCGCGGCGGCCGAGAACGACGGCACGCAGGCCGGACGCAAGGCCCTCATCGACAGCGTGACCGGCCTGACCGGCGTGCACGTCGACCACTACGCCGAGGTGGGTCTGCTCGGCTTCGTGCTGCTGACCAATGCCGTGGGCGGCGTCGACGTCTGCCTGAAAGACGCGGTCAACGAACCGTATTCGGGGGCACGGTTCCGCGCCGGCGAACAAACCCTCAACGGCCCCAAGGCACTCAGTTTCGTCCGGCAACGCCACGGGCTGCCGCGCGGCGACCTCGATCGCATCACTCGGCAGCAGGTGTTCATGGCCTCGCTGGCCAACAAGATGCTGTCGGCCAACATGCTCGCCGACCCTGGCAAGCTGTCCGAACTGCAGCGGGCGGTCTCCCGGTCGGTCGTGATCGACGACAACTGGGATGTCGTGAAACTCGCCGAACAACTCAAGGACCTCAGCGGCGGACGCGTCAAGTTCGCCACCATCCCGGTGGTCACCGAGCAAGGGTGGAGCGAGGACGGCCAGCAGAGCGTCGTCGAGGTCGACCCCAACCAGGTGCGGACCTTCACCGACAACCTCCTCAACCGCAAGCAGGACGACGGCACACCGGAACGCGCCGACTACACTGTCGACGTGGTCAACGCCGGCACTATCGACGGTCTCGCATCGAACGTCGCCAATATCTTGACCACCAAGGGGTTCCAGTCCGGCGACACCCTCAGCGGCAGTGCCGACGACCGCGACACGGTCGTGTACACCCACGCCGAGGACGCCGGGGCCCGCCAACTGGCCAAGGATCTCGGCGGCGCCGAGGTGCGCGTGGATTCCTCACTACCGGAGAAGCATCTGAAGGCCGTGCTCACCAACACCTACGAGGGCCCGGGTTCGATCCTCGACACCGGAACCCAGGTCGACAACGTCCCGGCCAGCGAGCGCGTCGGCAACAACCGCCCACCCATCACGGCCGGCACCGACGGCCCGACCTGTGTGAACTGATCGATGACCGACACCACCATCACTGCCGCCGTATTCGCCGCCGTCGCCGACTGGTCGCAACCGTTGCTGACCTACTACGACCACCGAAGCGGTGAACGTACCGAGCTTTCTGGTGCCACCCTGGGGAATTGGGCCGCGAAGTCGGCGAACTTCTTTGTCGACGAACTCGGCCTCGCGCCCGGCGACGAGGTCGTTGTCGACCTTCCGGAGCATTGGCAGACCGCAGCGATCCTGCTCGGCGCGTGGTGGGCCGGTGCGCGCGTCCGCTTGCCGGGCAGCTCCGGCGACACCGGCGCTGTCGGCGTCGCCGTGACGTCGGCGCAACGCATCGACGCTCACGACGATGTCGATGAGCTGCTCGTCGCCTCACTAGACCCGTTCGCGATGGGCGTGCGCGACCTGCCCGTTGGGGTCACCGACTTCGCGACCGCGGTACGCGTCCACGGCGACCAGTACTCCCCGACCGACGTCCCCGCCGGACCGGTGCTCGACGACGACGACACCGCCACGGTGCTCGCCACCGCACGGCGCGCCGCAGCCGCCGACGGCGTCTCGGCCGGGACACGTGTCCTCACCGCCCGCCGGTGGCACGATGCTCGCGGCGTCATCGGCAATCTCGTTGCGCCGCTGGCCGTTGGCGCCTCTCTCGTCACCGTGTCGCATCCCGACGACGACCGGTTGGCCGGACTCGCCGACACCGAACGTGCGGACATCACACTGCGCTGACGCGTGCGGATTCGTCCGAAGAGGGCCCTCAAGTCCGCTCGCGTGGGGCATCCTCGTAGGCATGAAGATCCCCAAGGCAGTTGCGCGATTCAACAAGAAGGTGACCAATCCGATCCAGCGCCAATGGGCTCCGCGGCTGGCGCCGTGGGCGATGGTGGAACACGTGGGGCGCAAGTCTGGAAAGGAGTACTCGATCCCGGTGCTCGCCTGGGTCGACGACGACCGGCTCTCGATCGTGCTGACCTACGGACGCCACACCGACTGGGTACGCAACGTGCAGGCCGCCAATGAATTCGGTTTGGTGCGCAAATCCAAGCATTACAAGGTGGTTCGGCCGCGCATCATCCCGTCGGACTCCCCGGATGTGGCGTCCGGTGCGCGCATCCCGGCCCGCATGTTCGAGTCCGTCCTCATCGGCACTCTCGTCGAAGGGTGACCGCGGTGCCCGACGATGCTCTCGACGATTTCACCGCCCGCGATGTCACCGTCGGAACGGCCACGAAGACGGTATATGCCAAGGGTGAGGGCCCAGCGGTCATCGTCATCGCCGAGATGCCCGGCATCAGCCCAAAGGTCGCCGACTTCGCCCGAAAGGTGGCGACACGCGGACTCACCGCGGTCATGCCCTCACTGTTCGGTGTCGACGGCCGAGATCCGCGGCCCGACGCGCTCGGCCGCGTCGGATCCACGCGGTACATGGCCGAGACGATCGCCCGGGCGTGCATCAGCCGGGAGTTCACCGTGCTGGCCACCGGAAAGACCTCACCGATCGCCGACTGGTTGCGTGGACTCGCGGCCCAGGAACACGATCGGTGCGGCGGCCCCGGCGTCGGCGCCGTCGGGATGTGCTTCACCGGCGGCTTCGCACTGGCAATGGCCACCGACGACCGTCTGCTTGCCCCGGTGCTGTCCCAGCCGTCCTTACCGTTCGGTGTGATACCGGCACGCAACCGGTCCATCGATCTCAGCGACGCCGACCTGGCGCAGGTGAAGAGTCGGTGCGCCGCCGGGCTGCAGGTGATGGGCCTACGGTTCGAGGGTGATCGTCTGGCCCCGCGGTCGCGCTTCGACTTCCTCCGGGAACAACTCGGTGACGCGTTCCTGGCCGTCGAGCTACCCGACTTCTCGGCCAGCCCGGATTCCATGTTGCCGCAGCCACATTCGGTGCTGACCGAAGACCTCATCGACGAGCCGGGGCAGCCCACGTATGACGCACGCGAGCAGGTGCTCGACTTCGTCGCCGAGAAGTTGCGCCACTAGGGCTGCGGACAGGAATGTGCCGTAGATCTGAGTCACCTGGCGACACCGATCTACGGCACTTGTGGCCGTCGGTGACCGCTCAGTCGTCCCCGAGCAGCTTGGTGCGCAGCGCCTCGTCCTTCTCCAGCACCATGGCTTCCAGCCCTTGCTGGAAATCGACCATGCGCGAACGCAATCCGGCGTCCGACGAGGCCAGGATCCGCACCGCCAGAAGCCCCGCGTTGCGCGCCCCACCGATGGACACGGTGGCCACCGGCACACCCGCCGGCATCTGCACGATCGAAAGCAACGAGTCCAGACCATCGAGGGTGCGCAGCTGCACCGGCACGCCGATCACCGGCAGCGGGGTAGCCGAGGCGACCATCCCGGGCAGATGCGCCGCACCGCCCGCGCCCGCGATGATCACCGAGATCCCGCGATCGGCTGCGCCAGAGGCGTAGTCGAGCATCCGCTGCGGCGTGCGATGCGCCGACACCACACCGACCTCGAAGGGCACCTCGAACTCGGCCAACGCCTCGGCGGCGGCTTCCATGGTGGGCCAGTCCGAATCGCTGCCCATGATCAATCCGACCCGCGGCCGGATCGGTTCGTGATACCCCGCGTCGTGGGGTTCGGTCTCGGTCATGCGTGCGCATCCCATCCATCGGTCCACTCGGCGTGAGACATCCAGTGCGCGGCGCGTTCCGCACGTTCCCGCACGGTCGCGGGCGAATCGGTATCGCCACCGACAATGTTGACGTGCCCGACCTTGCGGTCGGGCCGTTCGCCCTTACCGTACAGATGCACCTTGGCATCGGGCATGCGGGCCAACAGGTGATGCAGACGCTCGTCCATCGTCATCTCCGGCGCCGTTTCGGCACCCAGGATATTGGCCATCACGATCACCGGCGCCCGCGCCGCAGTGTCCCCGAGCGGGTAGTCGAGCACGGCCCGCAGATGCTGCTCGAACTGAGAGGTCACCGCACCGTCCATGGTCCAGTGCCCGCTGTTGTGTGGCCGCATCGCGAGTTCGTTGACCAGCAGCTCACCGTCGAGTGTCTCGAAGAGTTCCATCGCCATCACCCCGACGACGCCGAGTGCCTCGGCCAACCGCAGCGCCATCTGCTGCGCCTGCTCGGCGACCTCGTCGGACAGATCCGGCGCCGGTGCCAACACCACGGCGCACTGCCCCTTGCGCTGAATCGTCTCCACCACCGGCCACGCGGCGCCCTGCCCGAACGGGGATCGTCCGATCATCGCCGACAACTCGCGACGCATCGCGACCTTCTGCTCGGCGATCAGACCGACCCCGGCACCGAATTGTTCGTCGAACACCGACAGCGCTTCGTCACGGTTGTCGAGCAGCCAGACACCACGCCCGTCGTAGCCCCCGCGGATCGCCTTGAGCACGATCGACCAACCGTGGGTCTGTCCGAACTCGACGAACCGTGCGCGCGCATCCGAGCCGGCGTCGGTCAGGTCGGCGAAGTCCGGGACCGGCAAGCCCAGCTCAGCCAGCCGCACCCGCATCGCGAGCTTGTCCTGCGCGAAGTGCAGCGCCGCCGACGGCGGGCGCACCGCCACGCCCTCGGCCTCGAGCGCCTGCAGATGGCTCAGCGGCACACCTTCGTGGTCGAAAGTGAGGGCGGCGGCGCCCTGCGCGGCGCGGCGGAGGTCGGCGAGCTCATTGTGTGAGCCGAGGACGATGTCGGCGCTGACCTGGGCGGCAGGATCGGTCTCGCTCGACGCCAACACGCGCAGACACTGTCCGAGCGCAATGGCCGCCTGATGGGTCATACGGGCGAGCTGACCACCGCCGATCATCGTCACGGTTGGCATGCTGGATGTCACGCCGAACATCGTGGCACGTTCGCCACGTCGTGCGCATGACCGACCGGCGAAGTTACTCTTCGGTTTGATTTCGTACACTCGGATCTTGTGCCCTTCATCGACGAGCTCGTGGCTCGACTCCCCGAGCCGGTTCGTCGGCTCGCGATGCAACACCACGAGCTGATCAAGTTCGCTCTCGTCGGGGGCACCACCTTCGTCTTCGACCTGGTCATCTTCTACGCGCTGACCTTCACCGTGTTGGAACCGAAGCCGGTGGTGGCCCGCATCATCTCGGGGACCCTGGCCACGATCCTGAGCTACATCCTCAACCGGGAGTGGGCGTTCAAGAACCGTGGTGGCCGCGAACGTCATCACGAGGCGCTGTTGTTCTTCGCGATCAGCGGAATCGGCGTGATCCTGGCCGCGGCACCACTATGGGTGGCCAACAACGTCTTCGACCTGCGCAGCAATGTCACCACCACCGAGCTGGTGGTACTCGACTTCGTCCTGGGCTTCTTGATCGGCAACCTGTTGCAGATGGCGTTCCGTTTCTGGGCGCTGCGCAAATTCGCCTTCCCGGTCGAACAATTGCGCGGTGGGGACGCCGGCTCCACCGACCTGCATCCGAGCGACGCCGAACTCATCGATGAGGAACTCGGTCACGCCTGATCTCGGTCTCCCCGGTCGGCGGATCACCGTCGACCGCGCCGCCGAGGCGGCTGCCGTGGGTCGACGGAATGACCAGGGAGAACACCGCGGGCCGGCGCGACGTGAGGTCGAGGCGCCCGCCGTCGGCCTCCACCAAGGCCCGTGCCAGCGACAATCCCACCCCATTACCCCGGCCCGCAGAGAATCCCCGCCGGAAGATGTGCCCGACCAACGGGTCGGGAACACCGTCGCCCTCATCGGAGACCGACACGCGCAACATCTCGCCCGACGGCAGATCGTCGACCTGGATGTGGCACGTCCCGCCACCATGCTGCAACGCATTGTCCACCAGGACACTCAACGCCTCGCGTAGGCGCCCGGGCCGCGCACTCACCGCGGTCGCCCGACCGTCGAACCGCGCCGAGATGGTGCGTCCGGCCGCCTCGAAGGACGCACGGAAATCGCCGATCAGCGTGTTCACCAGCTCCGCCACGTCGATGTCGTCAGGCACCGCCGGGTCGTTCCGCGACGCCGCGACCATCTCGTCGAGCTCTCTGGATAGTCGCTCCACCTGCTCCAACGCCGCCTCCGCCTCGCCAACCACTGACGGGTCGGGATGCATCGACAACTCGTCGAGGCGCAACTGGATGGCGGTGAGACGGCTACGCAGCTGATGTGAGACGTCGCCGACGATCTCGCCCTCGCGTTCCAGCCGCAGCGCGATCTCGGCGTTCGCATCACCCAGTGCGCGCGAGACCCGATCGAGTTCTCCGATGCCGTAGGACTTCCATTCCGAGCGGAAGTCGCCCCGTGCCATGGCCGCGGCCCGGTCGGCGAGGTCGATGAGCGGATCGGCGATCCTTCCGGCGGTCACTGCCGCGACGATGGTGCCGGCCGCGATCGAACTGGCCACCACCAGCAACACAATCCCCACGGCCACCAACTGGTCGTCGCGCACCTGCTCGAGCGGGATCTCCAGCAGCAGTGACCCCGCGTTGCCGAGTCCGATCGAGTCACCCATCGCCGCTCCGTCGATCCGATCGCCGATCACCACCATCGCGTCGGCACCACCGTCGACCGGGTAGCGCACGGTCAGTCGACCGTTCTCGGGGATCAGCAGCCGGAAGGCGTCGACATCCAGCTGCCCGGGCGCGAGGCTGCCGGCCTCACCCTCTTGGCGGATCAACTGATCGGAGATCAGTTTGAGGCGCCCGTCGAGCGTCTGATGCGCGTTGTCCGACACCCACCACCAGGCGATCACGCTGAGCGGTACACCCAGCAGCAGGCCGACCGCCAGACACATGGCGATCATCGTGTTCAGAATCCGGCGGCGCATCGCGGGTCACCCGGGTCAGGGGTCGAATCGGAAGCCGACGCCGCGCACCGTCACGATGTGCCTCGGGCGGTCGTACTGGTCGTCGCCGATCTTGCGCCGTAACCAGGAGATGTGCATGTCCAGGGTCTTCGACGAGCGCAGATCCGCCGACCCCCACACCTCGGTGAGGATCTCGTCACGGCTGACCACCTGCCCGGAGCGTTCCATCAGGAAACGCAGCAGATCGAACTCGCGATTGGCCAGCACGACGTCGGCGCCGTTGGCCAGTACCCGCCGTCCGCGGGTGTCGAGTTGGATGTCGCCCCCGTCGAGCACCACGTCGGCGCTCTGCTGACGACGGAGCAGTGCCCGGACCCGTGCGAGCAGCTCCGCGAGCCGGAACGGTTTGCCGACGTAGTCGTCGGCGCCGGCGTCGAGGCCCACCACGAAGTCCACCTCGTCGGTGCGCGCGGTCAACATCAGCACCGCCAGCGTCGGCCGTTCCGAGCGGACCCGGCGGCACACCTCGAGCCCGTCGATCTCGGGCAGCCCGAGATCCAGGATCAACAGTTCGAACCGACTGTCCAGGGCTTGATCGAGTGCTTGCGCGCCGTCGGTGACGACCTCGCAGCCGTACCCCTCGCGGGTGAGTGCCCGGGCCAGCGGCTCCGCGATCGCGGCGTCATCCTCGGCCAACAGCACGTCGGTCATCGCCTGCTCCCCTCGTCGTGCCGACGTTCCGGCATGTCGTCGGCCGCCTCACCGTCGTATCCGTCGGTGAACGGCTCGTTCTCGGCCACGTCGAGTACCTCGTGGTACAGCAGCGCATGCACACGCTCGACCTGCGGGATGTCGTCGAAAGCCAACGGTTCGTCCGACGCCGACTCGATGATCAGGGTGCCGGTGCGCAGCAGCCGGTCGATGGGACCGTGCCGAAACTCGACGGTGTTGATGCGGCGCACCGGGATGTCGATCCCCGATCGGGTGATGATGCCGTTGCGGAAGATCACCCGCCGGTCGGTGAGGACGAAATGCGTCGACCCCCACGACACGAGCGGCCGGACGAAGAACCAACCCAATGCCGCGAGCCACAGCACGCCGACGATGCCCAACAGGATCAGTCGAGTGGTGGAACCGAGGTCGGCACCGGTGATCACGCCGCCCAGCAGCCCGACCGCGGCCGTGACCACCAGGAACAGTAGGAACGGGCCGATCAGACACTTCCAGTGGGGATGCCGATGCAGCACGATCTCCTCGCCCGGGGCGAGGTTCTCCCGTGGATAGGACATGGCCTAAAGCTTAATGTCCGGCGAGCACGGGACGGCCGAACTCCGACCGGGCGTGGGTACACTTCCGGTGAAGCCGTGCAGGTGACGAGAAGTCTCGAGGTCCGACAGACATGAGCTACCACGATCCACGTGACCCGCGCGATCCACGGACCGCGCGTTATGAACCCGGGTACCCCGAGTCCCGGGCCTACAGCCAGCAGCCCGCCCCGAGATCCGATCACTCGGATCCGACCTACTCGTATGCGGCGGACCCGTATCAGCCCGCCGACGCCGGACGCCAGAAACCGCGGCTGGGACCCAACGTCAATCCGACAATGTTCGTCGGCGGTGTGGTGATGACCGGTGTCGTGACCGGCCTGGCCGCATGGCTGGCCGCGTGGATCATCCGCGCGATCGTGCAGCGGGTAAACGAAGCGGGCCGGTTCGGGGTGTGGAATCCGTTGGCGCGTGACGAGTTCTGGTTCGCGGTGGTTGCGTTCCTGTGCGCACTCGCGGCCGGCGCGCTGTGGTACGTGCTGCAGATGGTGACCCCGTCGCCGAATCAGTTCTTCCGCTGGATCGTCGGTCTGCTGATCGCCGCGGCGGTGATCATCCCGCTGATCCTGTCCGCGGAACTGTCGGTCGGCATCGCCACCGCCATTCTCCATCTGATCATCGGGCTACCGATCATCTCGCTGATCCCAGCCATGGGACACAAGAGCATCCAGGACAGCTGAAGCAGCCAGACGACCGACGCGCGAGGTCTCAATCGTCGAGCGGCCGCAGGTGGGTGACGTCGCCGGCCGCCGCGACCACCTCACGGCCCTCGGCGTCGACGACGATCCGACCCATCGCGTCCACGCCGACCGCGGTGCCGGTCACTGTCTGGTCACCGGGCATCACCAGCCGTACCCGCCTGCCGACGGTGTCGCTGCGATCGCGATAGGCAGCGCTCAGTCGGTCCAGGTCGTCGGGCCAGTGGGTCAACAGATCCCCGAGCCCACGCAGGAATGCCGCCGCCAGTTCGGTGTGCGCGACCTCGGTTCCGGTGCTGATCTGCAAGGACGTCGCTGTCGGCACCGGCAGGTCCTCGGCCGACATGTAGGTGTTGATCCCGATCCCGATCACCGCGAGACCCCCGCGAGGTGTGTTCGTGTACTCGGCCAGGATGCCGGCCACCTTCCGGTCGTCGATCAGGACATCGTTGGGCCATTTCAGCTTTGGCCGTCGACCCGCCACCTCATCGATCGCGTCGACCGCCGCCAGTCCGGCGAGCAACGACAACCAACCCAGATGCTCGGTCTCGGACCCCACCGCGACCGCCGCAGACATGGCCAGCTGACTCCCCGCCGGCGCGGACCACACCCGGGAGTGGCGGCCGCGCCCCGCCGTCTGATCGGTGGTCAACCGCACCGTGCCGTCGACGTCGCCGGAAGCCGCCTGTGTGACCAGGTCTGCGTTGGTGGAGCCGGTCGATGCCACCACCTCCACCGCTCGCCAACGGGTACCGGACAGGAGTTCGAGGAGTCGATCGGCATCGAGATCGGCGGCATGGTTACTCATAGGTGATGACGCTACCGCGCCACAGGTGCAGGTCAACGCCATATCCGCGTTCCCCGACCGATCGCTCGGGAACCTGAGGCATATCTCACGTTGATCCGCTTGACGTGGCTCACACCCGGGTCGTTAGCATCGGTGTCCATGACGACTGCTTCGCGCGAGGACGGCTCCGCCCCCGACATCCACACGACGGCGGGAAAACTCGCCGATCTGCGTAACCGCCTCGATGAGGCCAAGCACCCCGTGGGCGAGGCCGTGGTGGACAAAATCCACGAGCGGGGCAAGCTCACCGCGCGCGAGCGGATCACTCACCTCCTCGACGAGGGCTCGTTCGTGGAACTCGATGCGCTGGCCCGGCATCGCAGCACCAACTTCGGACTGGCCGAGCGCCGCCCGGTAGGCGATGGAGTGGTGACCGGCTACGGCACCATCGACGGCCGCGAGGTGTGCATCTTCTCCCAGGACGCCACCGTCTTCGGCGGCAGCCTCGGCGAGGTGTACGGCGAGAAGATCGTGAAGGTGATGGACCTGGCGATCAAGACCGGACGGCCGCTGATCGGCATCAACGACGGTGCCGGCGCACGTATTCAGGAGGGTGTGGTCTCCCTGGGCCTGTACGGCGAGATCTTCCACCGCAACGTCCGCGCTTCCGGCGTGATCCCTCAGATCTCGCTGATCCTCGGCGCTGCGGCCGGCGGCCACGTCTACTCCCCCGCCCTGACCGACTTCGTCGTGATGGTCGACAAGACCAGTCAGATGTTCATCACCGGCCCGGACGTCATCAAGACGGTCACCGGCGAGGACGTCACCATGGAGGACCTCGGTGGCGCCAACACCCACATGACGAAGTCGGGTACCGCGAGCTACGTGGCCTCCGACGAGGAAGACGCGCTCGGGTACGTCAAGGAGTTGCTCGGCTACCTGCCCAGCAACAACCGGGCCGAGGCCCCGCGCCTGCCGGTGGACCAGCCGGCTGCCGGCTCGATCGAGGACACCCTCACCGATGAGGACCTCGAACTCGACACGCTGATCCCTGATTCGCCGAACCAGCCCTACGACATGCACGAGGTCATCCGGCGCATCCTCGACGACGACGAGTTCCTCGAGGTGCAGGCCGAGTACGCGACCAACGTGATCGTCGGATTCGGCCGGGTGGACGGCCGCAGCGTCGGCATCGTCGCAAACCAGCCGACCCAGTTCGCCGGCTGCCTCGACATCAAGGGGTCGGAGAAGGCCGCCCGGTTCGTCCGCACGTGTGACGCTTTCAACATCCCGATCGTCACCCTGGTCGACGTGCCCGGCTTCCTGCCCGGCACCGACCAGGAATACAACGGCATCATCCGCCGCGGCGCCAAGCTGCTGTACGCCTACGGCGAGGCCACCGTCGGCAAGATCACCATCATCACGCGCAAGGCCTACGGCGGCGCCTACGACGTGATGGGGTCCAAGCACATGGGCGCCGACGTCAATCTGGCCTGGCCGACGGCCCAGATCGCGGTCATGGGCGCCTCCGGCGCGGTCGGATTCGTCTACCGCGGCAAGCTGAAGGAAGCTGCGGCGAACGGCGAGGACGTCGACGCACTGCGCCTCGAACTGCAGCAGGAGTACGAGGACACTCTGGTCAATCCGTACGTCGCCGCCGAACGTGGCTACGTCGACGCGGTGATCCCGCCCAGCCACACCCGTGGCCAGGTGGCGACCGCGCTGCGCCTGCTCGAGCGCAAGATGGTCACGCTGCCGCCGAAGAAGCATGGGAACATTCCGCTGTGAGCGACATCGAGACCGGCGCCGACGCCGAAACGCAGACACAGTCCGCACCGTTTTTGCGCGTCGTCCGGGGTAACCCGACCGATGAGGAACTCGCCGCCCTCGTCGCGGTCGTCGCCTCCGCCGCCGGGTCCTCCGGTGGCGGCATCGCCGACGCCGGGCCACGCGACGACTGGGGACGCCCTGAGGACCGGCTGCGGCCGATCTGGGGCGCACCGGGCAGCTTCACCAACCTGAGGTGGTGAGCGCACCGGAGGTGGTGCTCGGGTCGGCGTCGCCGGCCCGCCTCCGGGTGCTGCGCGACGCGGGACTCGACCCGCGGGTGATCGTCTCCGACGTCGACGAGGACGCCCTGCTGACCACCATGGCGGCGTTTCCACCCGAGGACATCGTCGTCCGGTTGGCGCAGGCCAAGGCCGACGCCGTGGTGGCCGATGTCCTCGCCGACTGCGACGCCTCCGATGTGGTGGTCCTCACCTGTGACTCGATGCTGTTCTTCGACGGCCGGCTGAGCGGCAAACCGCACACCGCACAGGTCGCGCAGAGCCAGTGGCGCACCATGCGCAACCGCTCGGCCGAACTTATCACCGGGCACTGTGTCACCCGCATCCACGACGGCCTGGTGGCCGCCTCCGCGCACGCCGCGGCGTCGACGACCATCAGATTCGCCGACGTCGACGACGCGACGATCGATGCCTACGTCGCCACCGGCGAACCCCTCTCGGTGGCCGGCGCCTTCACCCTCGATGGGCTCGGCGGCTGGTTCGTGGACTCCGTCGACGGCGATCCGTCATCGGTGCTCGGGATCGGCCTGCCGACCGTTCGTCGTCTGCTCGGCGAGGTGGGGGTGTCGGTCGTCGACTTGTGGCTGTCGGACCCAACTGGCAAATCGGACAACTGATCTGGGCCGACACACCTGCATGTCGTGGCAAGTGCACGGATTCCGGCATCAGTGTCCAGGGTCGTCGTCGTGATCACACACCCTCGACGATGTCCTTGACGCCGTGTCACATCGGCTGGGCGAGTTGTCCATGGAAGGGCACCGCGTCGGCTGAGCTCTCAGCTCGCCGACACGACCGTGAGTCGGCACGCCACGCGACTTCGGCAGTGGGTAGGCTCATTGCCAGACACCGGATCGCCGTGTCCGTCAGACCGCCCGATGCCGCATCGGCGACCACAGATTGAAGGGACCGCAGTTGAGCGTGGAGACCGATCCGAATCCGGCATTCGCCGAGTACGCGCATCCGGAGCGTCTGGTCAGCACCCAGTGGCTGTCGGCGCATCTCGGTGCGAAGGGACTCAAGATCGTCGAGTCGGACGAGGATGTCCTGCTCTTCGACATCGGTCACATCCCGACCGCGCAGAAGATCGACTGGCATCTTCATCTCAACGATCCGGTGACCCGCGACTACATCAACGGTGAACAGTTCGCTGAGCTCATGCGTAGCAAGGGGATCGAACGCGACGACACCGTGGTGATCTACGGCGACAAGAGCAATTGGTGGGCCGCCTACGCGCTGTGGGTGTTCACGCTGTTCGGCCACGAGGACGTCCGGCTGCTCGACGGTGGCCGCGACGCCTGGATGTCGGAGGATCGCGACACGTCCTTCGATGTGCCCGAGTACCCGCGATCGGACTACCCCGTCGTCGAGCGTGATGACTCCCGAATCCGCGCATTCGCGCCGGAGGTGCTCGAGGCGCTCGGTACCCAACCGCTCGTCGACGTGCGCTCCCCGCAGGAGTACACCGGCGAACGCACGCACATGCCGGACTACCCAGAGGAGGGTGCGCTACGCGGGGGCCACATCCCCACCGCCATCTCCATCCCGTGGGCCAAGGCCGCCGCACCGGACAGCCGCTTCCGCGGCCGTAAGGAACTCGAGGAGATCTACGCCGACCTCGATCCGTCAACCCCGACCATCGCGTACTGCCGCATCGGCGAGCGGTCGAGCCACACCTGGTTCGTGCTGACCCATCTGCTCGGCTACGACAAGGTGCGCAACTACGACGGGTCGTGGACCGAATGGGGTAACGCGGTGCGGGTGCCCATCGCCATCGGCCCCGAGCCGGGCGCCGCCCCGGCGACGACATGACACTGCCGGCTGCTCTCGCCGAGATCGTCGACGACTTCGGCGCACTCGGCGATGCCGACAAGGTGACGTTGCTGCTGGAGTTCTCGCGTGAACTGCCCGAGCTCCCGTCCCACCTCCAACAGGACGCGATGGAGCCGGTGCCGGAGTGTCAGTCGCCGGTATTCCTGTCGGTGGACGCCGCCGACACTGATCATGTGCGGCTGTACCTGACGGCGCCGGCAGAGGCTCCGACCACCCGCGGTTTCGCCTCGATCCTGTATCAGGGCCTCGACGGCGCGCCCGCCGACGAGATCCTCGCGGTGCCGGCGGACTTCTATCACGATCTGGGGCTGGGCTCGGCGGTCAGTCCGCTGCGACTGCGGGGTATGGCGGGCATGCTCGCCCGGATCAAAGGACAGGTGCGACGTCAGGCCGGGGACGGACCCGGCACCCCCACCAGTTCGACATGAAGTTCGTCCAGATCCGCGACGAGTCGGTGGAGCCTGGCGGACTCGTCGAGTGGATGCCGTATGTCTCGGGTGGCCTGGGTTCCTGGAGCCGCGATTCCCGCCTCACGTCGCACAATCACGAGCAGCATCTGCGGTCGGCGTTCGACTATCGGCTGCGCACCCGACGCGAGGGCGGCCGGGAATCCTGGCTGGGTCTGGCCATCGAATTCGCCGAACCGCTGTCGATCCCGGCCATCCGGACCACCCTGCTGCAGTGGATCGACCGACACGAGGTGTTGCGCAGCCACGTCATCATCCGCGGTGACGGCCTCCAACGACTCAGCACAGAGCCCGGCACCGTCAAGCTCAAGATGGGCCGCATCGGCTGGTACACCGAGTCGGGTCCGCTGGTCGAACAGATCGCCGGCGCCTTCGACCGTGCGACGGCGCCGCTGCATTGGCCGGCCTACATGTTCGCCACCGTCGGCCGGGAGGACTCGTTCACCCTGCTGTTCGCCGCCGACCATTCGCTCGTCGACGGCTACTCGCTGATCATGGCGCAACACGAACTCGCCACCCTCTACCGCGCAGCACGGCGTCAGGAGCAACCCGAACTGGCGCCCGTCGGCAGCTACGTCGACTTCAGCGCCCAGGAACGCCGAATGGCCGACCAGACCGGCGGCGACCACCCAGCGGTACGGACGTGGACGGATTTCCTGCGCGCCGGCCACGGCGGCATGCCGGCCTTCACCGCCGATTCCGAGGCCGCGACCATCGACCGCGCCGAGCTGGAGTCACCCGCCCCCGATCCGAGCGACGAATCCGCCGTCGCCCAGCAATCGCTGTACGGCCTGATCCTCGACGACGCGGCCGCCAACAGATTCACCGCGGTCTGCTCGCAGGCCGGCGGCACGCTGACCGCAGGCGTGCTCGCGGCGTGCGCCCTGGTGCATCACGATCGCACCGGCGACGACGAGTTCCGCTGCGTGCTCCCCCGCCACACCCGCGACGACGCTCGCTGGCTCACCGCGCTGGGCTGGTTCGTTGCGGTGGCCCCGTTCACCCTCGACGTCTCCGATTCACCGACCTTCGATCAGGCGGTCACACGGGCGACCGCCGAACTCAAACGGTCCCGCCAGGGCGCCGGGCTGCCGTTCCTGCGGGTCGCCGAACTCCTCGGCCACAGCGGCGAACCCTTGTTCGTGATCTCGTTCATCGACACGCGATATGCCCCGGGGGCGGCCGAGGCCGACGCGGGCCGGGCGAAGGTGTTGCGCAGCCACAGTTATGCACCCCACGAGGTCTATATCTGGATCAATCGGACACCCGGCGGCATGCGGGTGTCGGCCCGCTTCCCACCGGAACCCGCAGCGTCGCCTGATAGTCAGAACGTCCCGGGCGCCGACGTGAACTATCCCACTCCGGCCGCCGAACCCGGCGACACGGACACCGGTCCCGTCGGTCCCGTCCAGGCCTACCTGCACGATTTCGCCCGGTTGATCCGGGAGCTCGGTGACGCGAGCACTTTTCGTACCGACGAGTAACCGGAGGGGGCGACCGATCGCTTGATCGGTGGGCTAGGGTATTGCCCTGAACGCGTGACACTTAGACTCGAGTGTCGTGCCTCACTCCGAGGGCCGTCACGATCGGCCGGACGGGTGAAACCCCAGACGCGTGATGTGATTCATAACGACCAAGTGCCGCTCCACCGAGCGTCACGACGCCCAGGAGAACAAGTGCCAAGTAGCTCTGCGAACAGTATTTCCAAGGTCCTCATCGCCAATCGTGGCGAGATCGCGGTGCGAGTGATCCGGGCCGCTCGGGACGCCGGTCTGGCCAGCGTCGCCGTGTACGCCGAACCCGACGCCGACGCGCTGTTCGTGAAGCTCGCCGACGAGGCGTTCGCGCTCGGCGGCCAGACCTCGGCCGAGTCCTACCTCGTGTTCGACAAGATCCTCGACGCCGCGGCCAAGTCGGGCGCCGACGCCATCCATCCCGGCTACGGCTTCCTCTCCGAGAACGCCGACTTCGCGCAGGCCGTGCTGGACGCCGGATTGATCTGGATCGGCCCGTCGCCGCAGTCCATCCGCGACCTCGGCGACAAGGTCACCGCCCGCCACATCGCGCTCAAGGCCGACGCACCGATGGCGCCGGGCACCAAGGACCCGGTTAAGGACGCCGACGAGGTCGTCGCGTTCGCCGAGGAACACGGCGTACCGGTCGCGATCAAGGCGGCTTTCGGCGGCGGTGGACGCGGCATGAAGGTGGCCTACACCATCGAGGAGATCCCGCACCTGTTCGAGTCGGCCACCCGCGAGGCCGTCGCCGCCTTCGGTCGCGGCGAGTGCTTCGTGGAGCGCTACCTGGACAAGGCCCGCCACGTCGAGGCCCAGGTCATCGCCGACCAGCACGGTAACGTCATCGTCGCCGGTACCCGCGACTGCTCGCTGCAGCGCCGCTTCCAGAAGCTGGTCGAGGAGGCCCCCGCGCCGTTCCTCACCGACGAGCAGCGCACCAAGATCCACGAGTCGGCCAAGGCCATCTGCCGCGAGGCCGGCTACTACGGTGCAGGCACGGTCGAGTTCCTCGTCGGTAGCGACGGCCTGGTGTCCTTCCTCGAGGTCAACACCCGTCTGCAGGTGGAGCACCCGGTCACCGAGGAGACCTCCGGTATCGACCTGGTTCGTCAGCAGTTCCGCATCGCCAACGGCGAGAAGCTCGAGATCTCCGAGGATCCGACGCCGCGCGGGCACTCCTTCGAGTTCCGCATCAACGGCGAGGACGCCGGCCGCAACTTCCTGCCCGCCCCCGGGCCGGTCACGGTGTACAAGGAGCCGACCGGTCCCGGCGTGCGCGTCGACTCCGGCGTCGTTGCCGGCGACGTGATCGGCGGACAGTTCGACTCGATGCTCGCCAAGCTCATCGTCACCGGCGAGACCCGCGAGCAGGCGCTCGAGCGCTCGGCGCGCGCGCTCGCCGAGTTCGAAGTCGAGGGCCTGGCCACGGTCATCCCGTTCCACCGCCATATCGTCGAGAACCCGGCCTTCCACGGCCACACCGACGAGAACGGCGTCGAGACCTTCGATGTCTACACCAAGTGGATCGAAACCGACTGGGACAACCCGATCGAGCCATACACCGGTGGTGAGCCGATCGAGGACGACGAGTCGCTGCCGCGCCAGAACGTCGTCGTCGAGGTCGGCGGCCGACGCGTCGAGGTTTCGCTGCCGGGTGATCTCGCGCTCGGTGGCGGTGGCGGCAGCGCCAACGGCGTGGTCCGCAAGAAGCCGAAGGCCCGGTCCCGCAAAAAGGGTGGCAATGCCGCCGTCTCCGGTGACGCCGTGGCAGCGCCCATGCAGGGCACCGTCGTGAAGGTCGCCGTGGAGGAGGGCCAGCAGGTCTCCGCCGGCGAACTCGTCGTCGTGCTCGAGGCCATGAAGATGGAGAACCCCGTCACCGCCCACAAGGACGGTGTGGTCACCGGACTCGCGATCGAGGCCGGCGCCGCCGTCACCCAGGGCACCGTGCTGCTCGAACTGAAGTAGCGACGCACCGGTCATGGAACCGGTCGAGATCAACGCCGGAGCCTGGTATCTGCGCGCGCTGCGTGCCGATGAACGGATCTCCGACGTCCCCGCACTCGACGACCTCGGTGTGCCCGATCCGCTCGGGTACATCGAGGTCGTCGCGCGTGGATGGGAATCGGAGAATCTGTTCGTGTGGGGCATCTGCATCCCCACCACGGGCGAGACGATCGCCGTCATCGGACTCGACGTCACCCACGGTCAGCCCACCCACTACTGCGGTCGCGCACGCGCCGGATACGATGCCGCGTTGCGTGCCGCCGGCGGCCCGGTGACCCGCTTCGCCGCGGGCGTACTCGACGTCGCCCTGCCACACACCGTGCCGGACGGCCTACCCGGGCTCTGAGAGCGAGATCAGTCCGGCAGGTCGCGGTCGCGGCCCGTGGCCAGGTCACCGCACTCCACGGTGCGCAGACCCGCGACGGTCGCCAGATACCGTCCCGCCCCGACGTCACCCTGCAGATGAGCACCGAGCGGGTCGAGATGGTCGGACCCGATGTACACCGGGTGGCCCGGCCGTCCGTCGAACACCGCGCGTGCCACCACATCCCGCCGACGCTGCGCCGCGTCGACGACGCGGCCGGTGACCTCCGGCCCCACATCGGGTGTGTCAACAACATGTAAAACCATCGCGGCGGGATCCCGCCGCTGTGCCACCCATCCCGCGGCGGCGCGCACTGTCGCCGACAGACCCGTCGCCCAGTCGTCGACGTGGAGCACCGATGCCCCGCCGGGTGGTTCGACAGTGCTCGCCCCCATCGCCACCACCACCTCGTCGCACCCCCCGTCGCGCAGCGCCCGCACCGCGATCGCTAGCCACTGACCTTGGTGTGCAAGGATTTTCGGCATTCCGTAGCGACTTCCGGCGCCGGCTGCGAGCACCACGCCACACACCGCACCGACGCGACTCGCAGACGTGTCCGGCAGGTCACGGCCCTCGGGTCCCGTCATCGCCACCGCACTGGCCTCCTGTCCGTTCCGCACCTTTTACCACGACGAAATATACGATCCACCGCCGAGCGGGAATCCGCATCGAGGTTCACTATTTATCTGCTGTGCGCGGCGATCGTTCACGGCAGGGCTACGAACTCTAGGTGATGAGGCCAATGGCAACCGATTCCAGCGCCCCCATCGGGGCACCGCAGCGCAAACGCCGGGTGCATCCGGTCGACCAGGTACCCCCACCCGGGAAACTGGTGGCGCTCGGTGCCCAGCACGTGGTGGCCTTCTACGCCGGCGCTGTCCTCGTCCCCCTGCTCATCGCACGCGCCATCGACCTCGACGACGAAGCGCTGACGATGCTGATCACCGCCGACCTGTTCACCTGCGGCATCGCCTCGCTGCTACAAGCCGTCGGATTCTGGAAGATCGGCGTCCGGCTGCCACTGCTGCAAGGAATCACCTTCGCGACCCTGGCGCCGGTCATCCAGATCGCCAACAATCACGGCGGCGGACGTGTCGGGCTGCAGACCGTCTACGGCGCGGTCATCGCGGCCGGCGTGTTCACCTTTCTGATCGCGCCGTTCTTCGCCAAGCTGATCCGATTCCTGCCGCCGGTGGTGACCGGCACCCTGATCACCATCATCGGTATCTGTCTCATCCCGGTGGGCGCCGGCGACGCGGTGAGCGATCCCGCCACCCATCTACACGACTCCGCCAACTGGCGTTGGGTCTGCTATGCACTGGGCACCATCCTGCTGATCGTGTTGATGCAACGCTTCTTCCGCGGGTTCATGGCGACGATCGCGGTGCTCCTCGGCCTCACGGTCGGCACCTTCATCGCGTGGCTCCTCGGCGACGCCTCGTTCTCTTCGGTCGGCGAGGCGTCGTGGCTGGGCTTCACCCCGCCCTTCGCGTTCGGCTGGCCGCAGTGGGACATCGTCGCAATCGTCTCACTGATCGTGGTGCTCCTCGTTGTCGCGGTGGAATCGACCGGGTCGGTCTTCGCGACCGGCGAGATCGTCGGCAAGCGCATCAAAAAAGAGGACGTCGCGGCCACCGTGCGCGCCGACGGCTTGGCCACCATGATCGGCGGTTCGTTCAACTCGTTCCCGTATACGGCCTTCTCCGAGAACGTCGGTCTGGTCCGGCTCACCGGCGTCAAGAGTCGCTGGGTGGTCGCCTGTGCGGGCGTCATCATGATCATTCTGGGGGTGCTGCCCAAGCTGGCGAAGGTGGTCGAGTCGATTCCTGCGCCGGTCCTCGGCGGTGCCGCGTTGATCATGTTCGCCACCGTCGCGATCGTCGGCATCCAGACACTCACCTCGGTCGATTTCACCGATCATCGCAACCTGATCATCTCGGCGACGTCGCTGGCCGTCGCGCTGTATGTGCAGTTCTCCCAGTCAGCCGCCCCGACCACCGTGATCGAGAAGTCCGGTGAGCAGGTCGACGTGCCTGCGCTGCCCGGAGTGGACGAGGCGATGCCGAACATCTTCTTGCAGATCCCGTTCTCCACCGGGATCACCATGGGCGCGATCACCGCCATCCTGTTGAATCTGTTGTTCTTCCACGTGGGTGGCCGTGGGCCCGCGGTGGCCGGTGGCGGCGCGATCACCCTTGACGAGGTCAACACGATGTCCAAGGAGCAGTTCCGGGACACCTTCGGCGGCGTCGTACAGAACGTCGACTGGGTGCTCGACCGGGCCTGGGATCAGAAGCCGTTCGAGGACGTCCACGACCTGCGCAGCGCGTTCCAGGAGGCGATGCTCACCGGCAGCGACGAGGAACAGTTGGCGCTCATCCGCGCCTTCCCGGATCTGGGCGCCGAGGACGAGGAGACCGGCGAGCTGGTTGCTGTCGACCACAAGGGGCTGTCTCACCTCGAGGAGACCGAGCACGAGAATGTGGTGAATCTGGCTGCCGCCTACCAGGAGCATTTCGGGTTCCCGCTCGTCATCTGTGCCCGCGAGACCGAACGCTACGACCGGGTCCTGCGAAACGGCTGGGCACGCATGGACAACTCGGAGACGAGCGAGAAGTCGTTCGCGTTGATCGAGATCGCCAAGATCGCGAACTACCGCTTCGACGATCTCGTCGCCGACGCCAACCCGTTCACGTCGGCCCGATTCACCCGACAACCGGAACTCTCTTAGGCTGGGGCGCATGCGTCGTGTCGATTGGCGAGGATTGTCCAGTTTCAACGAATTGTCCGAACGTCGGGCCATCAATCAGCTCTTCGAATGCTGCAGCTCCCGGATCTGGGCAGTGCGCGTGGCGTCGGCCCGGCCGTTCTCCGACGACGAGGCGCTGCTCGAGTACGCCGACCTGATCATGGCCGAGCTCACCGAGAAGGATCTCGACGACGCGTTGGCCGGACACCCGCGGATCGGCGACCGGGCCGACAATCCGTCGTCGAAACGCGAACAGTCCGGGGTCACCGGCGCCGACGCCGATGTGCTGGCCGAGATCAAGGAACTCAACGCGGCCTACGAGGAGAGGTTCGGTCACGTCTACCTGGTGTTCGCCAACGGCCGCCCCGCCGCGGAGCTCCTCGACATCCTCAAGCAGCGCATGAGCAATGACCCCGAGACCGAACGTCGGGTGATGCGCATGGAACTCGCCAAGATCAACCGCAGCCGACTGATCCGTATGCTGACACCGGCAAGCATCTACCTCGACGAGGAGGCCCAGGCGTGACCGGTTTGTCGACCCACGTCCTCGATGCCGTCAGCGGCGCACCCGCCGTCGGCGTCGCGGTGTCCCTGCAGGATGCCTCCGGCACCGAACTCGCTGCCGGCGTCACCGACGGTGACGGCCGGATCGCGCAGGTCAACACCGACGCGCTCATCGCCGGCATCCACCATCTCGTCTTCGACACCGGCAGCTGGTTCGCCGATCAGCAGCTCACCGGCTTCTACCCCGAGGTCGACATCTGCTTCGAGGTCGGCGATCCGCAGCGCCACCACCACGTGCCGCTGCTGCTGAGCCCGTACGCCTACTCGACATATCGGGGTAGCTGACCCGGTGCCGGCCGCACCTGCAGGCTCTGGCCGCAGTTCGGGCTCCTGGCCGGAACTCGAAACTGCGTCCAGAACTCCCCCACCGGTCGCGCGCTCAGCGGTCGGTGAGTAGTTGGGACGGCGAGACGCCGTATCGCTGTCGGAACGCGGCGGCGAACCGTCCGGTGTGGGTGAAACCCGCCTTCATCGCGGCGTCGGTCACCGACGCCGACGTTCCGCGCATGAGGTCGTCGTGAACCGCAGCGAGTCGGATCTCGGTGAGACATTCACGCGGCGTCTTCCCCACGTATTGCCGAAAGCCCTCCTGAAGGCGACGCACGCTCACCCCGGCCGACTCGGCCATGTCCGCGGCCGTCCAGGGCCGTGCCGGGTCGGCGCGCAGGGCGTCGAGCACTCGGGTCACGATCCGCGGTCGAGGCAGCAGATGATCGCCCCGATCGTCGGGGACGGCCGCCAAGAGAAACGCATCGGTCAACGATCCGGCGAGTTGTTCGGCGACCAACGGGTTGGCCAGTAGCGGGTCGTCGGCGGGCTGTCCGGCGATCGACTGCACCAGACGGAACCAACTCGCGCCTTCGGGTGAACGAAGATCGAGCTGATCGGGTATGGACGTGTCGGGTTGCCCGGTCACCCGACACATCTCGTGGTGCAGGAAGTCGCGGTCGATCTTGACGCCGACGATCGTGCAAGTGCTCGACCAGCGGGTGATGTCGGTGGGGGTGTCGGGCGGATTGACCGTCGCCGACCCGCTGGTCGACACCACCGAATGTCCGGCGACCGACGTCTCGAGCACACCGTTGAGCGGGACGTTGATGCCGTAGGCGCCGGGATGGTCGGAGTGAATCGATACCTCCGCGCCCCATCCGATCCGCGCGATACGCAGCGGGCCGAGCACCGTGACCGCGACATCGGCCTCGGTCGCTGTGCTGCGGGCGACACGGGGCCGCAGCACGTGTGGGAAATAGGCTGCGGACACCGCATCCGACGCTGCATCCCAATCCGGATCACCCGGTATTGAAAGCTGTTGCAGCTGACTCATCGACACTCCTCACGACCTCGCCGCGCATTCCGGATCGCTGTCGCGTTCAGCGGATCGTCAAGGGGCCGACGTCGAAATATGTTCTACCTCACATTAGCGATCATCGAAAGGAGTAGTCACATGGAACGCACGGCGCTACAGAACATCTTCGGCCAGTTCGCCAGCGGCGTCACGGTGATCACCTGCACAAACGCCGACGGTGAGCCGCACGGCGCAACCGTCACCGCATTCACGGCCGTCTCGCTCGAACCTCGCCTCTGCCAGGTCACCCTGACGCGCAAGTCCAAGGCCTGCGGGTACCTCACCGATGCACCATTCGCGGTGAACATCATGGCAGCCGATCAACTCGACATCGCAATGCATTTCGCCGGCAGGCCGGCCGACCCGGGACCCCGATGGGACGACGGGCCGACCGCACCGGTCCTGCAGGGCGCCGCCGCCACCCTCAGTTGCCTCCCATGGCGTAGCTACGACGGCGGCGACCACATCATCTTCATCGGCGAGATCGTCGACGCATCGTCGAGCGGGAAGTCACCACTGTTGTACTACCGCAGCACCTTTCACGATCTCGGCGAGCCGAGCGTGAACTCACTGTGGACGTTGTGCGCCGACGATCCGCATTCGGGATGGTTCGACTCGACCACCACGTTCACCCCGTTTCATCTGGCCGGAACCCGCACCGCCTGAACCGTTTTCATAACCAGTCACGATCGATCGATCAGAAAGAGGTATCAATCATGACCACTCTCGACGAGCGGCCCGACACCGACGCACCGACCACCAACCCGGCAGCCGACAGTGCGGCCAACAAGACGCGCAATTTCGCCTCCCGGCCGATGACCGGCGACGAGTACATCGAGTCACTCAAGGACGGGCGCGAGATCTGGCTACACGGCGAGCGCGTGAAAGATGTGACCACCCACCCAGCCTTCCGCAACCCGATCCGGATGACGGCTCGCCTCTACGACTCGATGCACGATCCGGCCACCCGCGACAAGGTGACCGCGCCCACCGACACCGGCAACGGCGGCGTGACGATGCCGTTCTTCAAGGCGCCCACGAGCTCGGCAGATCTGGTCAAAGAACGTGATGCGATCGCCGAATGGGCACGGATGACCTACGGCTGGATGGGACGCTCCCCCGACTACAAGGCCAGCTTCCTGGGCACCCTGCATGCCAACAAGGATCTCTATGCACCGTTCGAGGCCAACGCCGAACGCTGGTATCGCGAGTCACAGGAAAAGGTCCTGTACTGGAACCACGCCATCATCAATCCGCCGGTGGATCGTCAGTTGCCGCCCGACGAGGTCGGCGACGTGTTCATGAAGGTGGAGAAGGAAACCGACGCGGGGCTGATCGTCTCGGGAGCGAAGGTCGTCGCCACCGGCTCGGCCATCACCAACTACAACTTCATCGCCCACTACGGGCTGCCGATCCGCAAGAAGGAATTCGCGCTCATCTGCACCGTGCCGATGGACGCACCCGGCATCAAACTCATCTGCCGGACCTCCTACACCGAACAGGCCGCGGTCATGGGCAGCCCGTACGACTACCCGCTGTCGAGCCGGATGGACGAGAACGACACCATCTTCGTCTTCGACAAGGTGCTCGTGCCCTGGGAGAACGTCTTCATGTACGGCGACGTCGAGCGCATCAACGCCTTCTTCCCGCAATCCGGCTTCCTGCCGCGGTTCACCTTCCAGGGCTGTACCCGTCTGGCGGTGAAACTCGACTTCATCGCCGGGTTGCTGATGAAGGCCCTTGACGCCACCGGCTCCGGCGGCTTCCGTGGTGTGCAGACCCGCGTCGGTGAGGTGATCGGTTGGCGCAATCTGTTCTGGACGCTCACCGATGCGATGGCCCACAACCCCGAACCGTGGATCGGCGACACCGTGATCCCGCGCCTCGAGTATGGCCTCACCTACCGGATGTTCATGATGCAGGGCTACCCGCGTATCAAGGAGATCATCGAGCAGGACGTCGCGTCGGGCCTGATCTATCTGCCGTCGAGCGCCGCCGACTTCAAGAGCCCCGATGTGCGCCCGTACCTCGACAAGTACGTCCGCGGTTCCAACGGCATCACCGCGGTCGATCGGGTGAAGGTGATGAAGGCACTGTGGGATTCGATCGGTTCCGAATTCGGCGGCCGGCACGAACTCTACGAGCGCAACTACTCGGGCAACCACGAGAATGTGAAGGCAGAGTTGCTGTTCGCCGCGCAGAACCGTGGTGGTGTGGAATCCATGAAGGGTCTCGCCGAACAGTGCCTGTCCGAGTACGACCTGGACGGCTGGACGGTCCCCGACCTCATCGGCAACGACGACGTCAGCTGGTTCGGCCGGTCGAGCTAGCCTCGCGCGGGTCGTCTCGGCTCCCGCGGACCGTCGACGGCCCGCGGGAACCGGGACGGCTCGCGCTGTCCGCCCCCGACCCGCGTTACTGATGGCGACTACCGTCGATCGCATGCCCGACGCCGTTGACGGACCCGCCGCCGCAGTCGCCGACGACATCGCCGGCCTCCTGTCCGGAACGGAGCGGGTACTCGTCGGCATCACCGGCCCGCCCGGCGGCGGTAAGACCACGATCACGCGCGCGGTGATCGACATCCTCGGAGCCCGACGCGGACCCGACACGGTCGCATACGTCCCGATGGACGGGTTTCATCTATCCGACCGCGTGCTCGCCGACATCGGCCGCGGCGACCGCAAAGGCGCACCGGATACCTTCGATGCCGACGGCTTCGTCACGCTGCTCGAACGGATCACCGCGTGCGGCGACCGACCGGTGTACTGCCCCGACTTCGACCATGTCATGGGCGAACCGATCGCCGCGCGGCTCGTCGTCGCACCCACTGCCCGGGTGATTGTCGTGGAGGCAACTACCTTGCTCTCGACAACCCGCCATGGTCCGCGGTGCGTCCACTGCTACGCCGCCTCTACTACATCGACGCGCCGGGTCCCCTCCGACGCGAACGGCTGCTACGTCGCCACCGCGCCGCCGGCAAGGGCCTTGCCGATGCCGCCGCGTGGGTCGACTCCGTCGACGAACCCAACGCCCGGCTGGTCGCCGCGAGCAGGCACCTTGCAGATCTCGTCGTCGACGGCCAAGCCAACCACACGGAGGACTGACAGATACGCCGGAAATCACCCCCGTAATTGACAGTTCCCCATGTGGATACCGATTCACATGGGGAACTGTCGCGGGCGTGACCCCGCTACCCGATTTCGACGAGCAGATCGCCCGGGGTGACCTGGGTGACCTGGCCGATGGCGACGCGGACGACCTTGCCGCCGACGGGCGCAGTGATGGTGGCTTCCATCTTCATCGCCTCGATGGTGCCGATGGCAGCGCCGGCGGCGACCTCGTCGCCGACGTCCACACTCAGCGACACGACTCCGGCGAACGGTGCGCCGATGTGGTGCGGATTGCCGCGATCGGCCTTCTCGGCCGCGGCGACCTCGGCATCGACGGAACGGTCACGCACCTGCACCGGACGTAGTTGTCCGTTGAGGATGCACATGACGGTGCGCATGCCCTTCTCGTCGGGTTCGCTGATCGCTTCGAGCCCGATCAGCAAGTCGACACCGGGTTCGAGCTCGACGCGGTGTTCCTCGCCGTAACGCAGCCCGTAGAAGAACTGGTTCGCCGACAGCCGGGAGGTGTCGCCGTAGGTCTCCTGGTGGTCGTCGAATTCCTTGGTGGGGCCGGGGAACAGCAACCGGTTGAGAGTGTGCTGGCGTTTCTGGCCGGGGGTGTCGAGCGCCTGCGAATCGTCGTCGGACAACTCGGCGGTGGCCGCCGCCTCGGCGCGGCCCTCCAACGCCAGTGAGCGTAGCGGTTCGGGCCAGCCGCCAGCGGGATCGCCGAGTTCGCCACGCAGGAAACCGATCACCGAGTCGGGGATGTCGTAGCCCTGCGGGTTGGCGGCGAACTCGTCGGCGGTGATGCCGCGGCCGACCAACGCCAACGCGAGATCGCCGACGACCTTCGACGACGGGGTCACCTTGATCACTCGACCCAGCATGCGGTCGGCGGCGGCGTAGGCCTCTTCAACGGCCTCGAACCGGTTGCCCAGTCCGAGGGCGATGGCCTGCTGTCGCAGGTTCGACAACTGCCCACCGGGGATCTCGTGGGTGTAGACCCGTCCGGTCGGCGCGGGCAGTCCGGACTCGAACGGCGCGTACACCTTGCGTAGCGCCTCCCAGTACGGCTCGAGGTCGCAGACGGCCTGCAGATCGAGGCCGGTGTCACGCTCGGAATGAGCAGCGGCGGCCACGATCGCCGACAACGCCGGCTGGCTGGTGGTACCGGCCAACGCCGCACTGGCGCCGTCCACGGCCGACGCCCCGGCCTCCCACGCCGCCAGATAGGTGGCGAGCTGCCCGCCGGGGGTGTCGTGAGTGTGCACATGCACCGGCAGATCGAAGTTGCTGCGCAATGCCGACACCAGCTTCGTCGCCGCCGGCGCCCGCAACAGCCCGGCCATGTCCTTGATCGCCAACACGTGCGCGCCGGCATCGACGATCTGTTCGGCCAACCGCAGGTAGTAGTCGAGGGTGTAGAGGTCCTCGTTCGGGTTGGCCAGGTCACCGGTGTAGGACATGGCGACCTCGGCGACCGCCGTGCCGGTCTCGCGTACCGCGTCGATGGCCGGACGCATCTGCTCGATGTTGTTGAGCGCGTCGAAGATCCGGAAGATGTCGATACCGGTTGCGGTGGCCTCGGCGACGAACGCGGTGGTCACCTTGGTCGGGTACGGGGTGTAGCCGACGGTGTTGGCGCCCCGCAGCAACACCTGCAAACAGATGTTGGGTACCGCTTCACGCAACTGCGCCAACCGATCCCACGGGTCTTCCTTCAGGAACCGCAACGCCACGTCGTAGGTGGCCCCACCCCAGCATTCCAGCGACAACAACTGGGGGGTCATCGCCGCCACATAGGGCGCCACCGCCATCAACCCGGTCGTACGGACCCGGGTGGCCAGCAACGACTGATGAGCGTCCCGGAAAGTGGTGTCGGTGACGGCAAGTCGTTTCGAATCCCGTAGATCCGCGGCAAACCCGGCCGGCCCCAACTCCAACAACCGCTGACGCGAACCGTCCGGCGGTGAGGCGAGGGTGGCGCGATCCAGCGTGGGCAGCTTGTCACGCGGATACACCTTCGTCGGACGTTCGCCGTGCGGCTTGTTGACCGTCACATCGGCCAGATACGACAGGATCTTGGTGCCGCGGTCGGCCGAGCTGCGCGAGGTCAGCAGCCACGGACGGTCCTCGATGAACGACGTCGTCACCCGGCCCTCGCGGAAGTCGACATCATCGAGCACCGCCTGCAGGAACGGGATGTTGGTGGCCACTCCACGAATCCGGAACTCGGCCACCGCACGCCGCGCACGGCGCGCCGCGGTCGCGAAATCCCGACCGCGACACGTGAGTTTCACCAGCATCGAGTCGAAGTGGCCGGTCACCTCGGCACCGAGCACCGCACCGCCGTCCAGACGCACCCCGGCACCACCCGGACTGCGGTAGGCGGTGATGCGTCCGACGTCGGGCCGGAACCCGTTGGCCGGGTCCTCGGTGGTGATCCGGCACTGCATCGCCGCACCCCGAATCGCCAGAGTGTCCTGCGACAATCCGAGATCGTCCAGCGATTCACCCGACGCGATGCGCAGCTGTGAGCCCACCAGGTCCACATCGGTGATCTCCTCGGTCACCGTGTGCTCGACCTGGATGCGCGGATTCATCTCGATGAACACATGCTGACCGTTTTCGTCGAGCAGAAACTCGACCGTCCCGGCGCACGTGTAGCCGATGTGGCGGGCGAACGCGACCGCGTCCGAGCAGATCTTCTCGCGCAACTCCGGTGACAGGTTCGGCGCCGGCGCCAACTCGATCACCTTCTGATGACGACGCTGCACCGAACAATCCCGCTCGAACAGATGGATCACATTGCCGTGGGTATCGGCCAGGATCTGCACCTCGATATGGCGCGGATTGACCACCGCCTGCTCCAGGAACACCGTCGGATCCCCGAATGCCGCCTCCGCCTCCCGCGAGGCCGCCGCGATCGCATCGGCCAGATCCGCGATCTTCTCCACCCGACGCATACCCCGGCCACCACCACCGGCCACCGCCTTGACGAACACCGGGAACTGCATCGACTCGGCAGCCGCGAGCAACTCCGCCACATCGGCCGACGGCTCCGACGACGCCAACACCGGCAACCCCGCCGCCTTCGCCGCAGCCACCGCCGTCGCCTTGTTACCCGTCAGCTCCAACACATCCGCCGACGGACCCACGAACGTGATCCCCGCATCCGCACACGCCTGGGCCAAACCCTGATTCTCCGACAAGAACCCGTAACCCGGATAGATCGCATCCGCGCCACACCGCTCGGCCGCCGCGATCACCTCATCGACCGACAGATACGCGCGCACCGGATGACCCGGAGTACCGATCTGATACGACTCATCGGCCTTGAGCCGATGCACCGAATTCCGGTCCTCATACGGGAAGATCGCCACCGTACGGGCGCCGAGCTCATACGACGCTCGGAAGGCGCGGATGGCGATTTCTCCGCGGTTGGCCACCAGGACTTTCTCGAACACGCGTCTCTCTCTCGTCAGTGCGACGGAGCGCTCCCGCGACGACGATGTCGGGGGCGCACCGGTACCGCATTCAATCCACGCTGGGTGTCTCAGAGTACTGCGCGCGTGTTCTACGGCCGACGGCGCCCGAGGCAAACGCTCAAGACTACGCCTGAGACGCCGCGTTCTCACAATCATGCCGTTGACCTGTGCGTTTCCGGAAACATCACCGAGCAATCGCTCGGTATGGCAGCCCGGTTGCCGCATTCACGCAGACCGCTGGGAAGGTGGCGCAACATCGGTTCCGACGACACTGGAAGCGACGACCGAACGAAATATGGACCCACCTTCGGTGGGTCCGCCGATCCGGACCAAGCACCCACTCGATAGCGTGGACGCTCGGAGGTGTGTGGGCATTGAGTGCGATCAAGAGGCCGGTGGACGAGGACTCTGGCGCGCTCGTACCCGACCGCCACCCGCGCCTTGCTGTCACGATCCTGTGCGCCGCGGGCATCGTCGTCGCCCTGATGCAGACGATCATCGTGCCACTGATCCCGCAGCTGCCGACACTGCTGAATGCCGATCCCGGTGACACGACCTGGGCGCTGACCATCACCCTGCTGGCCGGTGCGGTAATCACGCCGATCGGCGGACGCCTGGGAGACATGTACGGCAAACGTCTGATGCTGGTGGCAAGCATGGGCTGTGTGGCCACCGGTTCGGCCGTGTGCGCACTGTCGGCGTCATTGCCCCCGTTCCTGGTCGGTCGCGCACTGCAGGGCCTCGGGTTCGGCACGATCGCCCTGGGCATCAGCGTCATGCGCGACATCGTCCCGCCGCGGCATCTCGGGTCGTCGGTGGGCACGATGAGCGCATCGCTGGGGATCGGCGGCGCCCTCGGCCTGCCCTTCGCGGCCGCGATCGCCCAGCACGTCAGCTGGCACGCACTGTTCTGGGCGTGCGCGGCCGCCGCGCTACTCGGCGCCGCCGGGATCGCGCTCACCGTTCCGGAGAGCCTGTCGCGCACCGGCGGCCGCTTCGACCTGCTCGGCGCCCTCGGCCTGGCCGCGATGCTGGTCTTCCTGCTGCTCCCCCTCTCGAAGGGATCGGAGTGGGGATGGTCGGCGCCGCTGACCATCGGCATGTTCGCGGCGTTCGTCGTGGTGGCCGTGGTCTGGTGGTTCGTGGAGCGGCGCGGCGCCAACCCGCTCATCGATCTCGATGTCGCGACCGAACGGCCGGTGATGTTGACCAACATCGCATCGGTCGCCACCGGATTCGCCTTCTACTCGATGCAGCTGATCCCGATCCAACTCCTGATGGCACCGACGACCGGCCCCAATGGACTGGGTCTGGACATGTTCACCGCCAGCCTCGTACTGGCCCCCAGCGGAATCCTGATGTTCATCTTCTCCCACGTCTCCGCCCGACTGACCGCAGCATTCGGCCCACGGGTGTCGCTGGCCACCGGCGGCGCCGTCATCGCCGCCGGCTACGTGGTGTTCATCGTGGCGCTGACCGGCCCGTGGGCGATGAATTGGGGCGTCATGCTCGGCGTCGCCTGCCTCATCGGTGCCGGCCTGGGCGTTGCCTATTCCGCGATGCCGGCGCTGATCATGAGTTCGGTGCGCGTGGAACAGACCGGCGAGGCCAACGGCGTCAACGCGCTGATGCGGGTGGTCGGCACATCCACGTCAGCGGCGGTCGTGGGCATGATCCTCACATGGTCGATGATCTCGGTGCCCGCCGCCGATGGCACCGGAGTCGGTGTACCCACCGAATCGGGGTACCTGTGGGCGTCGGCGATCTCGCTGGGCGCGTGCGTGCTCGCCATCGTGCTGGCGCTCGCGATTCCACCCCGGAGGCCGATCTCAGTGCAGGACGTCTGACCAGTGACCGACCACCGAAACGAATTCGTAACGCGATCGTCGTAGCGTGACGCGGGTGTCCTCCAATGGGTCGTCATCCGATGCAGATTCCGTGCCGTCGGTGACCGTGATCGACAACGCCTTCGTGGTGACCGTGGACCCGCAGCGCCGAGAACTCGCCGACGCCTGCGTGGTTATCGAGGGGACGCGGATCGTCTCCGTCGGCGCTCCGCCGGCGCAGCTGCCCGCCGACGCGATCAGGGTGGACGGGCGCGGGTGCGTGCTCACCCCCGGGCTGGTCAACACCCACCACCACCTATACCAGTGGGTCACCCGCGGTCTCGCCGCCGACCACACGCTGTTCCAATGGCTCACCACGCTGTACCCGATCTGGGCCGGCATCGACGAGGCGGCGGTGCGCACCGCCGCCCTCGGTGGTCTCGCCCAACTGGCACTGTCCGGCTGCACCACCACCACCGACCACCACTACGTCTTCCCGGCCGAGGGCGGCGATCTACTGGGTGCCGAGATCGACGCCGCAACCACAGTCGGGCTGCGTTTCCACCCGACCCGCGGCTCGATGGACCTCTCGGAAAAGGACGGCGGTCTACCGCCGGACTCGGTGGTGCAGAGCATCGACGAAATCCTTACGGCCAGTTCGGACGCGGTGTCGCGCTGGCACGACCCCGCCGACGACTCGATGCTGCGCATCGCCCTGGCACCGTGTTCACCGTTCTCCGTCACCACTGATCTCCTGCGTGAATCCGCAACGCTGGCACGCGAACTCGACGTACGCATGCACACCCATCTGGCCGAATCGCTGGACGAGAACACCTACTGCCAGCAGCACTTCGGCTCCACCCCACTGCAATACATGGAGTCGGTCGGCTGGGTGGGCCACGACGTGTGGTTCGCCCACGGCATCGAGTTCGACGACGACGAGATCGGCCGGCTCGCCGCAACGTCCACCGGAGTGGCCCACTGCCCCACTTCCAACGCCCGGCTGGGCAACCGGATCTGCCGTACCCGCGATCTCGTCGACGCGGGTGTCCCCGTAGGACTCGGCGTGGACGGTGCGGCGTCCAACGAGTCGTGCCGGCTGCTCGAGGAAGCTTACCAGGCGGTGCTGATGGCCCGTGCCCGTGGTGGACCCACCGCCCTGACCACGCGCACCGCCATCGAGTTGGCCACGATCGGCGGCGCTCAGGTGCTCGGCCGCGCCGCCGACACCGGGTCGATCGAGGTGGGCAAACTCGCCGACCTGGTGCTGTGGGATCTGACGTCGGTGGCACACAGTGGAATCGACGACCCGGTCGCGGCGCTCGTGCTCGGCGCGATCCCGCCGATTGCCGCGAGCTGGGTGAACGGGCGACAGGTGGTCGAGCACAACATGTTACGGACCGTCGATGCCGAACGCATCGCCGCCGACGTGGTGCGCGAACATCGCCGATTGATCGAGAAGGCCGGGTGATGGACCTCAACACCATCGACCGCTACCGCTACGCACGTACCCGCGAGGATCTGCGGCTCGGCCCGGGCGAGCGCGTGGTGGCCGGCGGCACCTGGTTCTTCTCCGAACCGCAGGTCGACGCCGACGGCATCGTGGACCTCACCACCATGGGTTGGCCGGCATTCGAGGATCTTCCCGATGACGGGCTGCGGATCGGCGCCACCTGCCCCATCGTCGAGATCACCAGGTTGCCCGCTCGATCGGCCTGGCGTGCGCAACCACTGTTCTCCGAGTGCGCCAACGCGCTCCTGGCCTCGTTCAAGATCTGGAATGTCGCGACCGTCGGCGGCAACATCTGTCGGTCGTTCGCCGCGGCCTCGATGGTCTCGCTGGCAGCGGGCCTCGATGCCACGGCCGTCATCTGGTGCCCCGACGGCAGCGAACGTCGCACCCCGGTGGCGGAGTTGATCACCGGCAACGGCACAAACTCACTCGGCGACGCAGAGATACTGCGCGCCATCGACATACCCGGCACCTCGATGCAATCGGTCACCGCGTTCCGCAAGATCGCGCTGGCCGAACTCGGCCGGTCGGGTGCGGTGGTGACCGGCCGTCGCGACGAGGACGGCACACTGATCCTGGTCGTCACCGCCGCCACCCTGCGCCCACATGTGATGCGTTTCGACGCGATCCCCACCATCGACGAACTCCACGACCGGGTCGTGGCTGCCGACGACTTCTACACCGACCCTCTCGGATCGGCGGATTGGCGACGCGCCACCTCGGCAGTGCTCGCCGAAGAGATCCGCGCCGAACTCGCCGGTGGGGTGACGGCATGAAGTTCTCCGTCAACGGCGACATGCACGACGCCACTCCGCGTCCGGGCCAGTGCCTGCGCACGCTCCTGCGCGACAACGCCCACTTCGAGGTGAAGAAGGGCTGCGATGCCGGCGACTGCGGCGCGTGTTCGGTGCTGGTCGACGACACCCCGGTGCACTCGTGCATCTACCCGGCGCAACGCGTCGAGGGACACACGGTGACGACCGTCACCGGGCTCGGTACCCCGGACGACCTCCATCCAGTGCAGCAGTCGTTCGTCGACAATTTCGGTTTCCAGTGTGGATTCTGCACCGCCGGCATGATCGTCACCGCGTCCACACTCGAGGCCGCCGATCTCGATGATCTGCCCCGGAAGATGAAGGGAAACATCTGTCGCTGTACCGGTTACCGTTCGATCCGCGACGCGATCACCGCGGCCGTGGCCCCGGCCGATGATCTCCGGAACCCCACCGACCCGTCCCCAGAGGCGGCTGAGGCGTGCATCGGCCGGTCGGTATCGCCACCGGCGGCCCGTCGCGTGGTCACCGGCACCGAACCGTACACGTTCGACGTCACCGTCGAGGGCCTCACCCATCTGCGTGTGCTGGGGTCACCGCACGCGCATGCGCGCATCGTGTCCATCGACACCACCGCCGCCGAGCGGGTGGACGGTGTCACGCTGATACTGACCCATGACAATGTCCCGCAGACAAGGTTTTCCACCGCTCGTCACGAGCATCGCGAGGACGACCCCGACGACACGATGATGTTGGACCCCGTCGTCCGGTTCGTCGGTCAACGGGTCGCGGCGGTCGTGGCCGAGACCGCAGCCGCGGCCGAGCGGGCCTGCCGACTCATCGAGGTCTCCTACGAGATCCTGCCGGCGGTCTTCGACCCCGGCGAAGCGCGTCGACCGGGCGCCCCGGCCATCCACCCGGACCGCACCGCGCTGGATCGGGTCAATCACGCCGATCGCAACGTGATCGCCGACTTCCACCACGGTTTCGGAGGGGACATCGATGCGGCACTGGCCGATTCGGCGGTCACGGTCTCGGGGACCTGGTCCACCGCCCGGGTCTCCCACGCTCAGCTCGAGACACACGGCAGCATCGGTTGGCTCGACGACGACGGTCGGCTGGTCATCCGGACCAGCACCCAGGTGCCGTTCCTGGTCCGCGACGAACTCGCGCACATCCTCGATCTCGCGCCGGAGCGGATCCGCGTCTTCAGCGCCCGCGTCGGCGGCGGATTCGGCGGCAAACAGGAACTGCTGACCGAGGACCTGGTGGCGTTGGCGGTGCTACGGACGGGCCGTCCGTGTGCCTATGAGATGAGCCGCAGCGACGAGATGACGCGCACCACCTATCGCCATCCGTTCCGGGTCGCCGTGGATCTCGGCGCCGACACCGACGGCGTGTTGACCGCACTGAAGATCGACGTGCTGTCGGACACCGGCGCCTACGGCAACCACGCGATCGGCGTGATGTTCCACGCCTGCGCCGAGTCGATCTCGGTGTACAACTGTCCGATCAAACGGGTCGACGCGGAGGTCGTCTACACGAACAATCCGCCGTCCGGCGCCTTCCGCGGTTACGGTCTGGGGCAGGTCATCTTCGCGATCGAGTCCGCGCTCGACGAGCTGGCCATCGAACTCGGCATCGACCCGTTCGACATCCGACGAATCAATGCAGTCCGCGACGGCGACCCGCTGCTGGCCGCCCACGCCGAGCCCGAACCCGATCTCGTCTACGGCAGCTATGGCCTCGACCAGTGCCTCGACCTGGCGCAGGCGGCACTCGATCGCGGCAACGGCGTCGAGCCGCCGGCCGGTCCGCACTGGCGGGTAGGTGAGGGAATGGCGCTCGCGGCTATCGCCACCATGGCCCCACGCGGGCACATCTCCCGAGTGCAGGTGGCCGTCGACCGGCACGGCGACTATCACGTCGGCATCGGGACGGCCGAATTCGGCAACGGCACCACCACGGTGCACACCCAGATCGTGGCCGCCACCCTGCAGACCGTCCCCGAGCGGATTCGGTTGCGACACGGCGACACCGACGCCGCCGACTACGACACCGGAGCTTTCGCCTCCGCCGGCACGACGGTGGCCGGCAAAGCACTGCACCGGGCGTGTACCAGTCTGCGGGAGAACCTGATCGGCGCTGCCGCCACCGTGGCCGACGCCGAACCCGACCGCGTGGTGCTCACCTCCGACGGCGCGCTGGTGGGTGACCGGATGGTCTCGTTCGACGAGATGATCGATGTCCTCGATCCGGCCGCGGACCAGGTGACCGCCGACGGCGAGGAGACCGGGGACGTACGGTCGATTGCCTTCAACGTTCAGGCTTTTCGGGTCGCCGTCGATGTCCGGACCGGGGTGGTGCGCATCCTGCAGTCGATCCAGTCGGCCGACGCCGGTACGGTGATGAACCCGCAACAGTGTCGCGGGCAGGTCGAGGGCGGCGTGGCCCAAGCCATCGGATCGACGCTCTACGAGGAGATCATGCTCGCCGACGGGGTCCCGCTGACGGGTGTGTTCCGCACCTATCGGGTGCCGCAGATGGCCGATGTGCCGGTCACCGAGGTGTACTTCGCCGAGACGTCCGACGAGTTGGGTCCGTTCGGGGCGAAGTCGATGAGCGAGTCCCCGTACAACCCGGTTGCCCCGGCTATGGCCAATGCGATCCGACGTGCGATCGGTGTGCGGCCCTGCGAACAGCCGATGTCACGCGACCGGGTGTGGCGCCTGATCGACCGTGAGGTGGGTGGCACTGGTCGGCACGCGTAGCGGCGAGGACGGCACCACGCGTAAACGGGTGTCGAGAACCCGCAAGAACATCGTCGGCAACCTCGCGCTGTTCGGGCCGGCGTTCGTCGCCGCGATCGCCTACGTCGATCCCGGCAACGTCGCGGCCAACATCACCGCGGGCGCCCGCTACGGTTTCCTGCTGGTCTGGGTTCTGGTGCTGGCGAACGTGATTGCCATGCTGATCCAGTATCAGTCGGCAAAGCTCGGCATCGTCACCGGCAAGAGCCTGCCCGGGCTGCTGGGTGACCGTCTGAGCACCCGTCCGCGACTGGCGTTCTGGGTTCAGGCAGAAGTGGTGGCCATCGCCACCGACCTGGCCGAGGTGCTCGGTGGCGCCGTCGCCCTCCAGCTGTTGTTCGATCTGCCGCTGGTGCTGGGCGGGGTGATCGTGGGCGCGGTCTCGTTGACCGTGCTGCTCCTACAGAATCCGCGGCAGGAACGCACATTCGAGAAGGTGATACTCGGCCTGTTGGCAATCATTGTGATCGGTTTCCTGGCCGGACTGGTGGTCGATCCACCGCCGGCAAACGAGGTACTCGGTGGGCTCGTCCCGCGGCTGGACGGACCGGAGACCGTGCTGCTGGCAGCCGGTATGTTGGGTGCGACCGTAATGCCACACGCCATCTACGTGCACTCGGCGATGGTCATCGACCGACACGGGGTCACCCGGTCGGCGACGCGCCAACGACAACTGGTGCGGGTCACGCGCTGGGATGTCGTGGTGGCACTGATCGTCGCCGGCGCGGTCAACGTCGCACTGCTGTTGCTGGCCGCACAGAACCTGCGCGGCAAGGAAGGTACCGACACCATCGAGGGCGCCTACGACGCGGTCGCCGACGCCCTCGGATCTCCGATGGCAACCGCCTTCGCCATCGGACTACTGGCCAGTGGACTGGCGTCGACCTCCGTCGGATCGTCTGCCGGCGCGGCGATCATGGGCGGCCTACTGCACAGAGACATCCCACTGTTCATCCGGCGGGTGATCACGGTCATCCCGGCCCTGGTGGTACTGGCTCTCGGCGTCGACCCCACCTGGGCGCTGGTCATCAGTCAGGTGGTGCTGAGTTTCGGCATCCCGTTCGCGGTGATCCCGCTGGGCCGGTTCACCGCTGACCGGTCGTTGATGGGCGAGTTCGCCGACGGATGGCCCCTGCGGCTGACCGCGGGCATCGCGTCGGTGCTGATCGTGCTCCTCAACCTGACGTTGATCGGTTTGGTGGTGACGGGTGCCTGATCAGCCCCTCAGCAACCCCTTGGCCACATGCGTCACCTGGATCTCGTTGCTGCCCGCGTAGATCATCAGCGACTTCGCATCGCGCGCGAGCTGCTCGACCCGGTACTCGGCCATGTAGCCGTTGCCGCCGAACAGCTGTACGGCCTCCATCGCGACGTCGGTCGCCGCCTTCGAGGAGTACAGCTTCATCGCCGAGGCCTCGGCGAGGCTCAGTGGCTTGCCGGCCTGACCGCGTTCGATCGCGCTGAACAACATGTTCTGCACGTTGATCCGGGCCACCTCCATCTCGGCGAGCTTGAGCTGAATGAGCTGGAACTGGCCGATCTCCTGGCCCCAGAGCTTGCGGGTCTTGGCGTAGTCGATGGACAGACGTTGCGCCTCGTTGATGATGCCCAACGAGAGCGCGGCGATGCCGACGCGCTCGGCGGTGAATCCTGCCTTGGCGCCCTCACCGCCGCGGGTGTCGGCGCCGGTGTCCTCGGTTTCGCCGAGCAGACGATCCTTACCCAAGCGCACATTGTCGAAAAACAGTTCACCGGTCGGCGAACTCGTCATACCCATCTTCTTGAACGGCTTGCCCTGGGTGAGACCGGGCATGCCCTTGTCGAGGACGAACGAGAGCACTTTGCGATCGCGCATCGGGGTGTCGCTGCCGTCGTCGAGTTTGGCGAACACGACGATGGTGTCGGCGTAGGGACCGTTGGTGATGAACGTCTTCTGCCCGTTGAGCAGGTAGTCGTCACCGTCGCGGCGAACCGTGGTCTTCATGCCGCCCAGCGCATCCGACCCGGAATCGGGTTCGGTGATCGCCCACGCGCCCACCTTCTCCATCGTGACGAGTTCGGGCAGCCACCGCTTCTTCTGCGCCAGTGTTCCCTTGCCGCGGATCGTCGAGGCGGTCAGCCCCATACTGACGCCCATCGAACCGACCAGTCCGAGGCACACCCCGGCCAGCTCGATGTTGACGATCATGAACATCGACCCGGACATGCCACCGCCGCCACCGCCGCCCGACGGCTTCTCACCGGCCGCCTCTGCCGCGAGCTCCTTCTCCAACGCGTCCTTGGCCATCGCGTCGACACCGAAGGTCGCCAGCAGCTTGCGAGTGATGTCATACGGCGGCAGAACACCGGTCTCGAGTTCGTCGATGTGCGGCTTGATCTCCTTGTCGATGAACGCGCGCAACGCATCCCGCACCATCAGGTCTTCTTCGGACCACTCGAACATCGTCACAACTCCCCACCGCCGCGCCCGCCAGTACGGGCTGAACATGTTCCACTTTCCTGCCAGGTTACTGTGTCAGGCGTCACCCGGGTTGTAAAGGTACGGATTCCGAAATTCGTGTCTTGGGTCCGCTGTCCCGGCCGTCCGAGGCGAGAGTTGTCAGCGGTGATAGATCGTCGCCGGTCGGATCTCGACGCCGAAGAACTCCTCGGGGTCGGTACACAGCAGTGCCTGTGCAACCGGCATCGAGACGACGCACACGTCGGTATCGGCGCCATCGGTGACATACCACCGGTGGATCCGCTCCACGAACCGTGCGACGCTCTCCCCACCATGCGGGCGGGCGACCGGATCGGTGAACCAGGCGGCCAAGTCATCCGGGGTGATCTCGGTCGGCATCCGCCCCGTCCACCGACCGACATCAAGGGATCGGAGAGCTGGTGTCGTCACGGGTTGGATCTGCAACACGTCAGACGACTCGACCACCGCACGCTCGGGACCACCGGCAACACGGCCGGTGCCGATGGTCGCGGTGACCTCCGCGCGGAGTCCGGCCACGTCGCGTCGTCCACGATCGTCCAGAGATGCATCACCGCCGAACCGCACCGATCTGTTGGGGCCGGTGCGGCCGGCGGTGACGATCAGCATCGTCAGGCGTCGACCTGCGCGACGTGGGCGTCGGGGGATTCGTCGGAACCCGATCGCATGAGACGTCCGAGGAGTAGCGCGAAGAGGACGGTCAACACGGTCCACATGATCAGTTGATCGGCAATCGCATACACCCGGTAGTCGCCGATGACATCACCCGGGAAACCGGGGAACGCGATCTGCCCGGTGGCGTCGGACAGCGGGCCGGGCACCTCGTGGAACTCCGGGAGCAGCATGATCGTGACAGAGACCGCGACGAGATACGCGAGAGCCCCGAGCACGCCCGCGACGAGCCCGCCGAGCCGTGGCCGCAGCCACAACGCCAGGACCACCGCGACAACTGCGAACACCACCGACAAAATGGTGATCGTCAGGAATGCCGCGCTGCGTGCACCGATCGTGTCGTCGTCGCCCACCGCCGGCGGGTTGGCCGGATAGGCGAAGAACGGCACGGCGAACACCGCGACGAACCCGATCGCGCCCAGCGCCACGGCGGCCATCCGCGGGTCCGTGGCCGGGTGACGACGGCCGAGGTAGGCCCACAGCACGGTGAACGCGACCGCGAAGAACGCGCCCATGCAGACCGCGAACACAATGGTTCCGATCCCGGCACCCACGTTCTCCTGGATCGAGCGCGAGAAGATCTCGCCGTGCTCGTGGCCACCGTGCTCACCGGCGAGCATTTCCTCGGCGTGGGAGCGTCCCTCTTCGTAGTCGATCGCCTCGACCACCAGGGGTTCGATGAACAGCCGCGCGAAGATGAACGCGACGATGCCGGCGACCAGGCCCGAGAGCAGGCCTGCGCCGATGAATTTCTTCTCCATGTTCGGTTGTCTCCTACCAGTGGCGATCAGTGGCAAGGGAAACCGAGGAAGTGCCTGGCGTCGTGCACGAATTCGTGCACGTGGGTGTCGGAACCGAAGACGCTCACCGCGCCCTGGTCGTACCCGAGGAAGTAATAGGCCAGCCCGGCGAGCAGCACGGTGAGGCTGAGCCACAGCGCCACGCTGGCCGCGGAGACATTGGGTACCGCAAGGCTCGGCGCGGCCACTGCGCGGGCCGATGATGAGTGCGTGGAGGCGGTCATGGTGGTCCTTTCTGGGATTGCGCGTCCCATCCGTTGGCGAACACACACCAGGCGGCATTCTGGCTCTCCCGCCGCCGATGGCCTCGGTGGCCGTACTGCGACGGGATCACAGCGGCGCGACCGCTCCGGACTCTCACCGGATTCCCCGCGCACTGGTGTGTGATGACTGTACTACCGGCGTTGTCGGACGTGTGGTGGATGATGGCAGAGTGCCCCGCAAGACGTCCGTACTCGACCGCTTCACCGCCCCCACCCGGCGGTGGTTCGACGGCGCGTTCGAGGAACCGACCGCGGCGCAGACCGGCGCGTGGGCCTCCATCGCCGACGGAAACAACACCCTGGTCATCGCGCCCACCGGCTCCGGCAAGACACTGTCGGCATTCCTGTGGGCGCTGGATCGCCTCGCCGCCCGACCCGACCGGAAGCGCGGGACACGTGTCGTCTACATCTCCCCACTCAAGGCGCTCGCGGTCGATGTCGAACGCAATCTGCGCGCGCCACTGACCGGCATCACCCGGGCGGCGCAGGAACTCGGTGAGCCCGAACCGGCGATCACCGTCGGGGTGCGCTCGGGCGACACCCCCGCCGCCGAGCGCCGGGCCCTGGTCAAAACTCCGCCGGACATCCTGATCACCACCCCCGAATCGCTCTTTCTGATGCTCACCTCGGCCGCCCGCGAGACACTCACCGACGTCGAGGTGGTGATCGTCGACGAGGTGCACGCCGTCGCGGCCACCAAGCGCGGTACCCATCTCGCGCTCTCCCTCGAGCGGCTCGACGAACTGCTCGACCGGCCGGCGCAGCGCATCGGACTGTCGGCGACGGTCCGTCCACCCGAGGTCGTGGCGGAGTTCCTCAGCGGCAGCGCTCCGTGCACGGTGGTCCGTCCCAAGGCGGCCAAGACCTTCGATCTGCGGGTCGACGTGCCCGTCGAGGACATGGCCAACATCCCGCCACCACCGGACACACCTGCCGGCGAAGACCTCGACGACGCGTTCTCCCCCACCGCCGGGTCGCTGTGGCCCTACGTGGAGTCGTCCATCGTGGACCTCATCGAGAAGAACCGCGCGACCATCGTGTTCGCCAATTCGCGGCGACTGGCCGAGCGGCTCACCGCCCGCCTCAACGAGATCCACGCCGAGCGCACCGGAAATGCGCCGAATCCGTCCGCCAACCCCACCGTCGCCGGCGGTGCTCCCGCGTACATCATGGCCAGCGGCGCCAGCGGTGGCGCCGCCCCGATCCTGGCCCGCGCGCATCACGGTTCGGTCAGCAAGGAACAGCGCGCCGAGATCGAGGACGACCTCAAGGCCGGACGCCTGCCGTGCGTGGTGGCGACCAGCTCGCTGGAACTCGGCATCGACATGGGCGCGGTGGACCTCGTGGTGCAGGTCGAAGCCCCGCCGTCGGTGGCCGGCGGACTCCAGCGCATCGGCCGCGCGGGCCATCAGGTGGGTGAGATCTCGCAGGGGGTGCTCTACCCCAAGCACCGGACCGACCTGATCCATTGCACGGTGACCGTGGAACGGATGCTCGACGGCGCCATCGAGGCACTACGGGTACCGCAGAATCCCCTCGACATCCTCGCCCAGCAGACCATCGCGGCCGCCGCGGTCGACGACCTCGACGTGGACGAGTGGTACGACCTCGTCCGCCGCGCCGCGCCCTACCGCGAGCTCGGCCGCCAGGTGTACGAGGCGACCCTCGACCTGATCTCCGGACGCTTTCCCTCCGACGAGTTCGCCGAACTACGGCCCCGCGTCACCTGGGACCGGGATGCCGGGACACTCGTCGGACGCCGCGGGGCGCAGCGATTGGCGGTCACCTCCGGCGGGTCGATCCCCGATCGCGGACTGTTCGGCGTGTTCATGGTCGGCGAGAAGTCGACCCGCGTCGGCGAACTCGATGAGGAGATGGTCTACGAGTCGCGCGTCGGGGATGTCTTCGCGCTCGGTGCCACGAGTTGGCGCATCGAGGACATCACGCACGACCGGGTGCTGGTGTCACCGGCCTACGGCCAGCCCGGCCGGTTGCCGTTCTGGATCGGCGACACGATCGGTCGCCCCGCCGAACTCGGTGCGGCGATCGGCAAGTTCACCGGGGCGGTGGCCGATCCCGACACATTGGCCGAACACGCGCACCGGCTCGGGCTCACCGACAATGCCCGACAGAACCTCGCCGCCCTCGTCGCCGAACAGCAGGAGGCCACCGGCCACCTGCCCACCGACCGCACATTGGTGGTGGAACGTTTCCGCGACGAACTCGGCGATTGGCGCCTGATTCTGCACTCGCCCTACGGATTGCGCGTGCACGCACCGTGGGCCAGTGCGATCTCGGCACGATTGTTGCAGACACTCGGCCTCGAAGGCGCCACCACGGCCTCCGACGACGGCATCATCGTGCGGCTGCCCGACACCGACGACGACCCGCCGGGCGCGTCGGTCTTCGTCCTCGATCCCGATGAGATCGAGCAGTGGGTCACCGACGCTCTCGCCGACTCGTCGATGTTCGCCTCCCGATTCCGCGAATGTGCAGCGCGTGCCCTGTTGCTACCCAAACGCGACCCCGGCCGTCGCGCCCCACTCTGGCAGCAGCGTCAGCGCAGCGCACAATTGCTCTCCGTCGCTTCACAATTCCCCGACTTCCCGATCATCCTGGAGACGGTGCGAGAGTGTCTGCAGGACGTCTACGACCTTCCTGCGCTCACCGACCTGCTCACCCGAATCCGCCAGCGGCGGGTCCGAGTAGTCGAGACCGAGACCGCAAGCCCCTCCCCGTTCGCCGCATCGATGCTGTTCGGCTACATCGGGGCGTTCCTCTACGCCGACGACGCACCGCTGGCCGAACGCCGGGCCGCCGCGCTCTCGTTGGACACCAGCCTGCTCGCGCAACTGCTCGGCCGCGTCGACTTGCGCGAGCTGCTCGATCCCGGCGTGATCGCCGAGGTGACCGCACGCCTGCAGCGCACCGTTGCCGAGCGTCAGGCCCGAGATGCCGAGGACATCGTCGACCTGTTGCGCTGGCTCGGTCCTCTCGACACCGCTGACGTCGATGCACGCTATCGCGGCGAAACACCCGCGATCGATCAGCTGACCGAGTTGCACCGATCCGGCCAGATCATCTCGATCACCCATCGTGGCCGAGCGCTGTGGGCGTCGATCGACGACACCGCCCGATTGCGTGACGGTCTCGGCGTTCCGGCCCCGCTGGGCATTCCGGCGGCCTTCCTGCAACCGGTGGGTGATCCGGTGGGGGATCTGGTGAGCCGATATGCACGGACGCACGGCCCGTTCACCGTCACCGAGGCCGCCGATGCACTGGGCATGGCGGTCGGGGTCGTCCGCGACACTCTCATCCGGCTGGCCGCCGACCGTCGGGTCATCGAGGGGGATTTTCTCCCTGAGGCCCAGGAGACAGAGCAGGGCACGGAAACCCGGACCGGCGCACCGCACGCGACCCAGTGGTGCCATGCCGATGTGCTCGGTCAGATCCGTCGCGGTTCTCTGGCGGCGAGCCGCGCCGAGGTCGCGCCGGTCGACCACGAGACCCTCACCCGCTTCACCGCGTCCTGGCAGCATGTCACCCCTGAGGAACAACTCCGCGGCGTCGACGGGGTGGCGACGGTGATCGACCAGTTGGCCGGCTACCCGCTGCCCGCCTCGGCGTGGGAATCGGTGGTCCTACCCGCCCGCGTCACCGACTACAGTCCGGCGATGCTCGACGAATTGCTCAGCTCCGGCGAGGTGATCTGGTCCGGGCACGGCCGTATCGGTGGGTCGGACGGCTGGATCGCCCTGCATCCGGTGGATGTCGCACCGCTCACGTTGGCTCCCGCCGACGAGATCGACACCACCGGAGTGCACGACCGACTCACCGCCGCACTGGCCCCCGGCGGCGCGCTACGGTTCGGCAAGCTTGCCGAGTCGGTGTCCTCCGACGGCACCGTGTCCGCCGCCGATATCGAGGCCGCCCTCTGGGATCTGGTGTGGGCAGGTCAGGTCAGCAATGACTCGTTCGCTCCGGTGCGCGCGATGTTGGCACCGCGGCGCACCTCGTCGTCGCCGCGATCGGCACCGGCCCACCGGGCCCGTGGACGCGCGCCGCGACTTCGGGCGCAGCGGCTGTCCACCCGCTATCTCACCGAACACGGTGCCGGCCAGAGTGTCCCGCCCACCGCCGGTGGCCGCTGGGTGGTTCCCGACCGTATCACCACCGACCCGACGGTGGCCACGCAGGCGCTGTGCGATCAGCTGCTCGCGCGCTATGGGGTCATCACGCGCGGAAGTGTCACCAACGAAGACATTGTCGGCGGGTTCTACCGGATCTACAAGGCCCTCACCGTGTTCGAGGACAACGGTCAGGTCCGGCGCGGCTACTTCGTCGACGGCCTGGGTGGTGCGCAGTTCGCTTCGACCGCAACCATCGACGAATTGCGTCGCCACGCCCTCGACGATCGGCGCACCCCACCGGCGATCGTGCTGGCGGCCACAGATCCGGCCAATCCGTTTGGCGCCGCTTTGGGTTGGCCGACGACCCGCGCCGAGGACGGCCGACGCCGCCCGGGTCGCAAACCAGGCGCCATGGTGGTCATGGTGGGCGGCGAACTCGTCGTGTACGTCGAACGAGGCGGCAAGACCCTGCTGACGTTCACCGAATCGCTTCCCGCTCTGCAGACCGCCGCCGGCGCTCTCGCCGAGATCGTCCGCTCGGGCCGCGTGGCTCGGCTCATGATCGATCAGGTCGACTCCGAGCCCGTGCTGACCTCGGATTTCGGCCGAATCCTGATCGAGGCCGGATTCGCCACCACACCGCGCGGTGTTCGCATGCGCTACGGCAGGCATGCCTGAGGGCGACACCGTCTTCGCCGCCGCCGCACGACTGCGGGCGGCGCTCGACGGTCAACGGCTGACGCGGACACAGTTCCGGATACCGTCGCTGGCCACCGCCGACCTGACCGGCCGAACGGTCACCTCGGTCCGATCGGTGGGCAAACATCTCCTCATCGATGTCGGCGGATCCGATGACGACGACTCGGGACTCGCCAGGGTCAGTCTGCATTCGCACCTGAAGATGGAGGGCGCCTGGCATGTCCACCCCATCGGCACGAAATGGCGTCGTCCCGGGTACCAGGCACGGGTCGTGTTACGTACCGCGACGCACGAAGCCGTCGGTTTCGACCTCGGCATCCTGGAGCTCACCGAGACCCCCGATCAGGACCTTGCCTACCTGGGACCGGACTTGCTGAGCGCCGAGTGGGAGCCCACCGAGGCCATCCGCCGCATCGAGGCCCGCGCCGATGAGCCGATCGGAACCGCGCTCCTCGACCAGCGGCTCGTCGCGGGCATCGGCAACGTCTATCGAAGCGAGCTGTGCTTCCTTCGCAGGGTGCTGCCCACCCGACCGGTGCGCGAAGTCGACGTCACGGCCATGGTCGACCTGGCCCGCCGGGTGTTGTGGGCCAACCGGCTGCGGACGGCCCGGACCACGACCGGCCAGACCGCGCCCAATGCACGCATGTGGGTTTACGGTCGGCGCGGCCAACTGTGTCGCAGATGTGGTTCGCCGATCGAGCGAGACCAGCTCGGCTCGATCGGCGAGGATCGCGTGATCTACTTCTGCCGACAGTGTCAGTCATGACGCTTGCCAGACACCGTTCACCGTCCGACAGGAAGTGTTTCGCGACGGCAGCATGAGGCGAGGCGATACCCGCCCCCGATGGCGCTGTTCGCAAACAGCTAGACCGGGTACCGTTCCGGCTCAGGACCGAACAGATACCGCCGCCCGGAGATCTCGGTGACCGCGATCTCGACGTAGTTGTACTTCATCGTGGGAATCCACGGACGCAGTGACAATTCGTCGGCGGCAGCGATGTCATGAGTCGAAACCAGCACGCGTGCGGTGCCTTTCGCGACGACGCTCCAGCCGCGCTGGTCATCGTGGTCGTCCGCCTCGAAGGCGACGTTCTCGTTGACCGCGATCTCGGAGAGCTTGGTACCCTCGCCGGTCCGGAAGGTGATCCGACCTTCTCCGGCAATGTAATTGACCGGGAAGATGTCCGGGTGACCGCCGACGCTGAGGCCGATGCGTCCCAACTCGGTGGACCCGAGCAGTTCCCACGCCTCGTCGGTGGTGAGTTCCTCAACCGCGTTGTCGACCATGTCCTGTCCTTCTGCCATACACCATTCTCCGTCCACCGGAACGTGTTCGGCAGAGTCGAAGGTCCCCATCTTCCTGTGATGGGCACCACGACCATCCGCGCGGGTCACTCAGGAACCGGAACGGGCTCCAGGATCTCGGGGCGAGCCTCCGGGGCCGCCGCACGCAGCGCATCGGCGGAATCGTCATCGGGCTGGCGCTGCGACGCGACCTCCGCCTCCACGCGGGCGATATAGGTGGCCACCTCGAACGCCGTGTGTTCCTCGGTCCAGCCGAGTATGGGCGCGAGTAACTCCGCCACCTCCCGCGCGCAGTCGACGCCGCGGTGCGGGTACTCGATCGCGATGCGCGTCCGGCGCGCGAGCACGTCCTCGAGATGCAGTGCAGCCTCGTCTATCGCCGCATAGACCACTTCCACGCGCAGGTACTGCGGTGCCGCGGCGAGCGGGCGCAGCAGTGACGGATCGTCGTCGGCGTAGTAGAGGACGTCATCGATCAACGATCCGTACCGGTTGAGCAGACGACGAATTCGGTAGGGATGCAACCCGAATCGCTGGCCGAGATGCTCGCACTGGTTGATGAGCGCGAAGTATCCGTCGGCTCCGAGCAGCGGCACCCGCTCGGTGATCGACGGTGCCACCCGGGTGGGGATGAAATCGGTACAGGCGTCCACGGCGTCGGCGGCCATCACCCGATAGGTGGTGTACTTGCCGCCCGCGATCGACACCAACCCGGGCGCCACCGTCGCCACCGCGTGCTCACGGGACAGCTTCGAGGTCTCGTCGTCCTCCCCTGCCAACAGCGGGCGCAACCCCGCGTAGACGCCTTCGATGTCATTGTGGGTGAGCTTGGTCACCAGCACCTCGTTCACCCGCTCGAGGATGTAATCGATGTCGGCGCGGGTGGCAGCCGGATGCGCGAGGTCGAGATTCCAGTCGGTGTCGGTCGTGCCGATGATCCAGTGCGTCTCCCACGGGATCACGAACAACACCGAGTTCGCGGTGCGCAAGATGATCGCGGTCTCGCTGACGATCCGGTCTCGAGGCACCACGATGTGCACACCCTTGGACGCACGTACCCGGAAGTGGCCGCGCTGTTTGGACAGCGCCTGGACCTCGTCGGTCCACACCCCGGCCGCGTTGATCACACAGTGACCGCGGATCTCGGTGACGTCGCCGGTCTCCGAATCCCGAACGCGCACACCGAGAACCCGGTCGGACTCGCGCAGGAAACCGACCACCTGGGTGGACGTGCGGATGACCGCACCGTAGTTGGCCGCCGTGCGGGCAACGGTCAGACTGTGCCTTGCGTCGTCGACAACCGTGTCGTGGTATCGGATGCCACCGATCAACGAACTCCGTTTCAGCGCGGGAGCCACGCGAAGTGCGCCGGACCGGGTGACATGATGCTGTCCCGGAACAGATTTTGCTCCACCCATGCGGTCGTACAGGAACAATCCAGCCGCCACATACGGTCGCTCCCAGACGCGCTGGGTGAGGGGGTAGAGGAACGGCAGCGGCTTCACCAGATGCGGGGCCAGCAGACGCAGCGACAATTCGCGTTCGCGCAACGCCTCACGGACCAGCCCGAACTCGAGCTGTTCGAGGTATCGCAGACCCCCGTGGAACATCTTCGACGACCGACTCGACGTCCCCGACGCGATGTCACGGGCCTCCACCAGCGCGACGCGCAAGCCGCGCGTCGCCGCGTCGAGCGCGGCCCCCACACCGACGACTCCGCCTCCGATGACCACGATGTCGAACTGTTCACTGCCCAGGCGCCGCCACGCTTCCGCACGGTAAAGCGGACCCATATCGGCCGGCCGGTCCGGGTTGAACTCGGTGTTCATGCTTGCCCAGCCTAATTGATCTCCTCGAATGCCACCGCGTGCGACACTGGCCGCGTGGCTAGCGCAAACACATATGTCGCCGCCGTCGACCAGGGCACCACGTCCACCCGTGCGATGATCTTCGATCGCAGCGGACGCGTCGTCAGCAGCGAGCAGATCGAGCACCAGCAGATATTTCCGCAGGCCGGCTGGGTGGAGCACGACGCCGCCGAGATCTGGCGCAACACCCGGCGGGTGATGGCCGCCGCACTCGCCTCGGCCGACCTCAAGCACGGCGACATCGCCACCTGCGGGGTCACCAACCAACGTGAGACCACGCTCATCTGGGACCGCGAGACCGGCGTGCCGATCCACAATGCGATCGTCTGGCAGGACACCCGCACCAACGACCTGTGCGACGATCTCGCCGGTGACGTCGGGACCGACCGCTACCGGGATCGGACCGGACTGCCGTTGTCCACCTATTTCGCCGGTCCCAAGATCCGCTGGCTACTCGACCACGTCGAGGGCGCTCGCCATCGTGCCGAGGCGGGTGAACTGTGCTTCGGCACAATGGATTCGTGGACCGCTTGGAATATGACCGGCGGCCGCGACGGCGGACTGCACATCACTGATGTCACCAATGCGTCACGCACGATGCTGATGGATCTGCGCTCCCTGCAATGGGATGAGCAGATCTGTGCCGAGATGGGCGTGCCGACCGCACTGTTGCCCGAGATCCGCAGTTCCTCAGAGGTCTACGGCCCGCTGCGCGAACACGGCTCGCTGCCCGGCGTGCCACTGGCCGGGATCCTCGGCGATCAACAGGCCGCCACCTTCGGCCAGGCCTGCCTGAGTCCGGGCGAGGCCAAGAACACCTACGGCACCGGCAACTTCCTGCTGCTCAACACCGGCACCGAACCCGTCTTCAGTGATCACGGATTGCTGACCACCGTGTGCTACCGAATCGGCGATCAACAGGCCCGCTACGCACTCGAGGGCTCCATCGCGGTAACGGGATCACTGGTGCAGTGGCTGCGCGACAACCTGGGCCTGTTCGCTGACGCCGCCGACATCGAGACGCTCGCAGCCGGCGTCGACGACAACGGCGGCGCCTACTTTGTGCCCGCGTTCTCCGGGCTGTTCGCACCCCGCTGGCGGCCGGATGCGCGCGGGGTCATCGTCGGCCTGACGAGGTTCGTGAACAAGGGCCATCTCGCTCGAGCCGCCTTGGAGGCCAGCGCCTTCCAGACCCGCGAGGTGATCGAGGCGATGCAGGCCGATTCGGGTGTGGAGTTGTCGACACTGAAAGTTGACGGCGGCATGGTCGTCAATGACCTGCTGATGCAGTTCCAGGCAGACATCCTCGATGTCCCCGTGGTTCGGCCGGTGGTCAACGAGACGACCGCGCTCGGCGCCGCATATGCCGCCGGTCTCGCAGTGGGTTACTGGGAGTCCGAGGACGAGATCCGCGAGAACTGGGCCGAGCACACCCGCTGGGAGCCGCGGATGCCGGCGGCCACCCGCGACGAGCTCTACGCCGGCTGGAACCGCGCCGTCGAGCACAGTCTCGACCTGGCCTGAACCCCCGGTTTCGTAGTACGAACGTATCGTTTTTCGCCCGTTCGTACTACAAGATCGCGGAGGTCAGTCGAGATCGTCGTGACGCACGAGTTGGCGTGCGGCCTCGGTGACCGAACCGGTCAGCGACGGATACACCGAGAAGGTCTGCGCGAGGTCGGACACCGTGAGCTTATTCTGCACTGCCAGCGCCAGCGGCAGGATCAGTTCGGAGGCGGTGGGCGCTACCACCACGCCTCCGATCACCACACCGGTCGCCGGCCGACAGAAGATCTTCACGAAACCGCGCCGCAGCCCGCTCATCTTGGCGCGCGGATTGGTCGCCAACGGCAGCATCACGGTCCGGGCCGGGTAGTCACCGTTGTCGATGGCCTGCTGCGAGACCCCGACGGTGGCGATCTCGGGACGCGTGAAGATCGCCGATGCAACCGTTTTGAGTTTGATGGGACTCACGCCCTCGCCCAGTGAGTGGTACATGGCGATCCGCCCCTGCATCGCGGCCACCGACGCCAGCGGCAGCAGACCCGTGCAGTCACCGGCCGCGTAGATACCCGGGACCGACGTGCGCGAGACCCGGTCGACGGTGATGTAGCCGCCCCGATCGACCTCTACCCCGGCCCGGTCGAGTCCCAACTCGGTGGTGTTGGGGATGGAACCGACCGTCATCAACACATGTGACCCGGTCACCGTCCGGCCGTCCGCGAGGTGCGCGGTCACCGAATCGCCGTTGCGTTCCACCTTGTCGGCGCGGGCATGCTTGATCAGTTCGACCCCGCGTTCGGCCAGCGCGTCCTCCAGCACGAGGGCCGCATCCTCGTCCTCCCCGGGCAGCACGCGGTCACGACTGGACACCAGGGTCACCCTGACGCCTAATTCGGTGTAGGCGTGCACGAACTCGGCACCGGTCACACCCGACCCGATCACGACGAGATGTTCGGGTAGCTGTTCGAGATCGTAGAGCTGACGCCAGGTCAGGATGCGCTCACCGTCCGGCTGGGCGTCGGGCAGGATGCGCGGCGAGGCACCGGTCGCCACCAGCACCACGTCGCCCTCGTAGCGTTCGGTCGAACCGTCGGGCAGCGTCGCCACGACACCATGGGTGGAGACCCCGATCTGACGTTCCTCCAGCGCTGCCCGCGCCGACACCAGCTTCACCCCCTCGCTGATCAGCCGGGACCGGATGTCGGCGGATTGGGCAAAGGCGAGATCACGCACCCGTTGATGGATCTGCGGCAGCGTCACCAACGCATCGTCGGTGCTCAGGTTGATCCCCAGATCGACCGCACGGCGCACCTCGGTTCGGATGCCCGTCGAGGCGATGAACGTCTTCGACGGAACGCAATCCCAGAGCACACACGCGCCGCCGACACCGTCGGAATCGATCACCGTGATGTCGGCACCGTACGCGGCCGCCGCCAACGCGGCCTCGTAGCCCGCGGGTCCGCCGCCGATGATCACGATCTTGGTCACAAGTCACTCCTGTTCGCCGCCGTACCGCCTACCAACCTAGTCCCCGGTGCCCGCGGTCCGCCCACCGCGCCCGCGCCATCCGGGCACACGTCACATCTCGCGGACGTATCGGGTCCGCCTGCGTAATACGATCAATCGGGAGTTGAGACGTTTTCAATGATCGCGCGGATCGCCCACGCGTCCGCCACGCGGAGAAAGTGCAGGTCAGAGACCTAAATGCCCATCTACGCAGCCTACGGCTCCAATATGCACCCCGAGCAGATGGCCGAGCGAGCACCGCACTCCCCGATGGCGGGGACCGGATGGCTACACGGTTGGCGCCTGACCTTCGGAGGCGGAGACATCGGCTGGGAGGGTTCGCTGGCCACGGTCACCGAGGATCGCGACGATCCCGATGCCAGGGTTTTCATCGTGCTCTACGACGTCACCCCGGAGGACGAGGAGAACCTCGACCGCTGGGAAGGCTCGGAGCTGGGCATCCACGTCAAGATCCGGGTGCGGGTGGACACCGCCGACGGCCCGGTGCTGGCCTGGCTCTACGTCCTCGACGCCTACGAGGGTGGCCTGCCGTCGGCCCGATACCTCGGGGTGATGGCCGAGGCCGCCGAGATCGCCGGCGCTCCGGCCGACTATGTACAGGACCTCCGACTACGCGAGTCACGCAACGTGGGCCCGGGTCCGCTGGAACCTTGACGCCCCCGGAATCACACGTCGCCGAGCACGATTCCCGCCAACGTGCGGACCCCGATCTCCAGCGCACGCTCGTCGAGGTCGAAATTGGGCTGGTGCAGATCGACACGCGGGCTGATCCCATCCCACACGCCGAGCCGCCCCATCGCGCCCGGTACGTGTTCCAGGTACCACGAGAAGTCCTCCCCGCCGGGTGACTGAGGGGTGTCGGCGACCGCGTTGGGGCCGATCTGCGCCACCGCGGCCCGCATCGCGGCGATCGCTTGTTCGTCGTTCACCACAGGCGGCACACCTCGGAAATAGGACAGGTCGTAGCGGACCCCCAGCGGCGCCAGCAGCTCGCCGATCACGCTGCGCACCAGTGGTTCGAGCAGCGCCCAGCTCTCGTGGTCACCGGTCCGGACCGTACCCAGCAGCCGCCCCTCCTGCGGGATGGCGTTGGGTGCAGTGCCCGCATTCGCCGCACCCCACACCATCACGGTGCCCGACCGCGGATCCAGGCGCCGCGACAGGATTCCGGGTAGCCCGGTGATCACCGTCCCCATCGCATAGACGAGGTCGCCCGTCAGATGGGGCCGCGAGGTGTGCCCACCGGCCGAATGCAGCTGCAGATCGATGTGATCGGCCGCCGAGGTGAGGGCGCCCGCCCGCAGCCCCACCGAACCGACCGGTAGTTTCGGATCGCAGTGCAGCGCGAAGATCCGTCCCACGCCGGTCATCACTCCGGCCGCCACCGCGTCGAGCGCACCTCCGGGCATGACCTCCTCGGCCGCCTGGAAGATCAGTCGGACACCGACCGGCAGGTCGTCGACCGTCGCCAACAACTTGGCGACGCCGATCAGGATCGCCGTGTGGGCGTCATGTCCGCAGGCGTGGCACACACCCTCCACGGTGGAACTGAAGGCCAGACCGGTGTGCTCGGTGATCGGCAGCGCGTCCATGTCCGCGCGCAGCGCGACCCGCGGCATCTCGTCCCCGCCGATGTCGCAGACCACGCCGGTGCCCAGCGGTAGTCGACGCGGGGTCAGACCCGCCGCGGTCAACTCGGCCATCACCAGTTCGGTGGTGTTGACCTCCTGGCGGGACAACTCCGGGTGGGCGTGGATCTCCCGGCGCCACCGCACCACGTCGTCGCGGTGCGCGGCCCACCAGGCGTCGATGACGTCGCGTGGCGCCGCCGGCCGGATTCCGCGTTCGCTCACGGCCATCGCGAGAACCTCACAGTGCCCTCCGCGGATACGCGATCTGCAGGTCAGCGATCAGTGGCTGACGCAGGTTGCGTTTGACCTCACCGAGATTGGGGCCCGCCAACGGTGCACGCTCGGCAGCCACCTCCCGCGCCCGGGCGAGCAGGGAGTCGATGTCGACGGCTTCCTCGACGATGCCACCGGCACGTGCCTGTTCGCCCGAGTAGCGCCGCGCGGTCAGCATCGCCTCGGTGGCCACCGGATCGGCGAGGCGGGTACGCAGCAACGAACTCATCCCCAACGGGAACGGCATACCCAGCGCGACCTCGGGCAGTGACCAGAACCCGCGTTCGGTGCGCATCAGACGGTGGTCGGCGCACAGGGCGAACATCGCCCCGGCACCGAAGGCGTGACCGTTGATCGCGGCGACGGTCGGCACCGGCAACGTGAGGAGTGTGCTGAACAGCGCGTGCACGCGGTCGAGGTAGTCGGGCAACGCCTTGGGCTCGGCCAGGATGTGGTCGGTGTCGAGTCCGTTGGTGAAGTACTTGCCGGTGGCCGTGATGATCAGCGGCCGGGTCGGTTCCGCGGCGACCTCGGCGAGCGCGTTCTCGACCGTCGTCAGCCAGTCGAGACGGAACCGGTTCTCCGGGTTCGACTCGTCGAGCTCGACCCCTTCGGTGCCCAGATAGAGCTCGGTGACATCGCCTACAGAACTGAGAAACGGCATGTAGGGACTTTATCGTCGGGCACTAGGGTTGGGGCCATGGACCCCACAGCCGACGCCGACGCGGCCGCAATCGCCGCGGCCGCGACCATCGCCGCCGAGACCGATTGCGCCGCCCACGACGTCGCGGTGGTCCTCGGTTCCGGCTGGGCCCCGGCCGCCGACGCCTTCGGCCGCCCCATCGCGAGCGTGCCGATGGCGTCCATTCCCGGCTTCAGCGCACCGCGGGCTGCGGGGCACGGCGGAACGGTTCACTCTGTGCGTGTGGGTGATCGTCGCGTGCTGATCCTGCTCGGCCGAGTTCATGCCTACGAGGGGCACGACCTGGCCCGCGTGGTCCACCCCGTGCGCACCGCCGCAGCGGCAGGCGCGCACACCATCGTCTTGACCAACGCGGCCGGCGGACTACGCGACGACATGAAGGTCGGTCAGCCGATCCTCATCGCCGATCACCTCAATCTCACCGCTCGGTCTCCGATGCGGGGCGCGCAGTTCGTGGACCTGGTGGATGCCTACGCGCCGCGATTGCGGGAGATCGCCCGACGCACCGACCCGTCACTGTCCGACGGTGTCTATGCAGGGCTACCCGGTCCGCATTACGAGACGCCCGCCGAGATCCGGATGCTGCGCACCCTGGGCGCCGATCTCGTCGGGATGTCCACTGTGCACGAGACGATCGCCGCGCGTGCCGCGGGCCTGCAGGTGCTGGGCATGTCGCTGGTGACCAACCTCGCTGCCGGCATCACCGGTGAACCGCTCAGCCACACCGAGGTACTCGAGGTGGGGCGTGCCTCGGCGACCCGGATGGGCGAGCTACTGGCGTCGATCATCGCCGAACTCTGACACGCCATGTCTGTACCTGATCCACAGGATTCGCGGGGGGTGTCCGATCCACAGGCGGCGTCCGATCCGCCGACATCAGATCCGCAGGCCTGGATCGCCGCCGACCCCGATCCGCGCACCCGCGCCGAGCTGCGTGCGCTGACACCCGACGAGTTGACCGAGCGGTTCTCCCACACATTGCATTTCGGCACCGCCGGCTTGCGTGGACCGGTCCGGGCCGGGCCATCCGGGATGAACGTCGCAGTAATCGTGCGGACGACCGTCGCGCTCGGACGCTGGCTCATCGACGGCGGGCACGCCGGGTCGAGGGTAGTGGTGGGCCGCGATGCCCGCCACGGGTCGGCCGACTTCGCAGATGCCTGCGCCGAGGTGCTCGCGGCGCAGGGATTCGATGTGGTGCGGCTACCGGGGACCACCCCCACTCCACTCATCGCGTTCTGCTGCCGGGATCTCGGTGCGTCCGCGGCGATCGCGGTGACCGCCTCACACAATCCGCCGGCCGACAACGGGTACAAGGTCTTCGTGTCCGGTGGCGCCCAGCTGATCCCGCCAGACGACACGCAGATCGAGCGGCTGATCGCGACGGCCGCGCCGGCCAACACCGTGCCCCGGACGACTGTGTCCGCCGATGATCCGTGGGCGGCCGCCAACACCGAGCGGTATCTGACCCGGCTGACGAACCGCTTCGGACGGGTACCACGGTCGCCGGTTCGGATCGCGCTGACGGCCATGCACGGTGTGGGCGGCGCGCTGGCGCTCACCGCTCTGCGCCGGGCCGGGTTCACCGACGTCGAGGTGGTGCCCGAGCAGTTCGCACCCGATCCCGACTTCCCCACCGTGCGTTTTCCCAACCCCGAGGAACCCGGGGCCTCCGATCGGCTCCTGGCACTCGCCGCCGACGTCGACGCCGACCTCGCCATCGCGTTGGACCCCGACGCCGACCGATGCGCGCTCGGCGCTCGTATCGGCGGCAGCTGGCGGATGCTCACCGGCGACGAAACCGGCGCCCTGCTGGGCAGGCATCTGCTCGCGGCCACCGATCTCGACGCACCCGTCGTGGCGGGCACGATCGTGTCCGGGTCACTGTTGCAGGCCGTGGCCGAGGCTACCGGCGCCCGGTACGCGAGGACCCTCACCGGCTTCAAATGGCTCGTCCGCGCAGGTGAACCGCTGCTCTACGCGTACGAGGAGGCCATCGGCCACTGTGTCGATCCAGTCGCCGTGCGCGACAAGGACGGGATCAGCGCATCGGTGGTCGCGGCACTACTCACCCACGAACGGGTCAGCGCCGGTTCCGATCTCGCGACAGCGCTGCATGAACTGTTCGTCGAACACGGAGTTCATGTGACCACCCAGCACTCGATCCGGGTCACCGACCTCGACCGGATCGCCGACATCATGGCGGGGCTGCGCACACATCCCCCGACGACCCTCGCCGGGATCAGCGTCACGAGCGTCGACTACGCCACCCGACAGGATCACCTAAACACCAATGCCGTCGAACTGTCCGGTGCCGCAAACGATCCCGAGACCTCAGTACGCGTGATGGTGCGGCCTTCCGGGACCGAACCCAAACTCAAGTACTACCTCGAACTGGTTGCCGAGCCGCGCGAGTCCGACGTGGCCGCGACATCCGCGCGGTTGCATGCGCTCGCCGTTGACGTCATCGCCGACCTCCCGCGCTGAGTCGGGATCGATCGCCTGGCTACGGTGGGCTGGTGTCCTCCCCCGAACCACTACTCGACGCCGCGAACATCGATGTGATCCGCGGGGGCCGCCCCCTGCTGCACGACGTGAGTCTGCGCGTGGCGCATGGCGAGCACTGGGCATTGCTCGGCCCGAACGGGGCCGGTAAGTCGACGCTGATGACGATCCTCGGCGCCCGCGGCCACCCCACCGCCGGCACCGTCGACGTACTGGGTCGGCGGTTGGGACGGGTGGACATGCGTCAACTGCGCACCCACATCGGCCATGTGGATCCGCGCTGGCGCATCGACGTACCGCTCACGGCCCACGAGGTGGTGCTCACCGGCCTGACCAACACCCCCGAGCTCGACCGTCGGCACGACTACACCGTCGACGAGCACCGTCACGCCGACGAGCTTCTCGAGCTGCTGGGCATGACCACCCGCCGCGAATCGCTGTGGCCGGTGATGAGTCAGGGCGAACGGGGCCGGACCCTCATCGCGCGGGCACTGATGCCGCGCCCGGCGTTGCTGCTGCTCGACGAACCTGCGACCGGCCTGGATCTTGCGGCGCGCGAGAAGCTGCTGACCGGTATCGACCAGCTCCGCTCCGAGGTACCCGGCCTGGCCAGTGTGCTGGTCACCCATCACCTCGAAGATCTACCGGCCAGCACAAGTCACGCGATGTTGCTGCGCGATGGCCAGGTGATCGCCGCCGGAGCGGTCGATGAGGCCCTGACCTCGACGACGATCAGCACTTGTTTCGAGCATGATGTGGTGGTGCGGCGTGCGGCCGGGCGATGGGCGGCGGTCGCCGCCTGAGCCGACACGGCGCTCGGGCACTGCCGTGTGAGGTGAACGTCGCGGAATTCCTAACGTTCACCTCACTCCCGCCGATCAGTTCGCGCGGGACCGCTCAGTCGACCGGTGTCAGCGTGGCCCGAATTGGCGGTCCCCGGCATCGCCGAGGCCGGGCACGATGTAGGCGACGTCGTTGAGGCCGTCGTCGACGGCAGCGACCACCAGACGCACCGGGTGACCGGATTTCTCCAGCGCGGCAACCCCCTCTGGCGCCGCCACCACGCACACCGCGGTGATATCGGTGGCATGGCGCGCCACCAAGAGCTCGATCGTGTGCAGCATCGAACCGCCGGTCGCCAGCATCGGATCGAGCACGAACACCGGCAATCCCGACAGGTCGCCGGGCAGTGATTCCAGATACGGCACCGGTTGCGCGGTGGTCTCGTCGCGCGCCACCCCGACGAAACCGACGTGCGCCTCGGGCACCATCGCGTGTGCCTGCTCCACCATGCCGAGACCGGCGCGCAACACCGGTACCAGCAGCGGAGGAGTCGCCAGCCGCGATCCTTCGTGGGCGGTCAGCGGCGTCTCGATGGGTACCGTCACGCTCGGTGCCCCCGCCAGCGCCTCGTACACCAGCATCTGGGTCAGGTCCGACAACGCTCCGCGGAACGCCGCGTTGTCGGTGGTCTTGTCGCGCATCGTGGTCAGTCGAGCGGCCGCCAATGGATGGTCGACGATCTGTACCTGCATGACGATCACCTTAATGGTGTGTCCGGGACTCGGGTGGAACCGAAAGCGGTATCCGTGCGTCCAACAAACATGACCGATGTCTCCGTCCATACCCCCTCGTTGGCCGACTACGCCCGAGACCAGCACACCGCGGCCGACGTGGTGCGAGCGCACGCGAACGCCCAGCGAGGCGAGGTGGGCGACCTCACCGACACGTTCGGCGTCATCGGCGCCGATTTCCTGGTCGCGGCCGCCTACACACTCGACACCCGCGCGCGTCGCCTCGACACGTTGGCAACGCGTCACGGCGAGCAGGGCGACATCACCGACAGCGCCGCGACCGTCTACCTCGACGCCGACGCTCGAGCCGGCCATTGGTTGTCGCGGCCACCCACCGACAAGCCGCGAAACATCGGGAATCACACGGAGGGGCTGTATCTCTGATGCTGACCATCGAGATCATCATCGAGCCGCTACGCATCATGATCACCGCCCTCGGCACCGGCATCCTGCCGCCCGACAACCCGGCTGATCGGCTGCGCAGTTCGGTGGGGTCACTCGACCACACGCGCCGGGAATCGGTCGCGGCCACCAACCGGGTCGCCACCGATTGGTTGGGCACGGGCGCCGACGGTGCCGTCGACGCGGCTCATCGGACACATCGAACGATGATCGAGACCACTGATGACAGCGCCGAGATCGCCGAGCTCATCGAGCAGGCCGGCGCGAAGGTGAAGGTTGCCGCCGATCAGCTGAATGCGTTGATCGACTCCTTCCAGTCGCTGGCCGCGGCGCTCGGACCCGCGCTGTTCAGTCCACAGGGCATCGCGATGATCCTGCCGGTGGCACTCGACCACGTCCAGCGCGGCATGCAGATCGTCGCGCGCACACAGTCCGACCTCCGATCCGACACTGACCGGATGATGGCGATCGGTCGGACCGAGGCCCCGGCTTCGGTGCCGTCGCCGTCCGCCAACGACGGCACCGGGGTGGCCATCCGATTGCCGGACGGATCGATCGCACACGCCCCGAACGAACGAGCAGCGAAGGCGGTGCGCGCCGCTTTGAGTCAACGCGGCGTCCCCTATGTCTGGGGTGGCACCACACCGGACGGTTTCGACTGCAGCGGTTTCACCCAGTGGGCCTATCGTCAGGCCGGCGTCGAACTCCCCCGCCTCGCCCAAGATCAGGACATGGCCGGTGTCGCGGTCGGCCAGTCCGAACTGCAACCCGGTGACCTGGCCGTCTGGGACGGCCATGTGGCGATGTACGTGGGCAACAACCAACTCGTCGAGGCCGGAGACCCCGTCCAGACGTCGCCGCTACGCACGACGAACGCCGGCCAGGGTTTCCAGGGCTTCTTCCGTCCACGCTGATCTGGCTCATACGCCCACTCGATACGAAACGGCGCCCACTCGACCGTGGTCGGCCGGGCGGAAGCCCGGGTGGCCGGACCTCGCGCACTGACCACATCGACGACCCCGGCCCGGCGACCGCTCGCGCTCCGGCCGTTCACCGGACCGTCGCGGGGCCGCTACCGGAGTTCACAGGTCCGATCAGTACGCTGTGTCCTCATGGCCGGAGACATTGTCCCCATCGAGCTCGGACTCACCGACGGAAACAGTTTCACCCTCTGGGCACCCCGGTGGCGCGAGGGCGACGACGAGTGGGAGGCCTTCCTCGGACTCGACGAGGACCTCTACGGATTCCCCGGTGTCGCCGAACTGGCCGCCTTCATCCGCACCGACGACGACAACGACCTCGTCGACCACCCGGCGTGGGAGACCGTCGCGGGCCTGCAGGCCGACGAACTCGTTCCCGACGACCGGCACAGCTACGACCTCGTCGGTGTGCCGGAACTGGCTGCCGAGGATCCCAATCCCGAGGTCATCGCGGAGCTGGAGGATGCGCTCGAGATCGTTCGCATCCTCGGCGAGGTCTGCGAACTCACCATCATCACCAAGTTCTTCAACGGCAACCCGATCCTGGGTGCGGTGACCACTGGAACCCGCAACTTCGAGGGTCGCGAAGGCGTGGATCTGTGGGTTCGCATCGGTCGGCTCATCGCCAAGCATTGGGACGACGTCATCGACGCCATCGACGATGTCATCACGACCCCGAAGGTCGACCGGTCCGCGGTCGAGACCGCCGAAGCCGAACTCGAAGCTGCCGCGTCCGCCGAGGACGAAGACGAACCCGACGATGATGACCTGGATCTCGTCGAGAGCACCAACGGCGACGACACCGTCGAGTCCGACGACAGCGACGAGTCCGACGACGACAGTGCCGAGAATGCCGACGACGAGGTCGACAGCGACGATGAGATCGACGACGACTTCTGGGCAGGCGTCGGCATCGACCCGATCCGGATCGTCACCGACGCCGACGAATATCTCTCGCTGCGTTGCTATCTCGGCGATGACCCGGTCTTCCTCGGGGCGAACGGCAAGATTTTCGTCTTCACCTCGCCGCGTTCGCTGAGCCGATTCCTCGCGGACTCCGATGATCACGACCTCGCTGACCTGTCGACGTTCGAGGATGTGCGCACTGGAGCCACTGACGGGTCGCTGGAGTTCGACGTCATCGACGACAACGTCTACGTGCTGCCCGGTCTCGCCGACGACATCGCCGACGGACCGCGCCGGATGGACCGCAACCAACTCGACCTCGCAGTGGAGTTGCTCTCCGACGCGGCCGACTACGCCGACGACGACTCGGTGAGCGAAGCCCTCGGATCGACCACCCCGCTGGGATGGTTCGTGGACTACGCCATCAACCCGGATCCCAAGCGGATGGCGCCGAGCCCCCCGTTCGAGAACGAGTCGGAGGCATGGCGCGCCCTGGTGCACGACTTCGAGGGCCGTCTGGTCAAGAAGGGCTGAGCGACCCTTCGTGACGACCCTCCGCTAGCGCTAGCTGTAAGACCCGGGCAGGTTGTGAACGTGTAGGCGTTCGATCGGGGTGAGTCCGCCGATGCCGGTGTGGGCTCGGTGGTGATTGTAGTGGTGTAGCCAGTCGTCGTAGGTGGCTGCGCGGGCGGTCTCTGAGCTGTAGAACTCGGCGTAGGCCCATTCCGAGGCCAGGGTGCGGTTGAATCGTTCGACCTTGCCGTTGGTTTGCGGACGGTAGGGACGGGTCTTCTTGTGCTTGATCTCGGCGCCGAGGGATTCTGCGAAAACCTTTGAGCGGTAACAGGCGCCGTTGTCGGTCATCACTCGTCTCACAGTGATCCCATGTTGGCTGAAGAAGGCGTGGGCGCGGTCCCAGAACTGCGCGGCGGTCTCTTTGCGTTCGTCGGTGAGGATCTCGGAGTATGCCAGCCGGGAATGGTCATCGACGGCGTGGTGCAGATACGCGTACCCCGGGCGGTGTTTCTTGTTGTGCCGGTTGCCGATCGTGCGCCCGAGTTTGCGGTGGCCGCCGCCTTCGGGGATGCGGCCGAGTTTCTTGATGTCGATGTGGATCAGGTCGCCGGGAGCGTCGTGTTCGTAGCGTCGTGGCGGTGTCCGGCGTACCGGAAGTCCGGTGGCCTGGTCGAGGTGACGCAACAGCGGCATCCGATACCGGCGCAACACCGCCTCAACGGTCGATTTTGCTAGCCGCAGGTGCGCAGCGATTCGTGCAGCGCCCCAGCGACGCAGGAACCGCAACTTGATGATTCGACGTTCCCGGCGCACCGGGAGCTGATGGGGTGACCGGTGGGGGCGGCTGGACCGATCTGCCATGCCGGCCTCACCGGTCTGCCGGTAGCGGTCGGCCCACTTCTTGGCCGTGGCCGGTGAGCAGTTGAACCGTTCGGCGGCCCGTCGTAGAGGCCAACCCTGGTCGACGACGCACTGAGCCAGGGACAGACGGCCACGTTCGGTGAGAAAGGCATTACGGTGGGTCATGAGGGCCTCTTGGTGATCGGCGTGTGTGTGGTAACCACATCGATACCGGAGGCCCTCACCTGTTGACCGGCACCACGCCGTTCACAACCTCCCGAAGAGTTACAGCGCTCCGGGTCTCCTCAGGGAGCAGATGCCCACCCCAATCCCTGAGGAGCGAGCTTGCGAGCGTCACGAAGGGTCAACCCAGCAGGACCGCATACCCCGGCTTGATCACGTCGTCGATCAGCGCGAGTCGTTCGTCGAAGTGGATGAACGCCGACTTCATCGCGTTGACCGTGAACCGTTCGAAATCGGCCCAGCCGTAGCCGAACTGCTCCGCGAGCCGCAAGAACTCCTTGCTCATCGTGGTGTCGCTCATCAACCGGTTGTCGGTGTTCACCGTGACCCGGAAACGAAGGCGGGCCAGCACGTTGAACGGATGATCGGCCATCGAGGCGACAGCTCCGGTCTGCACATTGGAGCTGGGACACAACTCCAATGGGATGCGTTTGTCGCGGACGATGTCGGCAACTTGCCCGAGCTCGGCACCGGTGAAGCTCTCGGCGGTGAGGTCCGCACCAGGAGGCAGCACGATGTCGTCGATGACCCGCACACCATGACCGAGCCTGTCGGTACCGCAGAACGCGATCGCTTCATGGATCGACGGCAGACCGAACGCCTCGCCGGCGTGAATGGTGAACGGAGCGTTGTTGGCCCGCATGAACTCGAACGCATCGAGATGCCGCGTCGGCGGATTGCCCGCCTCGGCCCCGGCGATGTCGAAACCCGCGACGCCGGCGTCGCGGAAACGCACCGCCAACTCCGCGATCTCGCGCGACCGCGCGGCATGACGCATCGCGGTGACCAGGCATCGCACGATGATCGGGCGTCCCGCCTCGGCCGCTTCCCGCTCACCTGCCGCGAATCCGTCGAGTACTGCCTGGACCACCTCGTCGAGCGTCAAACCCTGTTCGAGGTGTTGTTCGGGCGCATAGCGCACCTCGGCATACACCACCCCGTCGGCCGCGAGGTCCTCGACGCACTCGCGGGCCACCCGGGTCAGCGCGGCGGGCGTCTGCATCACGGCGACTGTGTGCGCGAACGTTTCCAGATAGCGCTCCAGTGAGCCGCTGTCGGCCGCGTCGCGAAACCATTCGGCGAGTTCGTCCGGATCGTCGGCCGGCAGCTCGCCATAGCCGGTTTCCCGCGCCAATTCGAGCACCGTGCTCGGTCGTAGACCGCCGTCGAGATGGTCGTGCAGCAGCACCTTCGGGGCCAGCCTGATGTTGGGCAGATCCAGCGGCCGTCCCGGCCCGAGGTCGGTCGCCCGATTCGAAGCGGGCACTTGCGCGGTCGTCATGCACCGACGGTAACGCGATCGACGATCAGGGGCGCGGGCTCGCCCGGCGCGTCGCCCACCGTGACCGCGGCGCGCAACGCGGCCCGCGCCGGCGCGAACCGTTCGGCGGTCTGCGTGTGCAGAGTGAACAGCGGATCGCCCCGACGCACCCGATCCCCGGGCTTGGCGTGGATGGTGACGCCCGCCTCGGCCTGCACGGCCGCACCCGGCACCGCACGTCCCGCTCCGAGACGCCACGCCGCGATCCCGACATCCCAGGCGTCGAGACCGACGACCACGCCCGAGTGCTCGGCCGTGACGGTGTCGGTGTGGTCGGCGACCGGCAGCGGCGCATCCGGGTCGCCGCCCTGGGCGGCCACCATCGCCCGCCACACATCCATGGCCTTGCCGTTGGCGAGGTTGACCGCCGGGTCCACCTCGCCGAGCCCCGCCGCGTCGAGCATCTCCCTGGCGAGCGCCACAGTCAGCTGCACCACATCATCCGGGCCGCCACCCGCGAGCACCTCGACCGACTCGGCCACCTCGAGCGCATTGCCCGCGGTCAGCCCCAACGGCGTGTTCATGTCGGTGAGCAGCGCGCGGGTGGTGACCCCGGCCGATTCACCGAGCTCGACCATCGTCTCGGCCAGTTCCCTGCTGAGCTGCTCGGTCTTCAGAAAGGCCCCGCTGCCGAACTTGACGTCCAGGATCAGCGCACCGGTGCCCTCGGCGATCTTCTTCGACATGATCGAACTCGCCAGCAGCGGAATCGACTCCACCGTCGCGGTGACATCACGAAGCGCGTAGAGCCGGCGATCGGCCGGTGCCAGATCACGGCCCGCCGCGCAGATCACCGCACCGACCCGCTCGAGCTGATCGACCATCTCGTCTGGACCGACATCGGCACGCCAGCCCGCGATCGACTCCAGCTTGTCCAGCGTGCCGCCGGTGTGGCCGAGCCCACGCCCAGACAGTTGCGGAACCGCCACACCGTAGGACGCCACCAGTGGCGCCAACGGCAATGTGATCTTGTCCCCCACCCCGCCGGTGGAGTGCTTGTCGACGGTGGTCAGCTGCTGGCCGTCGCGGCGCAGCCTGGTGAAATCCATCCGGCGCCCGGTGTCGACCATCGCCTGGGTCCAGCGGGCGATCTCGCGGCGCGACATACCCCGGATCAGGATCGCCATCAACAACGCCGACATCTGTTCGTCAACGACGTCGCGGTGCTCCGCGGCGTAGCGATCGATGACCCAGTCGATCTGGGCGTCGGACAACTCCCCACCGTCACGTTTGGTCCGGATCACCGAGATCGTGTCGATGACCTCTGCGTCCTCGGGCCACGATTCGGTCGTGACGTCCTGGTCACTCATCGCGCCGCCTCCAGATCCTCGGGCCCGAACGCATCGGGCAACAGCTCTGCCAGGCGCCGCGGCCCGCTGGGATGGTCCACCAGCAGCACGGACCCGCCGTGTTCGAGCAATACCTGCCGACAGCGTCCGCACGGCATCAGGATCGCCCCGCGGGCATCGCACACCGCCACCGCGACCAGCGGCTGTCGACCGGTCGCGACCAGGTGCGCGACCAGGGCGACCTCGGCGCAGATGCCGAGACCATATGAGACATTTTCCACATTGCAGCCCAGCACCACACGTCCGTCAGATGTCAGGCCGGCCGCACCCACCGGGAAGCCGGAGTATGGCGCATACGCCCGTTCGATCATGGCTTCAGCGTTGTCCCGCAACAGTTTCCAGTCCACGTCGACAGACACGACAGGCTCCTCACAATCGGTACGGGCGAGCAAGATGTGACCCCGGATACGACCAATAACCTTGGTAAGGCATACCTAATTCGAGATCAGTTGTCGCCCAAATCTGTTCGGGCAATTTACGCCCGGCCTCAGCATAGGTTTAGAGTCTCATGCATGGGTCCACGGCCGAGCCTGATAATGCCGACTCGGCACATCCATCGACGCTGTTGGAGGCCAATTTCGCGATGAGCACCCCCACCGAGGTAGCACCAGAGCCGGTGCGCAAACGCTCCCTGTATCGAGGCGACCCAGGCATGTGGTCGTGGGTGCTGCACCGCATCACCGGTGTCACCATCTTCTTCTTCCTCTTCGTCCATGTACTGGACACCGCGGTCATCCGCATCGATCCCAACAAGTACTCCGAGATCATCGAGACGTACAAGACGCCGATCATCGGACTCATGGAGATCGCGCTGGTCGCGTGTGTGGTCTACCACGCGTTCAACGGTGTGCGGATCATCTTGGTCGACTTCTGGTCCAAGGGCCCCAAGTATCAGCGGCAGATGCTGTGGGTGATCCTGACCCTGTTCGTCATAGTCTTCGGCGCGGGTGCGGTCCGTCTGCTGCAGATCCTGATCACCCACTCGTTCTAGGAGGCACCTGATGACTGCATCGCAAGCAACTCCGGGTGCCGCGAAGACGCTGGGCACCGACTACGACCGTCCGGCAAGCCTGGACAATCCCCGCGCACCGCGGATGCGCAAAGGTGGGAACTTCGAGAAGTACGCGTGGCTGTTCATGCGTTTCTCCGGGCTCGCGCTGATCATCCTGACCATCGGTCACATGTTCATCATGCTCGCCTGGGACGACGGCGTGCACCGCATCGACGCCTCGTTCGTCGCCGCGCGTTGGAAGGAACCCTTCTGGCAGATCTGGGATCTCAGCATGTTGTGGCTGGCCCAGCTGCACGGCGGCAACGGCGTCCGCACCGTCATCGCCGACTACTCACGCAAGGACTCCACCCGGTTCTGGCTGAACGTCCTGCTGGGCATCTCGATGATCCTGGTGCTGGTGCTCGGCACCTACGCACTGCTGACCTTCGACGTGAACAGCGTCGGCTGAGGAGACTGACGAAACTGATGCAGGAACATCGCTACGACGTAGTCATCGTGGGTGCCGGCGGGGCCGGCATGCGCGCCGCCATCGAATCCGCGCCACGTGCGCGGACAGCGGTGCTGACCAAGCTCTACCCCACCCGCAGCCACACCGGCGCAGCACAGGGTGGCATGTGCGCCGCGCTGGCGAACGTCGAAGAGGACAACTGGGAGTGGCACACCTTCGACACCGTCAAGGGTGGTGACTACCTCGCCGATCAGGACGCCGTCGAGGTGATGGCCAAGGAAGCCATCGACGCGGTCCTGGATCTGGAGAAGATGGGGCTGCCGTTCAACCGCACCCCCGAGGGCAAGATCGATCAGCGCCGATTCGGCGGACACACCCGAGATCACGGCAAGTCGCCGGTGCGACGTGCCTGCTACGCCGCCGACCGCACCGGCCACATGATCCTGCAGACGCTGTATCAGAACTGCGTCAAGCACGACGTCGAATTCTTCAACGAGTTCTACGCGCTCGACATCTGCCTCGGTGAAAACGAAGACGGCGAGATGGTGGCCAATGGTGTGGTCGCCTATGAGTTGGCCACCGGCGAGATCCACGTCTTCCACGCCAAGTCAATCGTGTTCGCCACCGGCGGCTCGGGCCGGATGTACAAGACCACCTCCAACGCCCACACGCTCACCGGCGACGGCATGGGCATCGTCTTCCGCAAGGGATTGCCGCTGGAGGACATGGAGTTCCATCAGTTCCACCCGACCGGCCTGGCCGGACTCGGCATCCTGATCTCGGAGGCCGTGCGTGGTGAGGGTGGCATCCTGCGCAACGCCGACGGCGAACGCTTCATGGAGCGCTACGCCCCCACCATCAAGGACCTCGCACCCCGCGACATCGTCGCTCGATCGATGGTGCTCGAGGTGCTCGAGGGCCGCGGCGCCGGGCCCAACAAGGACTACGTCTACATCGACGTCACCCACCTCGGCGAGGACGTCCTCAACGAGAAGCTGCCCGACATCACCGAGTTCGCCCGCACCTACCTCGGTGTCGACCCGGTCACCGAGTACGTCCCGGTGTACCCGACCTGCCACTACGTTATGGGTGGCATCCCGACCAACATCGAGGGTCAGGTGCTGCGCGACAACGACACCGTGGTGCACGGCCTCTACGCGGCCGGCGAGTGCGCCTGTGTGTCGGTGCACGGCGCGAACCGGCTGGGCACCAACTCGCTGCTCGACATCAATGTGTTCGGCCGGCGGGCCGGTATCGCCGCCGCCGACTACGCCACGTCGGCCGACTTCATCGAACTGCCCGAGACGCCGACCAAGATGGTCGACGACTGGCTCGAGGTGCTGCTCAGCGAACGCGGCCATGAGCGCGTCGCCGACATCCGCACCGAGTTGCAGGTGACGATGGACAACAACGCGTCGGTGTTCCGTACCGAGGAGACGCTCAAGCAGGCACTCACCGACGTGCACGCACTGAAGGAGCGCTACAACCACATCCGCGTGCACGACAAGGGCAAGCGCTTCAACAGCGACCTACTCGAGGCGATCGAGCTCGGCTTCCTTTTGGAGATGGCCGAGGTCACCGTGGTCGGCGCGCTCAATCGCAAGGAGTCACGCGGCGGTCACGCCCGCGAGGACTACCCCGACCGCGACGACACCAACTACATGCGCCACACCATGGCGTACAAGAAGGGCGAGGGCCTTCTCGCGGACATCGAGCTGGACTACAAGCCCGTCGTGCAGACCCGCTACGAGCCGATGGAGCGTAAGTACTGATGACAGCGATCATGGAGAACCCCACCCCATCCGCCGACGAGCCGCCGCTGCCCCCGGTGCCCGACGAGGCCACCATGGTCACGTTGAAGATCTACCGGTTCAATCCGGAGAACCCGGACGCGCAGGGATTCGAGAGCTTTCGGGTGCCGGCGCTGCCGACCGACCGGTTGCTCAACCTGCTGCTGTACGTGAAGGGTTACCTGGACGGCACCCTGACGTTCCGACGCAGCTGCGCCCACGGCGTGTGCGGGTCCGACGCGATGCGCATCAACGGCGTCAACCGCCTGGCCTGCAAGTTGCTGATGAAGGACATGCTCCCGAAGGACACATCCAAGGAGCTCACCATCACCGTCGAGCCCATCAAGGGCCTGCCGGTCGAGAAGGATCTCGTGGTGAACATGGAGCCGTTCTTCGATGCCTACCGCGCGATCAAGCCGTTCCTCATCGCGTCGGGCAACGAGCCGACCCGGGAACGTATCCAGAGCCAGGCCGACCGTGCCCGCTTCGACGACACCACCAAGTGCATCCTGTGCGCCTGCTGCACCACCAGCTGCCCGGTGTTCTGGAACGAGGGAAGCTACTTCGGTCCCGCCGCCATCGTCAACGCGCATCGTTTCATCTTCGACAGCCGCGATGAGGGTGCGGTCGAGCGTCTCGACATCCTCAACGACATGGATGGTGTGTGGCGCTGCCGGACCACCTTCAACTGCACCGAGGCGTGCCCCCGCGGCATCCAGGTCACCCAGGCAATCCAAGAGGTCAAACGTGCGCTGATGTTCTCGCGTTGACCTGCTGACGGCCGATCCGGCCCTCAGAAGCAGATAGACCTATCTGCAGCCCCGACGATGCCCCTCCTCGGTTCTCGAGGAGGGGCATCGTCGTCGGTGGAACCGATCGCACCCCTGATGCGTCCAATCACCATGAGCCGCACACATTCACTGGCCGTCGGTGCACTGGTCTGCATCGGGCTCGTCATCGGCCCGGGCGTCGCGATCACCGTCGGTTCGCCGCACGCCCAAGCATCCCCGCGCCACCCGGGTGCCGGTGACCGCATCACCGTGGTGCTGACCTCGGACCGCGAGGTCAACAGTGGGGCGTCCTGGTACGACAGCCACAACACGCTGCGCAGCCAGACCCGTGTCCCGCTCACCCGTCATGATCCGACGTCCGCGAGATACTCTGCGTCGCTGGTGTTCACCAGTCGGGTACGACATCAGAGGATCGACGCCGTCTTCCAATCGTCCGGCGGATTCGCCCGATGCGCGGTCTGGGTGAACGTGACGGCGCTCATCGAAATTCCCCACTGATGCTCACCTAAATTCCCCACCCGTGTGGCTCCGCCAGAGTAGGCGGGCCTCCCGTGATGCTGATG